>NZ_DASYOK010000111.1:0-31605 GCF_036007805.1 Yoonia sp.
ACGCGGGATTTTTCGCTCCTGTGGCGGGCGGTGATTGCACTGACCATCGCCTATTCATCCTTTCTGGCGGAGGTGTTTCGCGCGGGCCTGCAATCGGTTGATGAAGGCCAGATTGAGGCGGCAGAGGCGCTGGGTCTGAACCGATGGCACCGGTTTCGGTTTATTGTTTTTCCGCAGGCGCTGCGCATGATCCTGCCGCCCTTGGGCAATGATTTTGTGGCAATGGTGAAGGATTCGTCGCTTGTGTCTGTGCTGGGCGTCACCGATGTGACCCAACTGGGCAAGGTCACAGCGGCAGGCAATTTCCGCTATTTCGAGACTTATAATGTGGTTGCTCTGGTCTATCTGACGATCACGATTACCCTGTCGATCGCCTTGCGCCGGTTCGAGAAACGGATGCGGACGCGGTGAGCACGGGATGTGCGTTTTTTACCAAGGGGTGGTGCCAAGGGGCATCGCGCACTACCTCTTGCTGCAAAGGAGACTACTGATGACAAATCCGTTGCTTGCTGAATGGGACACGCCTTTTGGGTTGCCGCCGTTCGATGTGATTTCTGATGATGATTTTGCGCCGGCTGTTGATGCCGCACTCGCCATATCGCGCGCGAATATTGCCGCGATTGCGGAAAACCCCGACGCGCCCGATTTCACCAATACGATTGAGGCTCTGGAGCGGGCCGATGATACCTTGGGCCGAGTTTTGGGGGCGTTCTACAGTTTGGCGGGGGCTGACAGTAACCCCAAGCGCGAGGCCTTGCAGCGTGATTTTGCCCCGCTTTTGAGTGCTTATGGCTCTGAGGTTTCAGAAAACAAAGCGCTGTTTGCGCGGGTCGAGGCGGTTTGGGAGAACCGCGCCGCACTTGATCTGACGCCTGAGCAAGACCGTGTGTTGATGCTGACGCGGCGTGGGTTTGTGCGTTCGGGTGCGCAGCTGGAAGGGAAGTCTGCCGAGGCCCTGCGTGATGTGAAATCGCGCCTGTCGGTGTTGGGGACCAGTTTCACCCAGAACCTGTTGGCGGATGAGCGTGCATGGTTTATGAAACTGGGTGCCGATGATCTGGATGGCCTGCCGGATTTTGTGATCGCGACAGCGAAAGCGGCGGGCGAAGAGAAGGACGCGGGCGGGCCTGTTGTGACACTTTCGCGGTCGCTGATTGTGCCGTTCTTGCAGTTTTCCGAGCGGCGGGATTTGCGCCAAAAGGCCTATGAGGCATGGGGTGCGCGCGGCGCGAATGGTGGCGAGACGGATAACCGTGCGCTTGCCGCCGAGACATTGAAGCTCCGGCAAGAGCGCGCAAAGCTGTTGGGCTACGATACCTTCGCTGATTTCAAGCTGGAAACCGAGATGGCAGGGACACCTGCCGCTGTGCGTGATTTGTTGATGCAGGTCTGGAAGCCTGCGAAGGCTGCCGCAGAGGCTGATGGGGCCGTCTTGCAGCGGATGCTGCATGCAGACGGGTTTGATGGCCCGCTCGAGCCTTGGGACTGGCGGTTCTATGCGGAAAAGCGCCGCAAGGAATTGCATGATCTCGATGAGGCGGAACTGAAGCCCTATCTGCAATTGGACCGGATGATTGAAGCGGCATTTGCCTGCGCCAACCGTCTCTTCGGGCTGGAATTCGCGCCGATTGAGGGGCCGGTCTACCACCCTGATGTGCGCCTGTGGGAAGTGACCCGCGATGGCACGCATATTGCAGTGTTCATCGGTGACTATTTTGCGCGTGGTTCCAAACGCTCGGGTGCATGGTGTTCGGCAATGCGATCGCAGCAGCGGTTGAGCGGCGATATTCGCCCGCATGTGGTGAATGTATGCAATTTCGCCAAACCGGAGGCGGGCAAGCCTGCGCTGCTCTCTTATGACGATGCGCGCACCCTGTTCCATGAATTCGGCCATGCGCTACACCAGATGCTGTCGGATGTGACCTATGAAAGCATCTCGGGCACATCCGTGGCGCGGGACTTTGTGGAACTGCCAAGCCAGCTTTACGAGCACTGGTTGGAGGTGCCTGAGGTGCTGGCCGAATTCGCGACGCATGCCGATACGGGCAAGCCGATGCCTGAGGATTTGTTGAACCGCATGTTGGGTGCTGCAACGTACGACATGGGTTTCCAAACGGTAGAATACGTCGCCTCTGCGCTTGTTGATCTGGGCTTTCATGACGGACCGGCCCCTGCCGATCCGATGCAGCGGCAGGCCGAGATTCTGGAAGACATCGGGATGCCCCATGCGATCCGGATGCGCCATGCGACACCGCATTTCGCCCATGTCTTTGCCGGTGACGGCTATTCCAGCGGCTACTACAGCTACATGTGGTCCGAGGTGATGGATGCGGATGCTTTCGCTGCATTTGAAGAGGCGGGCGATCCCTTTGACAGCGCCACGGCCAAGCGGTTGGAAGAAACGGTGCTGTCCTCGGGCGGGTCAGTGGATGCTGCCGATCTTTATACTGCGTTTCGTGGGCGTTTGCCGGGGGTTGAGGCGCTGCTGAAAGGCCGGGGTCTGGATAAAGCCGCCTAGGGGCGGTCGTCGTCTGGGTGTTTGGTCACCCCGACAGGATCTTTGTGGATCAGAACATCGGCGCGGGGGTAGGCTGCGATAATCGCGCGGCGCAGGCGCGCGCCGATGCGATGCGCCTCGTGCAGGGTCTGGTCGCCATCAAGTTCGATATGCAGGTTCACGAAAACGCGGCTGCCTGCGACGCGTGTTTTCAGGTCGTGGTAGCCGTGGATGCCGTCGAAGTTCTCGGCGATTGCAGCGATGCCTGCGATCATCTCGGGGTCGGCTTGGCGGTCCATCAGCGCGTCCCATGCGGCTTTGCCGATGCGGATGGCGCCGAAGCCCAGGAAGGCAGCGGCACCCAACGCCACGACGCTGTCGATCTGGTGCAGGCCAAAGGCGGCAGAGGCCCAGAGTGCGATGATCGCGCCGATATTCGGGATCAGATCGCCGATGTAATGCAGGCTGTCTGCCTTGACGACCTTATTGTCGGTCTTGGCCGCGACATGGCGTTGCCAGATCACCAAGGCCAGCGTCAGGCAGATGGAAAAAAACATAATTGCAATGCCTTGGCCTTCACGTTCAGGCAGGACAACAGTGTCATCCAACAGACGGAAAATTGCGGCAAACGCGATCACGCCTGCGGAAATCATGATGAAGGTGGATTGGGCGAGTGCCGCCAGATCCTCGGCTGAAGTGTGGCCGAAATTGTGGTCATCATCGGCGGGTTTGGCCGCATAGGCGATGGCGATCAGACCCCCCAGTGACATCATCAGGTCAAGCGCACTGTCGGCCAAGGTGGCGGCCACGGCGAGCGATCCGGTTTGCGACAACGCCCAAAGCTTGGCCAGCACGAGGATCAGTGCGACCGAGACAGAGAGAACTCCGGCAGAAAGGTTGAGGCGTGTATCGTTCATGGGGTCTGTGCTAACGACTACGTCAGCACAACGCTAGCCCGCGCATGCGTGTTCAGTCACGGATTTCCGCATCCGCGACGCCCCAGATGGCCGTCTTCGGGGCCCAGCCTTTGTAGCCACCTGCGGTCAATTCGCACCAGTCGGGGTTGCAGTCGCCAAGGCGCGCCACGACACCTGCTTCCAAGATTGCGTTCTCGGTGGCGTTAGGTTCGGGGCGGCTGCGCAGGATCAGGTCATCCGCTTCGACAATGGCCGTGCGGGCCCCTGACAGCATGCGGTAATGCACCCAGCCGCCTTGACCGTCGCGGTCGATGACCCGCCGCCAGTGGCCGTATTCAGCGATGATCTGAAGCGGCATGTCACGGCGCTGAAAGACCCAATCAATGCGGTGTGACAGTGACGGGCCGCGGCGGACGTTGGCCTCTCCGGCGCGGAGCGACACGTAGCGGGGCAAAGGCAGGTTCGTTTCTGGGCCGATTGCGGGGCCTGCGTCATTTTGCTGGGCGACACCTGCGCTCATACAGATCACGATCGCGAATGCCGCGACCCAAAACACGCGAAACCAATGCGCTATTGCACCCATTGTTTGCCCTTACTACTCATTTTGCGGCGCGCGGTTCTTGTGCTGCGCGTCCCTTTGGCGCAACCTGCCATGACAAGTTGAATTTGAAAAGCTATGGAGTGCAACAGATGCCAGGTAAGCAAATGAGTGTTGTCGTGACGCGACGGTTGCCTGAGGTTGTCGAGACCCGACTGAAAGAGCTTTTCGACGTTGAATTGCGTGATGACGACACACCGATGACGACCGAGCAACTGGCCGATGCGATGGGCCGCGCGGATGTTCTGGTGTGTACGATCACTGACAAGATTGATGCGAAACTTTTGGCCCGCGCGGGCGATCAGCTGAAACTGATTGCGAATTTCGGAGCCGGTGTGGACCACATTGATGTGGCTACGGCCCGCCAGCGGGGCATCCATGTGTCGAACACGCCCGGTGTGGTGACGGAAGATACCGCCGACATTGTGATCGCGCTGATTTTGGCTGTGACCCGCCGCATGGCCGAGGGGATACGTGTCGCGCAGTCCGATAGCTGGGGTGGATGGGCGCCTACGGCAATGCTGGGCGGACGGATCAAGGGCCGCCGCTTAGGTATTCTGGGGATGGGCCGGATCGGGCAGGCCGTGGCGCGCCGCGCGAAAGCCTTCGGGATGCAGGTCCACTATCATAATCGCAGGCGTCTGCGCCCCGAGATCGAGGAAGAGTTGGACGCGACCTATTGGGAAAGCCTTGATCAGATGGTAGCCCGTGTCGACATCCTGTCGATCAACTGCCCGCATACGCCCTCGACATTCCACCTGATGAATGCACGGCGGCTGAAGCTGATGAAGCCCACTGCGGTGATTGTGAACACATCGCGTGGTGAAGTGATTGATGAAAACGCGCTGACGCGGATGTTGCGGGCGGGGGAAATTGCGGGCGCGGGTCTGGATGTGTTCGAGCGGGGGCATGAGATCAATCCGCGCTTGCGTGA
Organism: Yoonia sp.; assembly: GCF_036007805.1. Classification (GTDB taxonomy): domain Bacteria; phylum Pseudomonadota; class Alphaproteobacteria; order Rhodobacterales; family Rhodobacteraceae; genus Yoonia. The sequence goes on from NZ_DASYOK010000111.1 coordinate 4,947, forward strand.
ACTCTCCAACGCGATCCTTTTGCCGCATATGGGATCGGCCACACTCGAGGGCCGGATCGAGATGGGCGAGAAGGTGATTGTGAACATCAAGACCTTTGCCGATGGCCACAGGCCGCCTGATCTCGTCGTGCCTTCAATGCTTTGATCCGGGCTTTGATCTGGGCTTTGTCGCTTTCGCACCGAAACGCGTCGGCTGGTTCTATCGCTTTGTGACGGTTTCGCGCAAATTGGCGTCAAAGATGCCAAGGGAGTCGTCATCATGAAAACCCAAGTCAAAGCTCTGGTCGTCGGCGGCGGCGCGGTTGGCACGTCCATTGCATATCACCTTGCGAAAGCCGGCTGGGATGATGTGATGCTGCTGGAGCGGGACGAGTTGACCTCGGGCTCGACGTGGCATGCCGCAGGGCTGCTGCCGCTGTTCAACATGTCGTTTGCGACAACACATATCCATAAATACTCGGTCGATTTCTACAAATCGCTTGAGGCGGAAACGGGCCTGAACGCCGGTTTCGCTGTCGTGGGCAACCTGCGGATGGCCCAGACGCAAGAGCGTATGGATGAGTATATGCTCTATGCGTCGACCGCCGAGACATGTGACGTGCCTTACGTCTGGATGACGCCTGACGAGATCAAGGCGAAGTGGCCCCTGATCCGGACCGAGGATTTGAAGGGTGCGCTTTATCATCACACGGACGGCTATATTAACCCTGCTGATGTGACCCAAGCGATGGCCAAAGGAGCCCGCCAGCGCGGTGTTGCGATCGAACGGAAATGGCAGGCGGATGCGTTTCACTGGAATGGTAAAGCGTGGGAAGTCACCTGTACCAAGATGGTCGAAAAGGGCGGCAACCTTGTCCCTTCGGACGAGCAGATCGTGATCACGGCAGAGCATGTCGTGACCGCATCCGGCAACCATGCGCAGACCACGGCCAGAAAGCTGGGGATCAAGATCCCTGCGATCCCTGTGGAACACCAGTTTATCGTCATGGACCAAGACCCTGCGCTGGTTGATTTCCGCGCCGAGGGCCATGTCGAACACCCCGTCATCCGTGACGCCGATGCGCAATCCTATGTGCGCGAAGAGCGTGGTGGCTGGATTTTGGGTGTTTATGAAAAAGGTGCACCTGCGGTTTTTGAATACGGCGTGCCCGAGACTTTCCGTGCCGACCTGTTCCCGCTCGATCTGGAACGGATCGAAGAGCAGTATATGGCGATGATCCACCGCATTCCGTCTTGTGAGGAAAGCGGTCTGAAGGACGATTTCAACGGCCCGATCTGTTATACACCCGATGGCAACCCGCTGGTTGGCCCTGCGCCGGGCTTGCGTAATATGTGGTTGGCGGAAGGGTTTTCTTTCGGGATCACAGCGGCGGGTGGTACGGGCTATTACCTTGCCCAGATGATGGTCGAGGGCGAGGCCGAGATCGACATGGCGTCGCTTGATCCCAAGCGCTACGGCAGTTGGATGACCACAGAGTGGGCCGCGCGCAAGAACGAAGAGGCCTATGAGCACGTCTATATCCTGCATCACCCCGATGAAGAGCGCCCTGCCTGTCGTCCGCTGCGCACATCGCCTGCCTATGACCGTCAGGCGGCACGCGGCGCGCAATTCGGTTTTGTGAACGGGTGGGAGCGTCCGAATTATTATGCGCCCTTGGGGTTCAATGATCACGACAGCCGCTCGTTCCGCCGTGGTGGCTGGTGGCAATATGCAGTCGAAGAGGCCAAGGCTGTGCGGGAAGGTGTCGGCCTGATCGACGCCACCGCATTCACCAAACATATCGTCAAAGGGCCCGGTGCCACGGCGTTTCTGGACTGGTTCACCACCAACAAGCTGCCGCGTGTGGGGCGGATCAATCTGACCTATGCACTGACAGATCACGGCACGACGCGCACGGAATATACCATCGTCCGGTTGAAAGAGGATGAATATTACCTTGTTTCGGCAGGTGCCTGGACGGACTATGACGCGGATTTCCTGAACAAGGCAGTTGCCGATAAGGAACCGGAGTTTGGCCGCATTGACGTACAGAACGTGACCACCCAATGGGGCGTTTTTGCCATCGCGGGACCGAAATCGCGCGATGTCCTGAACGCGGTGATCAAGGATGCGGACCCGGCGACTGCACTGTCCAACAAGCGGTTCCCTTGGCTTTCGGCCAAGCAGATCGAACTGGGCATGTGTCCGGTGAATGCGATCCGTGTGGCCTATACCGGCGAGCTGGGATGGGAGCTGCATCACCCGATCGAGATGCAGAACTACCTCTTCGATCTGCTGGAAAAAGCAGGCGAGCCGCATGGCATGAAGCTGGTTGGCGCACGCGCGCAGAACTGGTTGCGGCAGGAGAAATCCTATCGCGCTTTCGGGACCGAGTTGGGCCGTGATGCGACACCGCTGGAGGCCGATCTGCCGCGGTTTGTGGATCTGTCCAAGGAGTTCAACGGGAAGGCCGCGATGGAAGCGAAAGGTATTCGTTCCAAATGCGTGACCTTGTTGATTGATGGGCCAGAGGATGCGGACCCTTGGGGCCGTGAGGCGCTTTATGCCATGGATGGCACCCGTGTAGGGCGTTTGACGTCGGGCGGGTATTCGGTGGCATTCGAGAAATCGATTGGCATGGGGTATGTACGGCCAGAGCTTGCGGTTGTTGGGACGAAACTGCAGGTCAAGATGCTTGACCAGCTTTGGGACGCCGAGGTTGTCGAAGACAGCCCCTATGATCCCAAAAATGCAACGATCCGTGTGGATGGGTAGCGGTAAGGTGGGTTGAAACCCACTTTACGCAAAGCGCTGTGGCGAGAGTGCTGCAACGGTGTCTTTGGGGAGTTCCGAAGGCGCCCCGGCGATCAGGTCATGCAACAACTGTGCGGCGGCGGGGGCGGACTGCATCCCGTATCCGCCTTGGCCTGCGCACCAGATAAAGCTGGGATCGCGGCTGTCGGGCCCGAGCACCAGCGTCCGGTCAGGCGAGAAGGTGCGCAGGCCAGCCCACGAGCTGAGCAAACGTGTGACCGGTTCGGTCACATTGGCCTCATATCGGGCAAGTCCCTCGGCCAGCACCATGTCGTCGGCATAGGCGTCATGCGGGGTGACGGGGTCTTCCTCGGCGGGTGATACGATCAGCGCGCCTGCGTCGGGTTTGGCGTACCAGTTTTCGCCCGGTCCGAAGATCATTGGCCAGCCGCTCACGTCATGGCCGCCGGGCGCGGGGATCCGCGCCATCGAGCGGCGCAGAGGGGTAAAGCCCAAGGGTGTGATCCCTGCCATCACAGCGATTTCATCAACCCATGCGCCCGCAGCATTCACCAGATGGCGCGCCTCGAAAGTTTCGGTTCCCGCATGCACGGTCCAACCTGTGGCGTTGCGACTGATGCTTGCGACGCGCGCTTTCGTGCTGATGGTCGCGCCGTTCTGTCGCGCCATCTTGGCGAAGGTTTGCACGAGTTTGTCCGTATCGATATCAGACGCCGCCGTATCGAAGGCTGCGCGATCAACAATGGTGTCATCAAGGATCGGCACCATGGTCTTGGCCTCTGTGACGGTGATGCTGTCAAGATGCATGGAGTCCAGATCGGCGGCAAAGGCTTCGGCAGTTTCCGCATCGCCGATGAGCATCAAACCGCGGGGGCTGAGTACATCGGCCGCTTTATGAAAGGCATGGCTGGCCTTGTTCAGTGCAATCGTTGAGGGCTTGCCGTAGTTCTGTTCAAACAGGGCCGCAGACCGGCCGGAGGCATGATAGGCAAGGGCGTCTTCACCCTCCAAGAGCGTTACGCTGCCCAGTTTCGAGAGGCGTGCGGCAGCCGAAACACCAGCAATGCCGCCGCCAATGATCAGAAAATCAATCATGCTTCTTCAAGCCTGTCTGTTGCGGGTGGGGGTGTGATGCTGAGTGCGGTGATTTTGTCATAAAGTTCAGGTGTCATCGTGAATTTTTCGGCCTGCAAAGAGGGATGGAGCTGTTCCTCAGCGCGGGCCGAGATAATGGGGAGCGGTTTGACCGGGTGGTTGGCAGCCCACGCAACGGCCAGTGTCGCCGGGTCGACGCCAAGCTCTGCGCCAAGGGCTGTCAGTTGTTTTGCCGTTTCATGCATCCAGTCCTGCGCATAGCGCGCCTGATACCGCGCATCGGTCGACAGGCGACCGGTGCCACCCTTGGCATATTTGCCCGTCAGCAACCCGCCCCCCAAGGGTGAATAGGGCACGATTGTAATGCCCTGATCGGCAGCCATGGGGAAAATCTCGACCTCGCTCTGGCGTTTGACCAGACTATACATCGGCTGGATCACGTCGATTTGCGTCCCCAGTGATTTTGCAACGCTTTGGGCCTTCATCACCTGCCATGCGGCATAGTTCGACACGCCGATGTGGCGGATCAGGCCTTGTGTTTGCAATTCTGCCAATGTGCTGAATGTTTCCTCAAGCGGCGTCTCATCGTCGAAACGGTGCATGTAGAGCAGATCGACAGCATCTTCTTGCAGGTGTTGACGGCACATATCGAACTGGCTGGTGATATTCGCGTGCGAGGCACCGCCCACATAGCCTACTTTGGTGGCGAGATAGAGAGAGTCGCGGTCCGCCTTGATCATTGCGCCAAGCAGCGTTTCAGACGCGCCACCCGTATAGAGCACAGCCGTGTCAAAGTGGTTGATGCCACCGGCGCGGGCCGCGTCAAACATGGCTTGACTGGCCGTTGCGTCAGCGGTGCCGCCGAATTGCATCGTGCCAAAGGTGAGCCGGGAAAGCGGGGCGCCAGCGCGCGTGGTCAGGGTATTCATGGGCAAAGATTGGCATGCATTTGTCACGATGAAAAGACAGCGTGCGCTCGGGGGCTGACGTTTGCGTGCATTGACAGGCAGGGTTATGAAATGGCTACTACGGCCAGGATGGAAATGACCCTTGAGAAATCTATGCTGATGCAGTCTGCAGCCGCCAATATGCAACAGATAGGGCCTGCGCAATGAGTGCGCGGCCTGTCGCAAAGCGCGGTCAGGTGATCGGTTTGCTGGGAGGGTCCTTTGATCCGCCGCATGCGGGCCATGTCCATATCTCCAAGGCTGCGTTGAAGCGGTTCAGGCTGGACCGGCTGTGGTGGCTGGTGTCACCCGGCAATCCGCTCAAAGAGAATGGACCGGCACCTTTGGCTGACAGGATGCAGGCCGCGCGTGCGATGATGGATCATCCGCGTGTCACTGTCACTGATATCGAGGCGCAACTGGGCACGCGGTATACAGCGCAGACGCTGATGGCCTTGCGCCGCCGGTACCCTGGTGTGCGGTTCGTGTGGATCATGGGCGCTGATAATCTGGCGCAGTTCCACCTGTGGCAAGACTGGCGCTGGATTATGGACACCGTTCCCATTGGCGTGTTGGCGCGTCCAGGAGATCGGATCGCGGCGCGCATGTCGAAAGCGGCAAAAGTCTATGCGCGCGCACGCATTCCGGGGCGTGCGGCGCATACGCTTGGACGGGCAGATGCGCCGGCATGGTCCTTTGTCAATTTGCCCATGTCAGACCAGTCCTCAACGGCGATCCGCAAGCGGGGGGAATGGTAATGCGCCTGACCCGTCGCGCAATGTTGTCCGGGGCGGTTTCAGCGCTTGCCACGGCAGCCTATGCAGAGGCCCCTCTGACGTCCCTGCGCCCTACTGCACGCGTGCCTGCCCGCGATGCCATTGCCAAGATGGTGTCATCGCGCACGACCTCTGGCGCGGTGGGGGTTCTGGTTGCGGATATGCAAAGCGGAGAGGTGCTTGAGGATATCGAGGGGGCGGTTGCGCAGCCGCCTGCAAGCGTAACCAAGGTCTTTACAGCCCTTTATGCGCTAGAGGCACTGGGCGCGCAGCACACCTTTGATACCCGCTTATTTGCTGATGGGCCCATAAGTAATGGCATTTTAGATGGTAATTTGATTTTGGCCGGTGGGGGTGACCCTAATCTTGTGACGGATCAAGTTGCTGAACTTGCCAAAAGACTGAAGGAAACCGGCCTGCGTGAAGTGCGTGGGGACTTTCTGGTGTGGGACGATGCCCTGACCAATCTTGACGAAATTGACGACAGCCAGCTGGATCATCTCGGTTACAATCCAGCGGTCACCGGTCTGAACCTGAATTTCAACCGTGTGCATTTTGAATGGAAACAAGACGGCGCGGACTATGTCACCACGCTGGATGCCCGCAGCGCAAATTACCGCCCCGAAGTGACCACAGCGCAGATTGCGATTGTGGACCGTGCAGTGCCAGTGTTCACCTACCGTAATGGTGGTGGTGTGGACCAATGGACTGTGGCGCGGCGTGCGCTCAATAAAGAGGGATCACGCTGGCTGCCGGTGCGCCAACCCGCGCTTTATGCTGGTGAGGTTTTTACGGTTTTTGCACGCAGTCACGGGATCGTTTTGAACGCGCCGCAACAGACGCCAGAGCGCCCTACGGGAACACCGCTGGTACGCTATGCCAGTGCGCCATTGAACGAGATGATGCAGGGCATGTTGCGGTATTCGACGAATATAACGGCCGAGGCTGCGGGTTTGGCGGCGACCGCGACACGCATCGGTACGCAACGTGGACTGCGCAGCTCTGCCCTAAGCATGGCGCTTTGGGCTGCGCGCCGCGCGGAAGGAATTGAACCGCAATTTGTGGATCACTCGGGTTTGGGGGATGCGGCGCGGCTGTCGCCCCGTGACATGGTGCGTTTGTTGATGGCGCAGGATGTGAAGCCGACCTTGCAGCCGATTTTGCGTGACATTGCATTGGTGGGCGAGGATGGTCAGGCCATCGACGATCCACAGGTGGCAGTGAGGGCCAAGACCGGCACGCTCAACTTTGTGTCAACGCTTGCCGGTTACGTGCGCACCAAGGGCGGGCGTGATCTGGCTTTTGCGATTTTTGCATCCGATCTGGAAGCGCGCGAGGCTGGCAAACGGCAGGGTGACGAATCTCCGCCTGGCGCGCGTGGCTGGAGTACCCGGTCGCGGCGCTTGCAACAGGATATTCTTAAACATCTGGCATTCAGGGTTTGATCAAAGCGTCATGTGCCGTGCGCGTGATCCGCGTTCGATTGCTGCGGCGTGTAGGCGATCAAGGTTCAGTTCTTCGCGAATCTCTTCCAGCATCCGCACCTCTGTGCCAACAATGTGCCCGTCAGCGGCGGCAACATCACAAGAAAGTGCATAGGCGGTCTCATAAAGACGTTCGGGCAGGGCGTCGCGGATCAGGCCAAATAGGGCCTCAAGACCGTCTTCCTGCTCGAGCAGCGAGAAAACCATTCTTGACATACGCGGCAGACGTTCGAGGTCATAGTCGGCGAAAACAGGCAAGTTGTTGATTGCACTGTTTATTTTCACAAGCTCTGCGGTGCGGATGTTTTCGTCCGACGCGGAAACCGCGATCATAAGGGCCGCAAGTGCGTCTTGCGCGGTCAGTGGGGCGTCTTCGAGCATGGGGATTTCCTTTGCGTGCTAAGCCACGTTTATTGACGCCTCGCCTGTCTCGCAATAGGGAGTGCGCGTTGCGGCGATCACAATGACTTGCCCCCAGAATGTGAGATGAACCATGAGCACTATGCGTGAAGCAGCGATGACGTCGAAGGCCTGGCCCTTTGAAGAGGCGCGCGCATTGCTCAAACGGTATGAAAACAAGGCCCCCGAAAAGGGGTATGTCCTGTTTGAAACAGGTTACGGTCCATCCGGTCTGCCGCATATCGGAACGTTTGGCGAAGTCTTGCGTACCACGATGATCCGCCGCGCGTTCGAGGTGATTTCTGATATTCCGACCAAGTTGATCTGTTTTTCGGATGATCTTGACGGGATGCGCAAAGTGCCGGGCAATGTGCCCAACCAAGAGATGCTGGCCGAGCATATGCATAAGCCGCTGACATCCGTGCCTGATCCCTTCGGGACGCACGAAAGCTTTGGTCACCACAACAACGCGATGTTGCGGCGGTTCCTCGACACCTTCGGGTTCGAGTATGAGTTTTATTCCGCGCGTGAGTTTTATCAGACCGGCCAGTTTGACGAGATCCTGCTGCGTGCCGCTGCCCGCTATGACGACATCATGGCAGTGATGCTGAAATCCCTGCGCGAAGAGCGTCAGGAGACCTATTCCATCTTCCTGCCGATCCATCCCGAGACAGGGCGCGTGCTTTATGTGCCGATGAAGCATGTGGACGGGGAGAAGGGCGAGGTGACCTTTGACGACCCTGATGGCCGCGAATGGACTCTGCCTGTGACGGGCGGCAATGTGAAATTGCAATGGAAGCCTGATTTCGGTGCGCGCTGGGCTGCTTTGGACGTTGATTTCGAGATGTACGGCAAGGAACACGCCACAAATACCGCGATCTATGACCGGATTTGCGAGATTTTGGGCGGGAAGAAGCCGAACCATTTCTCTTATGAACTGTTTCTGGATGAGAAGGGGCAGAAGATCTCCAAATCATCCGGCAACGGCATCTCGATTGATGAATGGCTCACCTATGCTTCGACCGAGAGCCTGAGCTATTTCATGTATCTCAAGCCCAAGACAGCAAAGCGGATGCATTTCGATGTGATCCCGAAGGCAGTGGACGAGTATCACCAGCAATTGCGCGCCTATGCCACGCAGGATGACGCAGGACGTGCAAACAACCCTGTGTTCCATATCCACGGTGGCGATGTGCCCGCTTCAGATATGGTGGTGCCTTTTGCGATGCTGTTGAACCTTGCTTCCGTGTCCGGCGCCGAGGACAAGGACACGCTTTGGGGCTTTATCCAGCGTTATGCGCCAGAGGCGTCAGCCGAGAAGAACCCGCAGATGGATCAGGCTGCAGGGTTTGCCGTGCGCTATTACAACGACTTTGTGAAGCCGACGAAAGTGTTCCGTGCACCGACCGATCAAGAGCGCGCGGCACTGACCGATCTGGCGGATCGCTTGAAGGCGTGGGATGGCGGTCTGGATGCGGAAGAGCTTCAAACAATGGTCTTTGCCGTGGGTAAAGAGCACGGGTTTGAGCCGCTGCGCGACTGGTTCACAGCCCTTTACGAGGTGCTTTTGGGCGCCTCGCAGGGTCCGCGCTTTGGCGGCTTTATTGCGCTTTACGGTGTGGATGAAACCATTGCTCTGATCGAACAGCAGCTGGCGGCGTCCTAAGTTTATTGAAACTAATCCGCGCTTTCGTACGTATCTTCTAGAACAGGAGATCACAGGAGGGCGCGGATCATGCGCATTTTGGCAGTAGTTTTGGGGTTCTGGATCGCGGCGACTGCGGCTTTTGCGCAGGACAGCGACGCGATCGAGAGCGTGATCGGCAGCCAGCTGGACGCCTTTAACGAACGCGATATTTCCGAGGCGTGGCAATACGCCAGCCCCAATATAAAACGGCTTTTCGGCGATCCCGGCAATTTCGGCATGATGGTTCAACAGGGCTATCCCATGGTCTGGGACAATGCCGATGTGCGGTTCTTGGAACTGCGCGATCTGGGTGGGATGCTCTGGCAAAAGGTGATGGTGCGTGATGCACAGGGCGGCCTGCATATTCTGGATTATCAGATGGTTGAAACCGCGCAGGGTTGGCAGATTAATGGTGTGCGCTTGTTGCCCGCGCCCGATGTCGGGGCCTAGCCGCGTTGCGTAGCCTGCCGTGACGGTGCCCTCAGCCGCTGTTTAATTCTTGACGTTACCCCTTGCACAGGTGGCCCGGTTTGCGCCGGGCCTTTTGTTTTTCAAGCTTCAGGGGCCATTTCATGAACAAAGCTATCACTGACGGAATCGTTTTCGATCCATTGCCGTTTTCTGCCGGTCTGGCGCTCTGGTCGAGCACGGACGGCACGCCTGGGTCAGACTCTTACGCCGCCAGCGGGTCCGGTGTGTTTGTGGCGGCTGATCAGGATTTCGCAGGATGTCTGGAACTGCTGAAAATCGACCCGACGCAGCGGGTGCGGTATAAGGGTGAAACACCAATCATTCCGGGGTGTTATTTGCAGATCACTGCGCGGGTCAAGGCGGTTGCGGGCGCTTTGCCGGCGGTCCGGATTGCCGGGTGGCCCGGTGAGGGTGGCGGTGTGGAACTGGCGGGTGTCACGACCTTCGGTGCCGCGCGGCAGCTGACAAGCTATGGTCAGGTTGTTGAGGTTTCAGCCATCGTTGCCACGGCGGATCGTGGCGGTGTCGATCTGGTATGGACCGGTGCCGAATATGGCCATTTCGGCATTGACCTGACAGGGCCTACAGGCGGCGTTGTGCGGCTTGATGATATTGAGATCACCGATGTGACGGCTGCCTTTACGCGCGATCTGGTGAGTATGGTGGATGTCCGCGATTACGGAGCGAAAGGCGACGGCGTGACAGACGATAGTGCCGCGTTCAACGCTGCAGATGCTGCAGCGAACGGCCGCACCGTCATGGTGCCTGCCGGTGACTACCTTTTGGAAAACAACGTCACAATCGAAAGCCGTATCCAGTTCGAGGGGCGGATTGTCCAAGCGCCCGAACATCGGTTTATTTTGCAGCAGGAGTACAATTACGACACCTATTTCAAGGCTTTTCAGGACGAAGAACTGGCGTTCAAAAAGGCCTATCAGGCCTTGATAAACTTTGCCGACCATGATTCGCTTGATTTGTGTGGGCGCCGCATTTTGTTGACGGAACCGGTGGACATGCAGGCGGCAGACCCGTCACGCACCCGCTTTGAAACCCGCCGTGTGATCCGCAATGGCCAGTTCCAGCCTGCCGATGGCGCGGCATGGGATACGGTCGAGGTCACGTCGCAAGCGACCTATTCCGCCAGCGATGACAAGCGTCTGACAAATGTAGTCAACGCGGCCAGCATCCCCGTGGGGTCTTTGGTGCAGGGCAATGGTGTCGGTCGCGAGATCTATGTGACTGCGGTTAATGAAGCAGCACAGACACTCGAACTCAGCCTTCCGCTTTTTGACGCGGAGGGCACGCAGGTTTTCACCTTTTCGCGCTTTCAGTACATGCTCGACTTTTCAGGCTATGAGAAATTCAGCCAGTTCATCCTTGACGACATCGAGTTTCAGGGCCGCGGCGTCGCAAGCGGGATCATGCTGGCCCCCGACGGGTTTACCTTTCATGTCCGTGATTGTTTCATCAACCGGCCCAAAGACCGTGGTCTCACGTCACCGGGGCGTGGGTGTCAGGGAATGATGATTGACCGTTGCCAGCTGATTTCGCAGGAGCAATCCGTGCCTGTGGCGAACCGCGTGAGCATCGGGTTCAACGCCAATGCCAACGATGTCAAAATCCGCGATAACCGGACCAGCAAGTTCAAGCATTTCTGCGTTTTGGCTGGGTCCGGTAACCTGATGACGGGCAACCACTGGTTCCACGGCGATGATGAGGTCAATGGCGTGCGGATGGGTGGGATCGTCCTGACCTTGCCGAACCCCAAGAGCATTTTCACCGGGAACTATTGCGACAACAACTTTATTGAATGGACGAACGAGCATGATGCAACACCGGCCTTTGGCGCGCAGTTTTCCTTTGGCGGTCTGACGATCACCGGAAACATGTTCACGACCAACGATGTGGCGGACTGGTTCAATTTTATTGTGATCAAACCCTATGGGCCAGGGCATTTCATCAATGGCTTTGCCGTTATCGGCAACGTGTTCCGTTCGCTCAACGGGCGTATTGACCGGGTCGAGCATGTGGATACGACCTTTGCCGATCTGGACTACAGCCGGACCCGCAGCTTTGTCTTCACCGGCAACACATTCCACAATGTGAACGAGCCCGTGTCCAATCCGGCGGTCCTGACCCATACGCAGGCCACCGAGGCCATCACCTGGGTGATGGAAACGGCCACGACTTTGCCCTTTGCGGGGCGCGCGCTGACGGTTGAAAGCGTGATGCCGGATGGGCCGATCACCAACGCAGGCAACACGCGCGTGCATGATCTGCCTTGGACTGAGGGCGAACAGGGCAGCAGCCTGCGCGATGTTCATCTGAATTGGAGCCAACCTGTGAAAGGGCAGGTGCGCTATTCAGTACGGATGGACCAGACGGACTAAGCCACAAGCACGTAGCAAAAAAGGCGGGTTGCAAGCGTCTTTTTGCTGCAGTGCAGAATAATGCTGCGTTTGCGAATAATATCGTGTATACTGGGTGTGAAATAGGGTTTTGCCAATAAGGGAGCCATTATGACACCGGCAGTTACACTTTCAATGACAGCGCAGGGGATGCAGATCGCCAGTGCTGTAATCGGCCAGCAAATGCGCCTGACGGATACCATGATTGACCAGATGATGGTCGCACAGCGCGCACTGATGAGCGGTTATGCGTTGGCCCCGTCCGCCGAACCTGCCGCGAAGCCGAAGGCTGCGACAGTCAAGCCAAAGGCTGGAAAGAAAGCAAAGGCTGCTGCCAAGAAGGCGGCACCCAAAAAAGTGGCACCAAAGAAAGCGGTGCCAAAGCAAGTCGTCGCGTCAGAGGCTGCACCGAAAGCTGACACGAAACCTGCGCCTGTTGCGAAAGTAGCGGCCCCGACACCAGCTAAGGCTGCGCCCAAGCCGGAAGAGAAAGCGACCGCCAAGCCAGCACCAGCGGCTTCTGTTCAGACAAAAGCAGATCCAACGCCTGCGCCGGTAAAGGCTGAAAAGGCAAAGCCTGTATCAAAGAAGGCTGCCCCAAAAGCCAAGACCAAAGTCACGGCTACACCGGCCCAGCCTGCGGTTGCTGCCACACCGGCCCAGCCTGCCGTTGCTGCCACACCGGCCCAGCCTGCGGTCGCTGCCGCACCGACGCCGGTTGCACCAAAGCCGGAAGCGGCTACGCCAGCGCCAACGCCTGCCGCGACCAAGCGTGCCAAGGCGGTCACTGTCCCCGATGCCCCGTGGGATGGGGCAGCTGCCCCCAAGAAATGATGCATTTCTGAGCCCCAAGCCATGCGAACACAGCCCATCATGCAGTATCTGCATGGTGGGTTTGCGTTTTTTGACCGTTGCCGTCCCGTCGTCACCACCCTACCTCTCGTCGTGGGAGGACAGACACACATTGACGAGGCGCAAAATGGCTCTCCAACCCGACAACACACTGATTTCAAACCGCGAAATGCTGATCGAACTGGTGATGAAACCACTTCGCGCTATCGGCTCCATGCTTGAGAGTATGGCCGTCAGCAATTCACGGACACAGGCGCTGCAGGCGATCTGGGATATTCCGGAAGAAGAACTGCGCGCCAAAGGTCTGACACGTGCTGATGTGATCAGCATGACATTCCGCCACGACGCATAAGCGTTTTGCACGTTGGGCCGTCGAGATCAGCGACGGCCCGGTTGCGCACGCCGCCGCAGGTACGAAATATGTAAATATTTTAACAGTCGCCATTCATCTGGCGGCTTTATTTTTACAAACCGTCCCAGTTGTCCCCAACGAGACTTGGATTCGATCACATTTTCGCCATGATGCACGCTGAGGAGGCCGTCGGGCGCGTGCCCACGGTTGTGAAGAAGTGATCAGGGGGGACATGCCATGACCGATCAATCAGCCGGAATCTATCCACCATCATCCGCAATGGCGGCAGGGGCGCACGCCGATAAGGCGACATACGAGGCAATGTACGCCGCGTCGATCAACGATCCTGAGGCGTTCTGGGGCGAGCATGGCAAGCGGATCGACTGGATCAAACCTTACACGCGCGTGAAAAATACCAGCTTTGCCCCCGGTGCGGTTGATATCAAATGGTATGAAGACGGTACGCTGAACGTGAGTGCCAACTGCATCGACCGCCATCTTGCGACGCGCGGCGAGCAGACCGCGATCATCTGGGAGCCTGACAGCCCCGATGATGAAGCGCTGCACATCACCTATAACATGCTGCACGAGAAAACCTCGTTGATGGCGAATGTGCTCAAGGAAATGGGTGTGAGCAAGGGTGACCGCGTCGTCCTCTACCTCCCCATGATCCCCGAGGCCGCCTATGCGATGCTGGCCTGCGCGCGGATTGGGGCGATACATTCCATTGTGTTCGCGGGTTTCTCGGCCGAGGCGCTGGGCGCGCGCGTCAACGCCTGCGATGCCAAGGTTGTAATTACATCCGATGGCGCACCGCGTGGTGGCCGTGTCACCAACCTCAAGGACAGCGTGAACCAGGCACTGCTGAATGATTACAACGACGTGAAATGTCTGGTGGTCAAGCGGACCGGCCAGCAGATCGCGTGGCGTGGTGATCTGGATTACTGGCTGCACGAAATGGAAGAAAAGGTCAGCGCTGATTGCCCGCCCGAGGAAATGAACGCCGAAGATCCGCTGTTCATTCTCTACACTTCCGGTTCCACCGGTCAGCCCAAAGGGGTTGTCCATTCCAGCGGTGGTTATCTGGTCTATGCAGCCATGACGCAGCAATACACGTTCGATTATCACGACGGTGATATCTTCTGGTGCACCGCAGATGTGGGCTGGGTCACCGGCCACAGCTATATCGTTTATGGTCCGCTCGCCAATGGTGCGACAACGATCATGTTCGAAGGTGTGCCGACCTATCCTGATGCGGGCCGGTTCTGGGCCGTATGCGAAAAGCACAAGGTGAACCAGTTCTATACCGCCCCGACCGCGATCCGCGCGTTGATGGCGCAGGGCAACAGCTTTGTCGAAAAATATGACCTGTCCGACATCAAGGTGCTGGGCACCGTGGGCGAGCCGATCAACCCCGAAGCATGGAACTGGTACAATGATGTTGTTGGCAAGGGCAAAGCGCCCATCGTCGACACATGGTGGCAGACCGAAACCGGCGGTCACTTGTTAACACCATTGCCGGGCGCAACAGCGACTAAGCCGGGTTCGGCGACATTGCCGTTCTTTGGCATTCAGCCCGTTATTCTGGAGCCAACCTCGGGCGAGGAAATCCATGATACCGCCGCCGAAGGTGTGTTGTGCATCAAGGATAGCTGGCCTGCCCAGATGCGCACCGTCTGGGGCGATCACAAACGGTTCGAGAAGACGTACTTCAGCGACTACAAGAACTACTACTTCACCGGTGACGGCTGTAAGCGCGATGAAGACGGGTACTACTGGATCACCGGCCGCGTTGATGACGTGATCAACGTCTCGGGCCACCGGATGGGTACGGCCGAGGTAGAGAGCGCTTTGGTCGCCCATGCGAAAGTGGCTGAGGCGGCTGTGGTTGGCTATCCGCATGCGATCAAGGGGCAGGGGATCTATGCCTATGTCACGCTGATGAACGGCGAAGAACCATCAGACGAACTGCGCAAAGAGCTGGAAGTCTGGGTCCGTACCGAGATCGGCCCGATTGCCAAGCCAGATCTGCTGCAATGGGCACCCGGCTTGCCGAAAACGCGGTCGGGCAAGATCATGCGCCGCATCCTGCGCAAGATCGCCGAGGATGATTTCGGTGCGCTGGGCGATACCTCGACATTGGCTGATCCGTCCGTGGTGGACGATCTGATCGAGAACCGGATGAACCGCGGCTAAGGGCCCACCGTTCTTCGAGCAATAAAAAAAACCGCACAGCGATGTGCGGTTTTTGACTATCTGGCAACAAAGGTCGCCTCTGTGCCTCTTGCCACACTGTTGTGTCGGGTGGCACTGATAGCCACCTGCTGCGCGACCTATGATTGAACATGATCAATCAAGAGGCGTGATGACACCCTTTATGAAAGTAGTTGATTTTTGGATTAGGTTAGGGTCTATGCGGCGCTAATCACGTTAGGACCTGGTGAAAATCCAGGTGGCTCTTCCGGCCGCTGATCCGCCGGATAACCCTGAAAAAACCCAAGAATAAGCCGACCGTCTTTCAAAAGGCGATCCGGCACAGGGTACTGGATTTCTTATATGATCTCTCTTTCTGACTACCGACAGCAATGGTTCGGTAACATCCGTGGCGATGTGCTTGCGGGTACTGTCGTTGCGCTGGCTTTAATTCCGGAAGCCATCGCTTTTTCCATTATTGCTGGTGTGGACCCAAAGGTGGGTCTTTACGCCTCTTTCTCTATTGCTGTTCTGATTGCCTTTGTCGGCGGGCGGCCCGGCATGATTTCTGCCGCCACTGCGGCGACGGCAGTGCTCATGGTAACTCTCGTAAGGGACCACGGTCTTGAATATCTGCTGGCCGCCACTGTGCTGGCCGGTCTGCTTCAGATAGGCGCGGGTTTTTTGAAGCTGGGACGCTTCATGCGCTATGTATCCAAATCTGTCATGACAGGATTTCTGAACGCGTTGGCGATCCTGATCTTCATGGCCCAGTTGCCGGAACTCAACCTTGCCAATCCGGGTGTGACTTACCTGACCTACGCGCTGGTCGCATTAGGACTGGCGATCATCTACTTGTTCCCGCGCCTGACGACAGCTGTTCCGTCGCCGCTGGTCACGATCGTCGTGTTGACGATTCTGGTTGTCGCGATGGGCTGGGATGGCGTGCGCACAGTCGGCGACATGGGTGCAATGCCGGACACTCTGCCGGTTTTCCTCATCCCTCAAATACCACTCAATCTTGAAACTCTCCTTATCATCCTGCCCTATTCATTAGCCGTTGCCGTCGTGGGACTGCTGGAAAGCCTGATGACGCAGAACATCGTTGACGATCTGACTGATACCAAGTCGAGCCGCGATCAGGAATGCATCGGGCAGGGCATCGCCAATACCGCCACTGGTTTCATCGGCGGTATGGCGGGTTGCGCGATGATCGGGCAATCGATCATCAACGTCAAATCCGGGGGGCGCGGTCGTTTATCGGCGTTTACCGCCGGTGTTTTGCTTCTGATCCTTGTCGTTGGCCTTGGCGATCTGGTTGCCCGTATTCCGATGCCAGCACTTGTGGCCATCATGATCATGGTCTCTATCGGCACGTTCTCATGGTCGTCGATCAAGGACATGCGTGTGCATCCGCGTTCGTCAACTGTGGTGATGCTGGCAACTGTTGTGACGGTTGTTTACACGCACAATCTCGCCATCGGGGTTTTGATTGGCGTCCTGCTATCGGGGATTTTCTTTGCAGGCAAAATCGCGCAGCTGTTCCGGATCACGTCTAGCTTGTCGGAAGATGGTCGCACCCGAACATATGTCATAGAAGGACAGTTGTTCTACGGTTCTACAGAGGATTTCGCGGAGGCCTTTGATTTCCGCGAGGCTCTTGAACGGGTCATCATTGACGTAAGTCGGGCCCACATCTGGGATATCAGCTCTGTTCAGGCACTGGACATGGCAATACTGAAGTTCCGCCGTGACGGCGCGGAAGTCGAGGTGATCGGCATGAACGAGGCATCGGAAACGATCGTTGATAAGCTTGCAATACATGACAAGCCCGGCGCGATGGACAAGTTGTTGGGACACTGAGGGAGCAACACCATGGAAAAGATACTGACACTACTTGACGGATCTGCCTATTCTGAAAGCGTCTGCCATCATACCGCATGGATCGCGCAGAAGCTGAATGCCGGCGTGGAAGCGATGCATGTACTG
Organism: Yoonia sp.; assembly: GCF_036007805.1. Taxonomy (GTDB): domain Bacteria; phylum Pseudomonadota; class Alphaproteobacteria; order Rhodobacterales; family Rhodobacteraceae; genus Yoonia. The sequence continues at coordinate 22,355 of NZ_DASYOK010000111.1, forward strand.
GGCCGTCGCGAAGGTGCTGTCTCGACGGACCTTTCGGGCGCATTGGGGCTAGGTGCGAGAAGTGCGCTTCTGGCAGAACTGTCCACGCTGGACGAACAGCGCGCAAAGCTTGCTCAGGCGAAAGGCCATGCCATTCTGGAAGATGCCAGAGCAATCCTCGAGAAGAACGGAATTCCCAATGTGAATTTGCGTCTGCGAAAGGGTGATCTTCTGGAAGCGGTGCGCGAGCTTGAAGGCGATATTTGCGCAATCACTATCGGAAAACGCGGTGAAGCTGCTGGTTTTGCTTCTGGTCATTTAGGCTCTAACCTCGAACGGATCGTGCGCACCTCCAAAGTGCCTGTCTTCGTGGCCTCACGAGAGTTTCGACCGATATCAAAGGTTCTCGTGGCCTATGATGGTAGCGCGAGTGCCAAGGTCGCAATCGAACGCATGTCGGCCAGCCCTGTTTTTGCTGATCTTGACGTCTGCGTTCTCAGTGTGGCGCAAGATAAGGCCCGCGCTCAGAGTACTGCGGATGAAGCTGTTGCAAAGTTGCAGGCAGCGCAGATCACGGCATTGCCTCGTGTCGCAACAGGCGAACCCGAAGACGTGCTGGAAAAGCTGGTCGCTGAAGAAGGGTTCGATCTTCTGGTGATGGGTGCCTATGGGCATAGCCGGATCAGAAGCCTCATCATAGGGTCTACGACAACAGCGATGATCCAGTCAGTGAAGATTCCTGTTCTGCTTTACAGATAAGTTCGGGAAGCGGCCTGTGCTGGCCGCCGCTCAAGCGCAGAATTGCACCGGCGAGGTTGACCCTCACCAAGGGCCGCTATTTCTTTGGCTTGTGTGTCATTGTTCTGTCATAAAATTTGACCAGTGATAGGAGGAAAAGAGGAACCCACATGAAGCAGTGCCCAGACGTCTACTCCGCAGAACCAATCCCGCAGGCCGCATTCGATGAGGTGCAGCGCCTTCTTAGTTCTGGTGACCTGTTCCGCTATACCGCCCCGCAAAACGCCCCTGTTTCTCTGCTGGAGCAGGAATTCGCGACGATGATGGGGACGAAATACGCTTTGGCCGTGTCAAGCTGTTCGGCGGCACTGTTTCTGTCGCTCAAGGCGCTTGATCTGCCAAAGGGTGCGCGGGTCCTGATCCCCGCCTTCACCTTTGCCGCCGTACCTTCCGCCGTGGTGCACGCGGACTGTGTGCCTGTTCTGGCCGAATGCGGGGCAAACTATCGCATCGACCTTGCCGATTTCGAAGCGAAACTCGGTGGGGTAGCAGCCGTCATCATCTCGCATATGCGGGGCCATACTTCGGACATGGACGCGATCATGGCACTTTGCGCAGCGCGCGATGTGCCTGTGATCGAAGACGCCGCCCATTCGCTTGGGACCACCTGGAAGGGCCGCAAGATCGGCACCATTGGCAAGATCGGCTGTTTCAGCTTTCAAAGCTACAAGATGGTGAATGCGGGTGAAGGCGGGATATTGGTCACTGACGATGCAGACAGCGTTGCGCGCGCCATTATCATGTCGGGGGCATATGAACACACCTGGATGAAACATGTGGTGCCCCATGACACTATGCAGAAATGGCAAAACAAGCTGCCACTTTATAATCTGCGCCTGTCCAACCTGTCTGCTGCGATCATTCGCCCGCAATTGGAAGAACTGCCGCGCCGCATCCGCGACGGGCTGCGCAACCATGACCATGTGGCGGCGCGTCTGAACGGCTGTCCTTGGTTTGATGTGCCTGCGCCGCTGGAAGGAGAGCGCCGTGCGCCCGATTCGATCCAGTTCAACCTGGCCCAGATGACCGATGCAGACTGCGCAGCCTTCGCTGCGGCATGTGCGGCCAGCGGGTTGAAAGTCCAAATTTTCGGCCAGTCAGCCGATAACGCCCGCGCGTTCTGGAACTGGGAGTTTCTTGATCATCCGGGTGATCTGCCGCAGACCCGCGCCATGCTGATGATGGCCTGCGACGTGCGTTTGCCCGCGCGGCTGACACCGGAAGAGTGTGATATCATTGCTGACGTTTTGCTTTCTGCTGTGCGGGATGTGATGGACAAGGCTGCGGCCTGAGCGCAATTGGTGCAGCCTAGTCGCCCATGCGCACATGCACCTGCTCGCTCTCCAACAACTTCACCTCGCGCTGCGGGAACGGGATGCTGATGCCGTGTTCTTTGAACGCGTCCCAGAGCGCCAGATAGACGTTGCCGCGGATGTTGGTCAGGCCCCCCGTCGGGTCCCTGATCCAGAAACGCAGGATATAATCGACCGAGCTGTCGCCAAAACCCACGATATGGCAAACTGCGGGGCGGTTTTTCAGAACACGATCCACGCTTTGTGCGGCCTCAATGGCGATGCGGCGCACCTCGTGGGGGTTGTCATGGTAAGCGGTGCCAAAATGGATATCGAGGCGTACAAATTCGTTGGAATGGGACCAGTTGACCACCTGTCCGGTGATCAGATCCTCGTTCGGGATCAGATATTCGCGGCCATCGCGCGTGACCACAGACACATAGCGCGCCCCCAGCGAATTGATCCAGCCGAAGGTGTCACCAAGGCTGATAACATCGCCGGGCTTGATGGACTTATCCAGCAGGATGATGACACCCGACACAAGGTTCGACACCACTTTCTGCAAACCAAAACCAAGGCCGACACCGATTGCACCGGACAGCACCGCAAGGCCTGTCAGATCGATCCCGAGGGCGCGGACGCCGACAAAGAATGCCGCGCCATAAAAGGCAATCTGTACGCCCTTGACGATCAGCACCTGCATTGAGGGGCTGATGTCCTCATTGGCCTTGATCCGGCTGGCGGTGGTTGTCGTAAAGAACCGCGCCAGCGCAATCAGACCGCCAAGGATGACAAGACCCTGAACGAGCAACAGCAGCGAGAAACGGATATCCCCGATGGTGAACCCGATGCTGTCCAGCAAACGTTCGGCCACGTCCAGCAGGCCCAGGATCTGTAGCGTTGCCCACGTCCAAGCCCCATAGCGGACAAACCTCCGCAGGACGGGGCTTTTGATCAGGCGGGTGGCAAATACGATCAGCAGCCATGCCAGCGCCAATGTGCCGATCACACTGAGAAGATAGCTCCGGCTTGGCCATGTGATCTCGCGCATGGCAAAGACGACGAACCAGATGAGCGAGACAAAGAAAATCGCGCGCAGACGTTGGTGCACGACGACCAGAATCCGCATCCGCCACTTTGGCCAGTTTTCGCGCGAACCCATCCAGGCCCGAATGCGCGGCCCCAAAATGGCGCGCAACAGATGGGCAACGGCGAACACGGCCAAAGCAATCAGGATCTGGTAGAGGTTCCACGTGCGGAACATGCTTTCCACAAAGACCTGCGCCTGCGTCAACAGATCAGTGCTGATCGTGATGACCTCTTGAAGCGGTGCCTCGAAGGATCCTCCCGCGCTTGGAGTGGTCGCTGCGTTGGTGTGCTGGGCCATCTTGATCCTGATCTATTGGTCCTGACTTTCAGCGTCGCATGTGGTTGCGACACGGGCAAGTGGCCTATCCTTGCTTGTGCGCCGTCGTAGCCTTTCGTCGCTTGTTTGAATTCTTGTGAGGGCCGAATTCTGGCGCTAGAGTTGTCCCAGATGTTTTGGTTTTGTGAAAGAATGCATTGATGGATATCGGTTTTCTTCTTCTGTTGCTTGCTGGCGGTGCCCTGCTTGTTCCGCTTTTTGCCGGTGATGACGACGATGATGGCGGCGGTGCGCGCGAGATAAATGGAACGCCTGAAGATGACGAACTTGAAGGCACTTCAGGTCCTGATCTGATTCAGGGTTTTCTTGGAGATGATATCATCAACGGGAATGGCGGACTTGATACGCTGCGCGGCGGTGGTGGCAACGACATCATCACAGGCGGCGAGGATCGTGACGTGATATTTGGTGGCGCGGGTGATGATCGGCTTTTCGGCCTTGGCGGCAACGATACAATCGAAGGCGGCGGAGGCGACGACTATATTGATGCCGGCGAGGGCGACGACATCGTGCGCGCAGGTGCCGGGAACGACACAGTGTTCGGCAACCTTGGGAGTGATATACTGCGCGGTGAAGACGGTGACGATGACATCTTCTTGTGGGGCGAGGAAGGCCACGCATTTGGTGGGCAGGGCAACGACGAGCTCATCATGGTGACTGGCCGCGGTATTCTTGAAGGGGTTGCGGGTGAAAACACCTTCTACGCTTTTGCAAACGATGATGATGCCCAGCAGACTGTCGCCATAATTGATGATTTTGGTACTGGCGACGAGATCGTCATGACCATTGATACAAGTGACGCGGGTGCGGAGGATGCCGATATTCTGGTCACATTGACTGAAGGCACCCTGAACGGCATCGCCGGTTACAATGTTGAAGTGTCTTTCGCTGATCCGGATGCTGTGGAGGGTTCCGAAACTGTCGAAACATCCCGCGTCTTTATCTATGGCACAGCAAGTGTGACGCCACAGCAGGTGATTGATGCGCTTCGGGTGGATGTAACGGTGGACGCAGAACTGACAGTGGAGGGTGCTGCAAATACCTTTGCTGATGTCGCGGCTGGCGCAACAAACAGCTTTTCTGTCAATTCCCCGCTTCTAACGGTGTAATCTCTCTCACAGTGGCCTGTTTCCTGTTGCAAGGGGCGCGATTGATGCCGTCAATCGGTCACAGTCTCTTGCAGCAGTTCCTTGGCGCGTGTATCTCATCGCTTATGAAAAAGGTTTTTGACATGGATGATCGCGCACGCCTGCCTTGGCGGTTCTTTGGTGCGCGCAGCACAATCCTAGCACGCGGGTAACGCCCGCCTGTTTCCGCACGCCTGACGACTACTGACATTTTGATACGGGAGAGGACAATGTCCCCCAAAACGCTCTATGATAAAATCTGGGATGCGCATGTAGCCCATGAAGCCGAAGACGGCACCTGCCTGCTCTATATCGACCGCCATCTGGTGCACGAAGTGACCAGCCCCCAAGCCTTTGAAGGGCTGCGTATGGCAGGCCGCAAGGTACGCGCGCCGGAAAAGACCATCGCTGTGCCGGACCACAACGTGCCGACCACGCCGGGCCGTGACGACCCCAAGAATATGACAGAGGATAGTGCCATTCAGGTGGCCGCCCTTGATACCAATGCCAAGGACTTTGGGATCCACTACTACCCTGTGTCTGACGTGCGCCAGGGCATCGTGCATATCGTGGGCCCCGAGCAGGGCTGGACCTTGCCTGGCATGACGGTGGTCTGCGGTGACAGCCATACGGCGACCCATGGGGCCTTTGGTGCGTTGGCGCATGGTATCGGGACATCGGAAGTGGAGCACGTGCTGGCCACACAGACGCTGATCCAGAAGAAATCCAAGAACATGAAGGTCGAGATCACCGGCAAGCTGCGCCCTGGTGTGACGGCCAAGGATATTACCCTGTCCGTGATCGGGGCCACCGGCACCGCAGGCGGCACCGGGTATGTAATCGAATACTGCGGTGAGGCGATCCGCGATTTGTCCATGGAAGGCCGCATGACGGTCTGCAACATGGCCATCGAGGGTGGCGCGCGCGCGGGTTTGATTGCGCCTGACGAAAAAACTTTTGCATATTGTAAAGGCCGCCCACATGCACCGAAAGGTGCAGCATGGGAGGCCGCGGAGGCCTATTGGCGCACGCTTTACACAGATGAAGGTGCGCATTTCGACAAGGTTGTCACGCTGAAAGGCGAGGATATTGCCCCCGTGGTGACATGGGGCACTTCGCCCGAGGATGTGTTGCCGATTACGGCAAATGTGCCTGCGGCGGAAGATTTCACCGGCGGCAAAGTCGGTGCGGCACAGCGCTCTCTCGATTACATGGACCTCAAGCCGGGCACGCCGTTGAAGGACATCGCAATTGACACTGTCTTTATCGGCTCCTGCACGAACGGCCGGATCGAGGATCTGCGCGCCGCAGCGGAAATCCTGAAAGGCAAGAAAATCGCCGTGAAACGCGCGATGGTCGTCCCCGGTTCGGGTCTGGTGCGCGCGCAGGCCGAAGAGGAAGGGCTGGCTGATATCTTTAAAGAGGCCGGCTTTGAATGGCGTCTTGCTGGGTGTTCGATGTGTCTGGCGATGAACCCCGACCAGCTTGCTCCGGGTGAACGCTGTGCGGCAACGTCGAACCGCAACTTCGAAGGCCGGCAAGGGCGCGGTGGACGTACGCACCTGATGTCGCCTGCGATGGCGGCGGCAGCTGCGATTACGGGTAAACTGACCGATGTGCGGGAACTGATGTAAGCGGCGCGCTCATCAGCCCCTAACGGGGGCTTTCTTCGCGAAGAAGGCCCGAAGGGGCTGATAAGCAGCCCGAAAGGAAAAAAGATGCAGAAATTTACAAAACTCAGTGGCATTGCAGCACCCATGCCTTTGGTCAATATCGACACCGATATGATCATTCCGAAACAGTTCCTTAAAACGATCAAGCGCTCGGGCCTTGGCGTGAACCTCTTTGATGAGATGCGTTATGACGACGACCGGAACGAAATCCCTGATTTCGTTCTCAACAAACCGCAGTATCGCGAAGCACAGATCCTTGTCGCTGGCGATAACTTTGGGTGTGGTTCGTCGCGCGAGCATGCGCCTTGGGCGATTGCCGACTTTGGTATCACCTGTGTGATCGCGCCGTCCTATGCCGACATCTTCTACAGCAACTGTTTCAAGAACGGCATTTTGCCTATCGTGCTGCCGCAAGAGCAGGTGGATGTGTTGATGAAGGATGCCGAGAAGGGATCAAATGCGCGGATCGAAATTGATCTGGAAGCGCAGACGGTGACCACATCGGATGGTGACACCTTCAGCTTTGAAGTCGACAGTTTCAAAAAGCATTGCCTGATGAACGGTCTCGATGACATCGGTTTAACGATGGAAAAGGCCGCATCAATCGACGCCTTTGAAGCGGAAGCCGCGACCGCCCGTCCTTGGGTTTAGGTTCTAAATCCAGCCGACAAGATGAGCCGCTCTTTTGGGAGCGGCTTATTTTTTGCGTCCTTCATTGAAGCATTGCCACTTCTCATGGCGTGCCTGCGATCAAATTGCCACGTCTTGGTGGCATTCTGGCATCACCCCCAGGCCAAAATGGAAGTTTCCCCCGCGTTTCAGGCACCCGTCAGTTGAAGCGTGAAAGAGGATTTGTTCACATTCAGATAAAGCATATAGATGCGTGTAAGGATTTGCGGGCTGACTGGCGACAAATTACGCCCCTGCGTCGGCCCAAAGAAGGATAAAGTGCCGTGTTATCTCGTTTGCCCGCAGCATTGGTAAGAGCCATTCTGGTCGTGATGTTGGTCATCATGCCCTATGCGCTTGTGCCAAGCAATGGGTCGGATAGCACGCAGATCATTGTTTTGATTGCGATCTTTGGTGCCCTTTTCACGATTGTTGAGTATAGTTCAAGCAGCCCCAGTCTTGTGGAATTCCGCGACGCACCGCCCTTCAACAGGGTCCGCTTTTCAGCACTTTTTGCGACTGTCTTTTGTCTTGCGATGATTTTCAAAGGCGTCGATTCACCCAGTACAATCTCGACATATTTTCAAAATAGCGGGAGCGTGATTGGCGCTACGATTGATTTCCCTTATTCGCCAGTGCGCCTGATGGTCGTGATGATGCCCGACAGCACGGATCCCACTGTCATCCAGCGCCTGCGAGATGCAGCAGGACTCAGCTATCTGATCTCGGTTTTCTCTGTCATCTGGTTCATTATCCTGCTGCGGCTTTATCGTTGGCCGCGCCGGACTGGTGCATTCAATGTCTGGATCAACCTGCCCACATTTGACCCCACAGCAGGTGGTGATGTTGTCAAAAGGCTCCAGCGGGACGGCCGCGTTAACATTATCTTAGGGTTTCTGCTGCCCTTCTTGGTGCCAGCGGTGCTCAAGTTGCTCGCGGCGATGGGCACGGTGATCAATCTTGATAATCCGCAGACGTTGATTTGGACGGTTTCTGCATGGGCATTCCTGCCAGCCAGTATTCTGATGCGCGGTGTGGCCCTCAGCCGCGTCGCGCAGATGATCGAAGTCCAGCGCAGCAAATCCCACGCTCTCTAGGCCTTGGGATATATGTTTTTATGGGCCTGTGCGTGGCTGGCACGGTCCAAGCCGAGCCGTTTCGCGTGGCAACTTTCGCAGCTCCGTTGAGCCGTGACGGACCCGGGCTTTTGCTCCGTGATATTCAAAGTGGCGACGCGACAGAAATTAGAGCTATTCAAAATATCATCGCCCGTAACAGGCCTGATATTCTGGTTTTGACGGATTTTGACTATGATCTGGATGGCATCGCGCTTGCGGCCTTTGCAGACTTATTTGCAGATCCCTATCCGCATATGTTTGCCCTACCGTCAAATGCTGGCTTGGCAACGGGTCTCGATCTAAACGCAAACGGTCGACTTGGTGAGGCGCGGGATTCACAAGGTTATGGCAGGTTTGCCGGTGACGGCGGCATGGCGATCCTGTCACGCTTTCCGATATTGGCGGAGCAGGTCACGGACTATTCAGAGGTCCTTTGGAAGGATCTGCCTGACGCCGCATTGCCCCAGCTGTCAGGTGCGCCGTTTCTCGGTGTCGCAGCGATAGATCAACTGCGCCTGTCATCAACAGGCCATTGGATTGTCCCGATCGCAGTGCCGGGTGGCCCTCCGATTTCTGTGATGGCATTTGATGCGACACCGCCGGTTTTTGATGGGCCCGAAGACATGAACGGACTGCGCAACCGCGATGAACTGCGTCTGTGGGAAATCGTGTTAGAAGGTGGCTTTGGCCCCGCTCCGGACAGTTTTGTGATTGCGGGAAACGCCAATCTCGACCCCAAGGGGGGTGAAGGGTATCGACAGGCCATGGCAGACTTCCTGGCACTTGCGTCACTGCAAGACCCGTTGCCGGATCTGCCGACGGCGCATTGGCCAGAAGACGGGCCAGGGGATCTGCGCGTCAGCTATGTTTTGCCGTCCCGGGACTGGCAGATCGTGGCTGCAGGCGTATTCTGGCCCGGCCCCGACGATCCCGACCGTGCCCTTCTGGGTGAGGATGGTCTGGCTGCCGGTCCGCACCGGCTTGTTTGGGTCGATATCAGCCGCTAACGCCTTGGTATCTTGAACCTGACGCCTCATCGCGTTAGGGCGTTTGCAACAAATTCAAGCAAGGACCAACACAATGGCAAACCCTTCTCTTTTGATCCTCGCCGGTGACGGCATTGGCCCCGAAGTTATGGACGAAGTGAAGCGGATCATCGGTTGGTTCGG
>NZ_DASYOK010000112.1:0-5642 GCF_036007805.1 Yoonia sp.
TTGGGCCGCAAACGATCCGCCAGCGGGCGCGGGCCGTTGGGGGTATTGCTGGAGGTGCTGTCAAAAAGATCGGCCATGGCAGAAACATAAGCTTTGTTCAAAAAAGCGAAAGCCCCGCCAGAATGGCAGGGCTTTGCGAAAATCAGGTGATGCTTGGGAAAATTAATCCTCAGCGGCCTCGTATTCGGCCAGACGTGCCTTGTCAGCCGCGCCTTTTGCATCGACGTCGCGGTCGACGAATTCGATGATCGCCATCGGGGCCATGTCACCATAACGGAAACCCGCTTTGATGATGCGGACATAGCCGCCCTGACGCTCGGCGTAGCGTGGGCCGAGTACTTCGAACAGTTTCGCGGTGTGCGATTCCTGCTTCAACTGCGCGTTGGCCTGACGGCGTGCGTGCAGATCGCCGCGCTTGCCAAGTGTGACCAGCTTTTCAACGATACGGCGCAGTTCTTTCGCCTTGGGCAATGTTGTCTTGATTTGCTCATGCTCAATGAGCGAGCCAGCCATGTTCGCGAAGAGCGCCTTGCGGTGCTCATGTGTGCGGTTCAGGCGGCGGTAACCTCGTGCGTGACGCATGTGATAGTCTCCATTTTGTTTTAGGATGGGCCGATGCGATGCGTGTCGCTGGCTCCGTTAGTGGGGCGGAATTGCCCAGGATGTTCCCCGCTCTTGCAGGCATTTTTGGTGTGACGCAGCCCCGGGCTTGATCCGGGGCCTCGCGCTTGGTGCAGTTCCCGGATCAAGTCCGGGATTTTCGGATCAGTTAAAACTGATCCTCAAACTTCTTCGCCAGATCTTCGATGTTGTCCGGCGGCCAGTCCTCAACGTCCATGCCAAGGTGCAGACCCATGCCTGACAGCACTTCTTTGATCTCGTTCAAAGATTTGCGGCCAAAGTTCGGTGTGCGCAGCATTTCCGCTTCGGTTTTCTGGATCAGATCGCCGATGTAGACGATGTTGTCGTTCTTGAGGCAGTTTGCCGAACGGACAGACAGTTCCAGTTCGTCCACTTTCTTGAGCAGCAGCGGGTTGAACTCGAGCCCGTCATCGTCAGCGCCAGCAGTGGCTGATTCAGGCTCGTCAAAGTTGACGAAGATCGACAACTGGTCCTGCAGGATACGGGCAGCGTAGGCCACAGCATCATCAGGTGTCAGCGACCCGTCGGTTTCAACTTTCATAGTCAGCTTGTCATAGTCCAGAACCTGACCTTCGCGGGTTGGCTGCACGTCATAGCTGACTTTTTTCACAGGCGAGTAGATCGCATCAACGGCCATCATGCCGATCGGTGCGTCTTCAGGCTTGTTCTTGTCGGCAGCGACATAGCCCTTACCGGTATTCACGGTCAGTTCCATGTAGAGGTCAGCGCCTTCGTCAAGGTGGCAGATCACGTGATCCTTGTTGAGTATCTCGATACCTGCGGTTTCGCTGATGTCGGCGGCTGTCACGACGCCGGGGCCTTTGGCCTGAACGGCCAGACGCTTGGGGCCTTCGACCTCCATGCGGATCGCAACACCTTTGAGGTTCAGGACGATATCGGTGACGTCTTCACGCACACCGGACACGCTTGAGAACTCGTGCAATACGTTGTCAATCTGAACAGCAGTAATCGCGGCGCCCTGAAGGGAGCTCATCAAAATGCGGCGCAGGGCGTTGCCCAATGTCAAACCAAAACCACGCTCGAGCGGTTCTGCAATGACGGTTGCCTGACGCGCAGGATCGTTGCCTGGCTTAACTTCTAATTGAGTCGGCTTAATCAACTCAGCCCAGTTCTTGTGGATCATATGTCCCTCCATACTAGTCTGCCTTCATGTCCAAAAAGGCAAACGCCCGAGGTTAAAATGACGGATTGGGGCCATGCAAAATCATGCACGACCCCAAGGCGTTTGGGTGTAATTAGACGCGGCGACGCTTTGGTGGGCGGCAACCGTTGTGGGCCATTGGTGTCACGTCACGGATCGATGTGATGTTGAAACCAACTGCGGCCAATGCGCGAAGCGCGGATTCACGACCGGAACCAGGACCCTGCACTTCGACCTCAAGCGTCTTGACGCCGTGATCTTGTGCTTTCTTGCCTGCATCCTCAGCAGCCATTTGCGCCGCATAAGGTGTGGATTTCCGTGAACCTTTGAAACCCATCGTACCGGCGGACGACCAAGAAATAGCGTTGCCCTGTACGTCGGAGATCAGAATTTTTGTGTTGTTGAAAGAAGAGTTCACATGCGCAACACCGGCTGCGATGTTCTTGGAAACCTTCTTCTTGGTGCGTTTTGTATCACGTGCCATTGATCAAGCCTCCCTTATTTCTTCTTACCAGCAATGGCCTTTGCAGGACCCTTGCGTGTACGTGCGTTTGTGGATGTCCGCTGACCGCGAACCGGCAGGTTACGACGGTGGCGCAGGCCACGGTAGCAACCAAGGTCCATCAGACGCTTGATGTTCATCTGTGTCTCGCGACGCAGGTCACCTTCCACTGTCAGGTTGGCGTCGATGTATTCACGGATCGACAGCACTTCTGCATCAGAAAGCTGGTTTACACGGCGCGCGCGATCAATGTTGGTCGCTGCGCAGATTTCTTCGGCTTTGGCAGAACCAATACCGGTGATGTAAGTAAGGGCGATTGGAACCCGCTTTGCAGTCGGGATGTTTACGCCGGCAATACGTGCCACGTTGCTATTCCTTTTCGTTGCGGGTCCGTCGTTCCAGACCCTTTTTTCACAACGGAAGCCCGGACCTTTGGGGCGCCGGGCTGCGTCATATCGAGGTGCCTTGTGATCTTTGGGGGCGACCCATCAACCACAAAATGATTCCCAGTTGGGATGGCGCTGTTTAGGGGGCATTTGCCAAGGCGTCAAGGCGCTGGGGCAGCACAATAGGCGATTTGCCAATTCCACCCTGCCCCATTGCAAAATATCAGGATTTTTCGGCCTGACCCAGTGCCGAAGCGATACTCGCAGCCACATCTTCCATGCTGGCCAGACCATCCACAGACTTCAAGTCACCCTTGGCATAATAATAACCGACCAGCGGGCTGGTCTGTTTGTAATAAGCCATCAAACGGGTCCGCAGGCTGTCTGCGTTGTCATCGGCGCGGCGCTGGAAATTCGAGCCGCCACAATTGGTGCATTTGCCATCCGCCGGGATCGGCTTGGTGTTATCATTATAGACCTCACCACAATCGCCACAGGTCGCGCGTGCCGTGATGCGGTCAACAAGCGCCTCGTCATCCACTTGCATCTCGATCACGCAGTCAAGGTTCTCACCCATCTCGACCAGCAGATTTCCCAACGCATCAGCCTGCGCCAATGTGCGCGGGAAGCCGTCAAAGATATAGCCGCCTTTGCCGTCATCAGTTTCAAGCTGTTCGCGGATCAGGCCGATCACAATCTCATCGGTCACAAGATCACCACGGTCCATCACGGCCGCTACAGTCTTGCCCATTTCGGTCCCGCTGGTGCGGGCGGCGCGCAGCATATCGCCAGTGCTCAACTGCACCATATTGCGTTCTTCAACAAGCTTGCGTGCCTGTGTTCCCTTACCCGCCCCCGGCGGTCCCAGCAGAATGATATTCATCGGCGTGATGGCCCTTTACGTTTTGCGCTACGCTTGCCACGCAATTGAGACTTCTCAATCAGGCCTTCGTATTGATGTGCCACCAAGTGTGACTGGATTTGCTGGATCGTGTCCATACCCACAGACACAATAATCAGGATAGATGTGCCGCCAAAGTAGAACGGAATGGCCAGTTCGGCGCGGATGATCTCGGGCAACAGCGCCACAAGCGCCAGATAACCAGAGCCCAGAACGAGAATACGCGTAAGGACATAGTCGAGGTATTCCTCGGTCTTCTTGCCGGGGCGGATGCCGGGCACAAATCCGTTCTGGTTCTTCAGGTTCTCGGCAACGTCCTCGGTCTTGAAGGCCACTTCGCGGGTGTAAAAATACGTGAAGAAGATGATCATGCCACCAAAGAAGATCAGATAGAGTGGTTGGCCAGGCCCAAAGAGCGCCAGAACGGTCGACATGAACGGGCCAGACGATCCGCCGCTGAACGTGCTTATCGTTGTTGGCAGCAACAGCAAGGCAGAGGCAAAGATCGCGGGGATCACACCAGCGGGGTTGACTTTGATCGGCAGATGGCTGGTCGAGCCGTCATAAACCTTCATGCCGCGCTGCTGACGCGGGTACTGGATGTGGATCTTGCGCAATGACCGCTCCATGAAGACCACAAACGTCAGAACCACGATCAACATCAGGATAATCCCCACGATGACCAGAGGGCTGATCGCACCGGAACGACCCTGCGACAGGAACTGTGCAAGAGCGGCCGGGATTTCGGCGATAATACCGACGAAAATGATCAAGGAGATACCGTTGCCGATACCGCGGGCCGTGATCTGCTCACCCAACCACATCAGGAACATACAGCCGCCAACGATGGTGATGACAGTCGAGGCCTGGAAGAACAGGCCCGGATCAGCCGCAAGACCACCGGCCTCAAGGCTGACAGCAAGGCCGTAGGCCTGTGCAGTGGCCAGAACGACAGTGAAATAACGGGTATATTGGTTCAGCTTGCGGCGGCCCTGCTCACCCTCTTTCTTGAGGTTCTTGAGCGGCTCCCACATGGATCCCAAGAGCTGCATCACGATCGAGGCAGAGATGTAGGGCATAATGCCAAGCGTAAAGATTGCCATGCGTGACAGGGCACCACCGGTGAACATCGACAGGATGCCGCCAATGCCCGATTGCGCGTCTTCCATGAACTGCTGCAAGGCAATACCATCAATTCCGGGAACCGGAATAAACGTGCCAAGACGGTAGATAATCAGCAAACCAATCGTAAACAGGATGCGCTGACGCAGTTCAGTTGCTTTGCCGAAGGCGCTCCAACTGACGTTGGCTGCCATTTGCTCTGCTGCAGAAGCCATATGGGTCTCTTTTCAATAGAAACGCCGCGATACCGTTTCCCGGATCGCGGCGTTTGGGAAAACTTGAAGAGGTATGTAAGCGACGGTGACGCCGCTCACAAGGTCTTACTCAGCCGCAGCCGGTGCTGTGACAGTCAATGTGCCGCCAGCCTTTTCAACCGCCTCAACAGCGCCCTTGGAGGCACCGGTGACAGCAATCGTTGCTTTGGCCTTGAAATCGCCTTTGGCAAGAACGCGGATACCGTCGTTCTTGCGACGCACCAGACCGGACGCGATCAACGCATCTTCGGTGATGTCGGCTTTGACGTCGATCTTGCCTTCGTCGATGAATTTCTGAATCAGACCAAGGTTGATGACAGCGAAAGTCTTGCGGTTCGGCTTGTTGAAGCCGCGCTTTGGCAGACGCTGGTAGAGTGGCATCTGGCCGCCCTCATAGCCTTTGATGGCTACGCCGGAACGCGATTTCTGACCTTTGATACCACGGCCACCGGTCTTACCTTTGCCGGAACCTGGACCACGGCCAAGACGCTTTTTGCCTTTGGTGGCGCCCGGGTTGTCTGAGAGTTCGTTCAGTTTCATGTCGCTTCTCCTTTTGCCGGAATTGGCCCCCAGCGACGGGAGCGGCCAAACACGGCGTTACATCTGAGTCGGAGGCGGATGCCTGCCGACTGGTGGCGTATAGACGGGGGGATGGGTGGCGTCAAGAATGGGA
>NZ_DASYOK010000113.1:0-7068 GCF_036007805.1 Yoonia sp.
TATCTTGAGGAAAGCCGCAAGGCGGCTGTGTAGTTCGGGCTAGATCCGGACCGAAGGCACGCGGCGAGTCAAGAGAACTTGGCGACGAACCAGATCGTGAGGGTCACGATCGGCAAAAGGATAAGTCCGGATGTCATGAGGCATCCGCGCGGGAGTTCGAATCCTTGCACGTTGCCGGACGTATGTTGGTGCTTTGGCATATCTATGTCTTGCATGTGCCTGCTCCTTTCTGTGTGGTCTCGCCAGGCATGAACATGCCACAAATGGCATGGCTAAAAAAGAAGCGCGTCACAGGCAGGGTGCGGCCTACGCCCCTGCCTGCGCTTGTGCTTGCAACTCTTTCGCGCGCTCGGGCCCCACGCCAAACACGGCTTCGATCTGGTGCAACACCTCGTCTTCTTCCGCGTGCATGATCCCGTCAGCATAGACAACCTGCCAAAGCGCCAGCAGCGTCGCTTCCTTTTCCGTGGTACCGATCGCGGTCTCGAGGATTGCAGCAATATCGGTGGTCTGGGGGATCTTGCGTTCCAAAAGTTCGCATTCCGCACGCATTTTGGCGGCGGCGACCGGATTGATGCCGTGACGCTGGGCCAGAATCTTGTCGATCATCGCGATTTCTTCGACCAGATAGGTGTGATCCGCCTTTGCCGCACGCACCAGTAACGCGCCCATAGCGTGGCTTGCGTCGGCCTCGGGCAGTGGCGTGTGATAGCCGGTGGGATTGCCAAAGAATGCGGTCAGGCGTTCAAGCATAATGGGTTCCTATCCGTGGCTGTCCTTGAAGGCCGCGTTGGCCTCGGCGCTTGCTTCGGTCTGGTAGTTCGCTTTCCATTCGGCCATCGTCATCCCGTAAAACGCTTCGCGGCCTTCGTCCTTGGTCATCGGGATTCCGCGTTCGTTCGCTGCTTCCTGATACCAGCGCGCCAGACAATTCCGGCAGAACCCTGCCAAATTCATCATGTCAATGTTTTGCGCGTCGGTGCGGTCTTCCATGAGGTGCTTTTGCAACCTGCGAAAGGCGGCAGCTTCGATCTCAATACGGGTCTGGTCGTCCATGGTCTTGTCCTTTCAAAGGCCTGATTGGGCCAATACTTGTGATAATATAGGGGCCAGCCGGTTTGCCCAAAGGGTTTGTCCCGCTTCATCCGCGATCAGGTCCTGACGTAACTCAATCAACACATTCGGGCGGCCATGCTGCAAGGCATGCCTGTCTACGGCATCACCGGGCAGGTGGCCGGCATAGGGCTGGTTGTCACCTGTGCACCACCCTTCAGCGCGGCAGGCGGCCATGAATGGCGTCGCGAGCCGTGCGTCATCGGCATATAGCACGCCAATCTCCCAAGGGCGCGGATGCCGCCCTTGCAAGCGCGGCGTGAAACTATGCACCGCACAGATCACGGGATTATCCATCTTGTTGGCCAAATCTGCATAGGCCGCGTGATAGGGCCGGTAGAGCCGCTGCAAGCGCTCTTCTTTTTCGGCGTCATCGGCGTTGCGGTTGCCCGGGATAATCGTGCCATCATAAAGGCGCATCATGATCGTGGGATCGTCCTCGCCTCTGTTGGGGTCACATACCAATCGTGAAAACCGGGACAGGATCGCAGGGCTGTCCAAGGCTTCAGCCAATTTGCGCGTCACACCTGCCGCGCCGATATCATAGGCGATATGGCGTTGCATATCCGCCGCAGGTAGGCCCAGATCGCCACCATGCACCCAATCAGGGACGGTATTTGTGGCGTGATCGCAGGCAATTAGCCAGCGTCCGGTGCGGTTTTCACCAATGATTTCGTAAGGGTCATGTGTCATGGCGGTGTCATTCCTTTGATACAGGATTTAGGCTAGTTGAAGCAGGAATGGAATTGCGCAATAAGGGCGCAACCCAATCTGTTACCGCTAACGGTAGCGATGTACGAAGGAATGACTATGAGACGCCACCGCAATGTGAAAATCGTCGCAACACTTGGCCCCGCTTCCAATGATTACGAGATGATCCGTGCCCTGCACGAGGCCGGTGCCGATGTGTTTCGCCTGAATATGTCGCACGGGGATCATGAAGAGATCAAAGCACGTCACGCGATTATCCGGCAGGTGGAAAAGGACCTCGATAGTCCGATTGCTATTCTTGCGGATTTGCAGGGGCCGAAACTGCGGGTCGGTGTATTTGCCAATGGTGAAGAAGAACTGGTGCCGGGTGCGGACTTCCGTCTTGATCTGGATGACGCCGAAGGCGACGTGCACCGCGTAAAGCTGCCGCACAAAGAAATTTTCGATGCGTTGGAACCGGGCGCGCATTTGCTGGTCAACGATGGCAAAATCAAACTGCGGGTGAAAGACTGTGGCGCGACCTTTGCCAATTGCGAAGTCATCGTTGGTGGTACGATTTCCAACCGCAAAGGCGTGAACGTGCCTGACGTGATCCTGCCGCTGGCAGCGCTGTCGGAAAAAGACCGCAAGGATCTGGAATTTGTTTGCGAGCTTGGCGTGGACTGGCTGGCCCTATCGTTTGTCCAGCGCCCCGCAGACGTGGAAGAGGCGCGTGAGCTGACCAAGGGCCGTGCCGCGATCCTGTCAAAAATCGAAAAGCCGAACGCGGTGAAAGTATTTGACAGTATCCTCGCGGTCTCTGACGGCATCATGGTCGCGCGTGGCGATCTGGGCGTCGAACTGCCCGTGCAGAACGTTCCGCCGATCCAGAAGCAGCTGGTGCGCAAATGCCGTGCGGCGGCCAAGCCTGTGATCGTGGCGACGCAGATGCTCGAATCCATGATCGACAGCCCGATGCCGACCCGCGCAGAGGTGTCGGACGTGGCCACCGCGATCTATGAAGGGGCTGACGCGATCATGTTGTCGGCGGAATCGGCGGCAGGCTCTTTCCCGATCGAAGCTGTCACCACGATGAGCAACGTCGCAGCCGAGGTCGAAGCCGACCCGACCTATACCGAAATTATCGAGGCCTCGCGCAAGTCCGACGGCAAGACTGTGGCTGACGGGATCGTGTCTGCTGCCCGCGAGATTGCCGAGACAACCGATGTCAAAGCGATCTGCTGTTTCTCGCAATCAGGGCGCACAGCGCTTCTGGTGTCGCGCGAACGCCCGCGCGTGCCAATCATTGCCTTGACCAATCACATCACAACCGCGCGGCGGCTCTGCCTGTCGTGGGGCACGAACTGTGTGCTTTCCGGTCATGTGGACCGTTTTAAGGATGCTGTGATTGCTGCGGTCCGTGCCGCAAAGGCCCAGAACCTCGCGGGTGAGGACGACATGATCGTTGTCACCGCAGGTGTGCCCTTCAATACCCCGGGGTCGACAAATATCCTGCGCGTTGCCCCTTGCGCTGAGCGTTTGATTTACGCAGTAGAACAAGAGTAACATTGCTTAGCAATATCGGCAGGGCACCATGGACTATGATCTTATCTTTGTGATTGGTTTGACGATGGTCGCCTTTGCTATCCCCTCGGCTGTCAGCGCCTACTCCGATTGGCGCTGGCCCAAAACGGCCCTTGCCTTGCTGGTGATCGGGGCGGGAAGCATGGCTTATGCTGCGCAGGAAAACCCCGGCGCCTATGCGCTGGATACCGTCGACGATGTGATCGTGCGTGTTGTGGCGTCGGTGATCGGCAGCTGAGGCCACGCTTTGCCTTGGACCACAGCTCAAATCGCGAAACACCTCTTGCAATAACCCCACCCCTGTCGTATCAGCCGCGCCTGAGCCCGCGCGTCCGGCCAAGATGGCATGCCGAGTCGCGCGATTAGACCGAACCTTTGAAGGAGACGGAAATGCCGAAGATGAAAACGAAATCGAGCTGCAAAAAGCGGTTCAAAGTGACGGCTTCTGGCCGTGTTGTGGCGGGCCAGGCTGGCAAACGTCACGGCATGATCAAGCGTACCAACAAATTCCTCCGCAACGCTCGTGGGACAACCACATTGAGCAAGCAAGACGAGGGTATCATCAAGCCGATGATGCCTTACGCACGTTAATTAGAGGGAATTGAGATATGCGCGTTAAAGGTGGAACCGTCACGCACCGTCGTCACAAAAAAGTACTCGACGCTGCCAAAGGTTATTATGATCGCCGCTCCAAGACCTTCAAGGTCGCGGCACAAGCGGTCGACAAAGCCAACCAATATGCAACCCGTGACCGTCACAACCGCAAGCGCAATTTCCGCGCTCTGTGGATCCAGCGGATCAACGCAGGTGTACGCTCGGTTGACGAGACACTGAACTATTCCAAGTTCATCAACGGCCTGACACTGGCTGGCATCGAAGTGGACCGTAAGGTTCTGGCCGATCTGGCCGTGAACGAGCCTGAGGCATTTGCCGCTGTTGTTGGCAAAGCCAAGGATGCGCTGGCGGCCTAAGCCACGCACCTGACCGGAAAAGAAAGGCCGCACAGGAAACTGGGCGGCCTTTTGCGTTGGGGAGGTTGGCGGATCATGTGAATGGGTCTGCAATATCACGGGCGCGAAGGCTGCCCAAGTTCAGGTCACCCAGTTGTCTGTTGGCGCCTCAAACCGGACGGTCACCGATGCGCAGGGCGGATCTCAGAAATCCTCAATCCTTACCCGGGCCTGCCAGTTTCGCCAGCCCGCGTTGGAGTGCGGTAAAGCAGACCGGATCAAAGGCGGCTTCAACATCTGCGGCCATGATGTCCAGCGCTTGCGCGATCGGCATCGCCGCACGGTAGGGTCTGTCCGCAGTGAGCGCATCAAAAACATCCGCCACGGCGAGTATGCGGGCCTCAAGACAAAGATCTTTACCCCCTAGTCCCTCAGGATAACCTTTCCCATCCACACGTTCATGGTGCGCTCCGGCAACGGGTGCAATATCGCGAAAGGCCTCGACCTTTTCCAGAATTGTCTGACTATACTTCGGATGCTGCCGGATGGTTGCCCATTCGTCAGCATCCGGACGCCCCGGTTTGTCGAGGATCTGGTTACTGACGGCCAGTTTTCCAAGATCATGCAAGAGCGCCGCGCGCCGCAGCCAGCGCCGATGTTCCGCCAATAGACCAAGTTCTTCGGCGATCATGTCGGTATAAAGTGTGACCCGGTTGGAATGGTCGGCCGTAAAGGGCGATTTGGCATCGACGACGTCGGAAAAGGCCGAGGCGATGTCGTCGAGATAATCCTCGTCGACAGCCTGGGCCGTTTCGCTTGGGTCGAGCGAGAAAACAAGTTCCTCCAGACAGGGATCATTTAGGCGGGTCCAAAAGTCAGGTGCTGCACTCGCCTCTTTGAAGGCCGCGACCAAAGCCGGATCAAACCAGCCACCGGCGCGCCCTTCGATTTCGGTCATTGCGGCCTCTGGTCCCTGCGCCGAATGGAAAATGTCGACGACCTGCGCCATCAAAGCAATGTTTGAAATACGCGGTATATCATCGCCAGAGAGACCCAGTGGTTTGCCGCCGCCACCCCAGTGCTCGTCAAGCGACCTGATGCCCTCTTGGACGGCATCCGAAAACCGCATCTTTGCCGCGATATCCGCACCACGGTTGCAACGCGTTTCAATCAGTTCACGGCTGATTTCGCCACCATTGCGCAGGATATTGACGGTCGCGCGTAGCCTTTCACTCAGGCCGGTGCCAAGCCCTGTCTTGGTGAAAACAAAGCGCAATGCGGCGGTCAGGCTGCCGTCAATCATCTTGAAATCACGTTTGAAGGTGATGTCATCTGCAACGTAGAGTTCACAAATCCGTGCCGCGTTGCTGCTGCACCCAAGATCTTTCAACAAAAGGGTGAAATACAGATCCTCATAGGCTTGCCCGTTCATCCCGAGGGCATTGCCAATGCGTGTTCCGATCCAGCAACAGCGAATACAGTGCCCCGGCGGCTGACCTTCCGTCATATCAAGCGCATAGCTCATCGCACCAAGCAGCGAACCCAGTCGCAAGGCGCGTGGTGGCGTGTGCGGACATGCTGCCGCATAGAGGCTTTCTGCGACAATGTAGGGGACTGCGGAGTGACTGAACATAACCGCGTCATACGACCGCAAAGTTAAGAGGAGCTTAGCCGCCGCGTCGCGGGAGGCTGTTTCATCGCAGACCTCAATCGATCTCCCATCTGGTTGTAGGGTCACAATTTGAAGCAAATTTTCAATATTCTGTCTTAATTGGAACATATCCCCAAGCGATCAGCAGGCCAGTTGAAAAGCCGCGTCCCGGGCCGTTTGTGTATCTCGTGCGTGTTTAAAAGGAAGAATGCATTGTCCAATAAGTTCGGGAACGCCAACCTGCTGTGGCGCTGCGGCCAAACCCAAAGGCCGACAGGTCCTCGCGCGTTTTTCAAGAAATTCCAGCAAGATGACAATGGCGCTGTCACTGTCGATTTTGCGGTCATTACAACTCTCGCCGTTATTCTAGGGGTTGGCGTATCTCAGGCCACCTTGAACGGGACCAGAGCCTTCGCGATGGACATGGCAGCGGCCTTGGGCAACACACAAGCGCCTCCTATGGGTGGTGCTGGCAACAGCAATGGCGGAAACGGCGGAAACGGCGACAGCGGTAGCAGCAGTTCCGACAGCGGCAACGCAGGCAATGGCGGTTCCGGTAACGGCGGCAGCGGTAATGGCAATAGTGGCAACGGCAACAACGGGAACGGTAATAACGGCAACGGCAACAACGGCAACGGCAACAACGGGAACGGCAACGGCAACAACGGGAACGGCAACAACGGGAACGGTAACGGTAATAACGGTAACGGCAGCAACGGGAACGGGAATAACGGCAACGGGAACAACGGAAATGGGAACGGCAACGGCAATAACGGCGGTAGCAACAACACTGGCAACGGCAATAACGGTGGCGGCAACAATACCAGTTCTGGCAATAGTAATAGTAACGGCAAAGGTAATCGGTGACGTGATGGCGCGCACCTCATTGGCCGTTCCGCTGGCAGGACTGCCGCGCCAAGGCTGAACGCTTCTTGCAACCATGGCGCCATTTCGCTAACTCCGCGGTGACGATTGCAAGAGGTGCGGCATGGACGATCTGAAACAAAAATACCTTGGCTTGATTGCCGATGCCGCCGATGAGGCCGCCATCGAGGACCTGCGCGTGCAGGCCGTGGGCAA
>NZ_DASYOK010000114.1:0-16094 GCF_036007805.1 Yoonia sp.
TTGGACAGCAGATGCCCCCCACGTTTGCGCCGCAGCTCGAATTCCCACGCGATTTCGGGGTTGAAAATGACACAGGCCTCAACCCCCATTGCGCCGTTCTTGGTGCCGCCGAAACTGACTGTATCAACGCCGGCTTTCCACGTCATTTCCGCAGCCGAACAGCCGAGTGCTGTCATTGCATTGGCGAAACGCGCGCCATCAAGGTGGGTTTGCATGTCGAAGTCGCGGGCGGTCGCGGTGAGCGCCTGAATTTCATCAAGCGTATAAATCGTCCCCTTTTCCGTCACTTGCGTAATCGACAGCGGGCCGCGTTGCGGGCCGTGCACGCCACGGTTTTCTTCGCCAAGGATCTTGTTGCGCAAGGCATCCGGGGTCATTTTGCCGTTTGTCGTTGGCACCAAGGTCAGCTTGGCTTGGGTGTAGAATTCCGGCGCATTGCATTCGTCTTCGTGGATATGCGCGCATTCCGTGCAGAACAGCGTCTGCCATGGCTGGGTCATTGAGGCGAGGAGTACGGAATTTGCTGCTGTCCCGTTGATAATCAGGTAAACGGCAGCTTCGGGTGCTTCGAAGACCTCGCGGACCTGCGTGCGCACGGTCTCCATGATCGGGTCCGCACCATAGCCCATGGCATAGCCGGTATTGGCGGCGACCAGCGCCTCCATCACCTTTGGATGGACGGGGCCTGCGTTGTCTGAAGCAAAAAACATCTAGAGTGGCTCCTCGATAATGTGGTCTTCCCAATCGTCCTCGTCGACCTGAAACTCTGGGATCGTCATACCCCTGACCGATACGCCAGCCCGATGCACAGATTCCGGATCGCCCGAGATCAGCGGATGCCAGTCGTACAGCGGGCGGCCTTCATGGACCAGGCGGTAGCCGCAGGTGAGGGGCAGCCAGTACAGGTTTTCGACGATGGTTTTCGGGGTCAGCACAATACATTCGGGGACAAATTGATGGCGTTTGGCATAGTTGCTGCACAAACAGCTTTCCCCATCAAGCAGGCGGCAAGCGATGCGGGTCATCGCCACGGTGCCGTCGTCATCTTCAAGCTTGTTCAGGCAGCATTTGCCGCACCCGTCGCAGAGCGCTTCCCACTCCTGTTTGTTAAGTTTCGACATCGGTTTGGTTTCCCAAAACCGCGGCGTCAGGCCGTCGCGGGGGATTTCAACGGACATCGGCAAGGATCTCTCTGGCGGTGACACAATCGGCATCCATCTGGGTGATGAGCGCTTCGAGGCTGTCGAATTTCAACTCGGGCCGCAGGAAATCAACCAAGGCAACCGAAAGGGTGGACCCGTAGAGATCGCCTTTGAAGTCGAAGATGAAAGTTTCGCAATTCGGAACATTCTCGCCGAACATCGGGCGGACGCCGATCGAGGCCGCGCCGTTGTAGGTGCCTTTGTGCGGGCCGTCGAGCACGTCGACTTTCACGGCATAAACGCCAAATTTCGGCGGGTGCAGGCCAGTGATCGACATGTTGGCAGTGGGGTACCCCAGATCGCGGCCGCGTTGATCGCCACGGATGACCTCGCCTACGATACGGTGCCAGTGGCCCAGCATTGCGGCAGCGTCGCGCGGTTTGCCATCGCTCAGGGCTTGCCGGATCGCGGTGGAGGAGACATTGGCGCGGTCGATGGCCACGATGGGTGCGACAGTCACGCCAAATCCCATTTCAGCACCGAATTTCTGAAGGTCTGCCACCGTGCCCGCGCGGTCTTTGCCAAAGCAGAAATCGGCACCGACAACCACATGTTTGAGCCCCAGTTGATCGGCGATAACCGTTTGTGCAAAGGCACGGGGGGTGAGGGCGGCAAGGGCTGCGCTGAAGGGTACTTCATAAAGTTTTTCAACACCCAGTTTCGCCAGACGGTTTGCACGCGCTTCGGCGTTCATAAGGCGGAAAGGGTTGGGATCGCGGGAAAAATAGCTGCGCGGGTGTGGCTCGAACGTCATGATGCCGAGGGGTGCTTCCGCCTCTTTGGCGGCTTTGCGGGTCAGGTCGATGACAGCTTGATGGCCGATATGCACACCGTCAAAATTGCCGATCGCCGCGGCGGCGCCACGGTCAGCAGGATCAATGAAAACGGTGTCACGAATGATGCGCATGGCTTTGGGTAGCGGACCACGCAGGGCCGTGCAAGCACCGCTTGTCAGCCCTTGCGGGCTTACGCGCGTGGAAAGCCGTCAGGCTTGAACAGCGCTAGTCGAACTTCCGGCTTGGCGCGAGGACGGTGGCATCGCCAACCAATACTTTTTTGTCGTTCACAATGCAGCGCGTGTTCATGGTGACGCGCCGTTTGGAATGGTCGATATCTGTGACTTCAACTTCGGCCAGCACCATGTCGCCGGGGCGCACAGGGGCGAGGAATTTCAGGCTTTGCCCCAGATAAACCGTGCCATGTCCGGGCAGTTGTTCCCCGATCACGGCGCTGACCAGTCCGGCCGTGAGCATGCCATGGGCGATACGCCCGCCAAAGATGGTGTCCTGCGCATAGTCTTCATCAAGGTGCACAGGGTTTCTGTCGGTCGACACCTCGGCAAACATTTCGATATCGCGGTCCGTGATCACCTTGCGGAGCGAGCGGGTCATACCGATTTCGATGTCTTCGATGCAGATCGTTCCGCGGGGGGCGTTATCCAGCATATCAGGCTCCATTAAGTAACAAAAAATCCAGTATCACGTCGATATTGAAATTTTATTACTTTGCCGATGCAGAAAGATCAAGCGATTCCTGCTACCGCAACTGCCCAATGGTGTAGGTCGTGCTGATCTGCGCCTCGTTCAAATAGGCCTCTAATGCCTCCGGGTCAGGCTGGCGGTCGGTCTTCGTTTCTGCCGCGGCCAATCCACCCGAAATAAAGAGCGTGTCGATATCTTCTTGCAGACCACCCAGAATATCCGTGCCGATCCCGTCACCGATCCCGATAATACGCGGATCTGATGGCGCATTGGTTAATGCAGCGAGCCTGCGGCGCGCGAGGTCATAGATCGGTGGGTGGGGTTTGCCGAAATAGAGGCTCTCGCCGCCCATTTCGGTATAGAGCGCGGCCAGCGCACCAGCGCACCATTCACGGACTTCGCCGCGATCCACGATAATGTCGGGGTTGGCGCAAAGCAGTTTGAGACCCTTGGTCTTTGCATAGAGGAATTCCGGCCGGTTCACATCGACATCGGCCAGCGGATCAAAAGGGCCGCAGCAAACAATGCCTTCGGCCTGATCCAGCGGAACCTTCTGGATATTCACAGGATTTTCAATGATTTGCAGGGGCTGGAAGAAATCATCATCCCGGGGGCTTTCGCCCATGAACCAGATCTTTTCACCCACAATGCCGCGGAACATCGCCGCACGCGCGCTGTCACCAGAGGTGGCAATCGCGTCCCATGCGTCATCAGGCACACCCAGACCGTTGATCTGGCGCGCGACGGAATCCCATGGGCGCGGGGAATTCGTGACAAGCACAACAATCCCGCCCGCAGCACGGTATTTCTGCATGGCAGCAACGGCGTCCGGCAGGGCGGTGATGCCATTATGCATACACCCCCACAGGTCCACAAAGGCGGCGTCATACTGCCCCGAGATTTCGGCGAATTGGTCGATGATCTGGGTCATGCGTTAACCTTTGTGAACGGTATGGAAGGCGTACAGATCCTGTACACATCCGGTACACAACCTGTACATACGTTTGTGCGGCCAGCTTAGACCTTGAGTGCCGGGATGATCTGCTTTTTCCGGCTCATGATGCCAGGCAGGACCACGCTGTCGCCGTCGACTTTTGCGTCAAAGGACTTTTCGGCAACGGTCTTGGTCAGATCGTTGGGGATCAGCATGGTGGCCTCTTCCTTGAGGATATCGACAACGAAAAGCAGCACCTGGTCGACGCCGTCTTCTTCTGCGACTTTCGGCATGGTTTCCATCAGCGATGCTTTGCGGTCGAGCACGATATCGGGCGCTGTGGTTTCGAGCACGGAGACGCGGAATTTCTTGCCGTCGACGGCATATTCCTTGCTGTCCATGCGCAGAAGTTCGGCATCCGAGAATGCAGAGACATCGGATTTTGCGGCAAACATTTCACCGGCGTAGGTGTCGATATCGACCCCAAGGTCCTTGGCAAGCGCCTCGGCCAGATCCTTGTCGACCTCGGTTGTCGTGGGCGACCGGAAGGCCAGCGTGTCGGAAAGGATGCATGACAGCATCAGGCCCTTGATGCCCTGTGGCATGTGGCTGGCGTGATCACCCATCATCTGATGCATGATCGTCGCGGTGCAGGCCAAGGGACGCACAGTGATGTTGATCGGATTCTTGGTTTCCAGCCCGCCGGCCAGTTTGTGGTGGTCAATGATGGCCAGCACATCGGCGTTATTGATGTTTGCGGGCAGTTCGGCGGGATTGTTGGTGTCCACGATCACGCATGACTGGTTGTCATCAACGTCGGCAATGATTTCGGGAAGCTCGAACCCCCAACGCTCGGCCACGAATTTGGCTTCCGTGTTCGGCGCGCCCAGCAGGGCCGCTTTCGCGTCAATGTCGGTGTGGTTCAGGAACCACTCCCAGATCAGGGGCGAGCCTGTGCTGTCGGTGTCAGGGGATTTATGGCCAAATACGAGCGTTGTCATGTGCGTCACTTTCTATCGGAGCAAGGTTTGGCCCGTATATAGAAGTGTGCGCTGGGGCTGTCACCCCATCGTGTCAGTTTGAACGGTCTATTGGCGGGGCTTGTCATCGTCGGATTTTTCCAATTGGCTATGCCGAAAGGAGCACCCATGCCACGCGAGGCCGATTTATACCCCCCCATCAAGGCCTATCTGCAACGACAAGGCTATGAGGTGAAAGGCGAGGTCGGCCCTGCCGATGTCGTCGGGCGGCGCGGTGATGCACTGGTGGTGGTCGAGTTGAAGATGGGGTTTTCGCTGGCGCTTTTCCATCAAGGCATTGAGCGGTTGCTCACCACCGATCATGTCTATCTGGCGGTGCCTGCGGGTGGCAAAGACAAGGCACTGAAGGCGAATGTCAAACTGGCGCGGCGTGCGGGTTTGGGCGTGCTGACCGTGCGTCTGCGTGACGGGCATGTCGAGGTGCTGGCTGACCCCGGGCCCTATGCGGCGCGGCAGTCGAAAAAGAAGAAAACACGGCTCTTGCGCGCGTTTGAGCGGTTGCAGGGTGATCCCAATGACGGGGGTGCAACACGGCACGGGATTATCACCGGCTATCGGCAGGATGCGCTGCGCTGTGCGCGTTTTCTGGCCGTCCATGGGCCGTCAAAGGGCGCGAAGGTCAAGGAATGGGCCGAAGTCCCACAAGCCACGCAGATCATGGCGGCGGACCATTATGGCTGGTTTACACGTGTGTCGCGCGGGGTTTACGATTTGACCGATCTGGGGCGCAAAGGCCTGTCCGATTACGGGGATGTGTAAGCTCAATAATTTTCGCGAAAATTATTGGGCGTGTCGAAGGAATTTCGCGAAATTCCTTCGCTTGTCTCAGTCCAGCCGCGTGATGGTCCAGCCCTCGTTTTCCAGAAGCTGCAGCACACCCTGCTCACCGATCAAATGACCAGCACCGACTGCTACGACTATGTTGTTGTGGCCTTCAGCGGCAGCAGTGATGACCGGAATCCAGTTCCTGTTGCGCATGTTCAGCAATGATTCTTCCATCTCGTCGAACATGGCGTTCCCTGCGACGGGGTCCATACCGGGCACATCGGACATAGCGAGCCGCGACAGTTCCCAAAGCTGGCCGATTTCCTCAGCAAAATAGCTGTCCAGCATCGCAACAAACATCTGCTGTTGCAAATCGGGCACCAGCATGCTGACCCGCAGCATACTGATTTGGTCATCCATGTTGTCGTCGCCGAACAGATCAAACAGTGTTGTGTAAGGTTCGACTGCTTGCATGGGCACACCCGCAGCCTGCGCATCCTCAATGATCATGTGATCGAGGCCGCGCACACCGGCCATCATGTCGGCCATCGCGCAGGATGGGACCGCAAGGGTCATCGACAGGTACCAAGGTTGCATTTTGGCGGCCAGAAAAGATGGAATCCCGCGTTCGCTGGCGGCGGCCAAAATCAGTTGCCATGTGTCTTCATCGACCAACTCTGGCAGGGTTGGGCCATCAACGATGAACAGGCGATCGGGTTCGCGCGTGATCATTTCTTGCAGTTGCGCTTCTTCTTTCGGCGTTGCCTCGAGCAGCACAAGATCGGCCGTCGCGACCGTTTCGGCCAGTTGCGCACGCAACTCTTCCAGGCGCGGATCATAGATGTGCATCGTGCCGACGACGGTGATCTCGGTCGTGTCCTTTGCTGCGGTCCAGATCAGCCCTTCGGAATAGGGCATATCGGCCACCGCTGCCGACAATTGCGCTTCCTGTTGCGGGGTCAACTGGTCCAGATAGCTGTCACCGACACATGCGGCCGCGGCGGGAAACGCAATGCACGACAAAAGAAGCGTTGCTGCGGAGCGAAAGAACATGTGCGATCCTATGACTGGCTGGGTCAGTCAATAAGTAAGTGTTCCGCGCCGCGGGTCAATTCCCTGGGGGCGCGACGTCGTCCAAGAGTTTCATTTTCTCCAATCAAAGTTTCCCAAAATGTGGATGAGCGGCGCGCTAATGCAGAGCGTGGCGCTACCTGATTATCATGAAACCTCTGCAGAACAGCCGAAAATTAGCTGAAGATTAGAAACACCAAGCCTGCGCCGCCGCCAGCCAACATGAGTGTTACTTCACCGCCCAGAATCCCGAAAATACGTGCCAAACTGCGCAATTATGTCTTCCTTTGCCTGACCACTCCCGCGTCATCGCATCCGAGTTTTGGCGCAAATTGGTAAAATTTGGATTAAGACTAGGCGAGCTCGTCCGAGAGCGCTCCAGGATCAAGGATCTCGATCTTTTGACGGGCTGATTTGATCACGCCGCCCTTGGCCAACTTGCTGATCGCGCGGCTGACCATTTCGCGGTTGGCCCCGACCGAGCCCGCAATTTCGGCATGTGTCGGCGCGTGTTCGATGATGGCCCCTTTGGATAGTTTGCCTTCCTCTACAGCTAGCCGCAGCAGGTATTTTCTGACCCGCTGGTCAACAGAAAGCGTTGTCATTTCCATGTTGCGTTCGGTCAGAATACGGATCCGGTCCACCAGATTTTTCGTGATCCGCTCCCGCAGCAGGGGCACTTCGTTGAAAAGCTGCAAAAAGCTGCTGCGCGTCATTGTCAGGACTGTGGCCTCGGTTTTCGCGACAACCGCGAGCGAGCGCGGGATGCCGTCGAAGGCCGCCAGTTCCCCGAAATACGACCCGACGGGAAAGCGCGAAAAGACGATTTCGCGTCCTTGCGGTGTCCAGAAAACTGCCAGAAGTGAACCGGACAACAAAAAGTACAGATCATAAGACGCATCATCCTGATCTATGATCGTTTGCCACGGCATAAGGTGCTGTTCACTGACACCCAAAGGGATATTGCCCAAGTCGGCAGGTTTCATTCCCGCAAAAAGGGGGAGCTTGTAGCTGAGTAATTTCTCGGGGGTCATCTACGCGACAACAGCGCAAGCGCTGCCTGCTTTTCGGGTGGTGCCGCACGCCGGTGAAGCTGGCCAACAGCCTCTGCCAACAGGGCGGCATCTATTTCGTCCGCGCACAACTGGTCGATCCGTGTGCGCAGTAACCACAGTGTCGCACCTTGTTTGCCGGCAATGGCAGCGGACTCTTGACGAAAACGTGCAGCACCGGCTGTGCCACCTTCGATATCACACACAAGAGCATGCAGCCGGAGAACCTCTGGATACCAGCTATGCAGGCCGTCACGCCCATTTTCGCGCACAGCCTGCAACGCGCTTTCATAGGCGGCGGCGATATCGCCATGCTCTGCCTGCGCCAGCGCATAATGCGCCCTAAAATAGGGAAGCCCGATATGCGCGCCCATCCTTTCATAGGTGCTGATCGCCTGCGCAAACCGCGCCAGCCCCTCTTCGCTGGCGCTTTCAGAGGGTTGCATCACGTGCAACCACGCGGTTCCGGTGACCTGCCAGAAAGTTGTGCCCTGTTTGGTTGCAGTGGCGATCCCACGCCGTACACGCTGAATGGCGGCGTCCTGTTGGCCTGCATAGAACAACGATACGGCACCCCAGATCTGGGCCCAGGGTTGCATCACAGGGATATTCAACTGCCGTTGATGCGCATCCGTTTCCATGATCATTTCCGAGATCAGATGCGTTTGGCCGCAAATGGCGCGTGTCACACAGTCAAACATCTGCGCTGCGGCGAATGTGTCGGCACCATAGCTGGCGATCATCGCGCCATGGGTGGTGATATCGTAATGCCTGCGCAGAGCTTTGAAAGTGGGCGATACTTTTGCAAAATCACCGGTATAGAAATGCAAGGCTGCATCTGTATTTAAAGAGGCCAGTCGCAATTCGCTATCGGGCCTGTCAGGCGGCGCTGTACTCGCCGCTTTGCGCAGCATATCGGCAAACCGCGTTGCGGCCTTTTTGTCGCCCGACACAACGGCATGGGTAAAGCTGCCGTAAAGGGCGGGCCCGTTTGCAGAGGAATGCGCATCCTTGCCACTTGCCAGCTTTGCGACGGTTTCAAAGGCTATTCTCACCGAGTCAGCGGTAAAGCCCTGCGTCTGCATCCGGATTGACCCCAGCGCGGAATAGCAGGTGATTTCAAGTGTGCGGACATCGACGTTTGCAGGTGCTTTCTCGCACAATGCGATGGCAGCCAGCACATGGGCTTCGGCATCGTCAAACGCCCCCTGTGACAGCGCCCAGCGGCTGACGGAAAGATAGTTTTCGATCGCCGGAATATGCTGTTCGGCGCGGCTGAGGTGGGCCGTCAGCAGGGCAGGATTGCGCATCATCGCATCGACATGGTCTCGCTTGAGATGCGCGGCAATCTTGGCGTGATAGGCGATGCGCTTGTTCCGCAAAAGGCTATCATATGCCGCTTGGTGCAACAGCGCGTGCGCAAACCCCCATTTGGCAACATCAAGCTTTTTGAGCACACCTTTCCTACAGGCCTCCTCCAGATGCATATCAAGGGGTGCGTGATCTGATGCGATGGCCTCAAGCGTGTCCAGGGTAAAGGTTTGCCCGATAACCGCGGCACATTGCAACACGGCTTTTGTCGGGCCTGTTGCATCAATCTGATCCGCCAACAGATCCTTGAGAGAGCCAGGAACATCTGCGGTCGCGTTTTCGTCGACAGCGGTCCGTTTTGACAAATGCTCGATGAACAAAGGGATCCCAGCGGATTGTGAAATCACAAAAGCCTTTTGGCGGGGTGTGGGCGGTGCATCTGTCACGGCATCGAGCATAGCGGCGGCCTCTGCGTCGGATAGCGGTGCGAGCGTGATTACCGTGATCCGGGACTGGTCGAGGTGCTTGTCGATTTTGCTATCGTCGCGGCTGGTCATCAGGATTTGATGATCATGGTTGCCCGCGTTATCCAGAATATGCCGCAGGACGCCAAAACTGGCGTTGTCCAGCCAATGCAGGTCTTCAAAAACAAGAAGTCCCGCAGGTTGCGCCGCACAGATCGCTTGCCAGAGGCTCTCTTCGATCAGCGCCTTGAGGGCGACATTGCTGCGGTCAATCAAGAGGTTCTGGCCCTCGGGCAATCCCAAAACCAGTGCAAGCGCTCTTTTGGTCTCATCTTCGAGGGCCGGGAAAGCCGTGGCGATATCTGTGAAATCCGGCAGGGTGCTGCCGGTCTTTTGCAAGAGCCACTGTTCGAAGGGCTGATAGCTGCTGGGTGTCTTGACGCCGTCGGCGGCAAAGGTTGTCGCTGCGGTCGCGGTATGCGCCAAATGCCGGGCCAGCGCGGATTTGCCAATTCCGGCCTGCCCCAGCACCAGAACGGGATCACTGCTCAGACTGATCTGCGCGAGTGTGTCTTTGCGCCCGACAAAGGGCGAGAAAGATGTGACTGCTTGCGTTTGGTTTGCCAGTGGGCGGAACAGGGTTTGCGCCTCGGCGAAGCCTTTGAGGGTCTGGTTGCCGATTTCTTCAGTGGCGATACCGCCGCGTAGCAGGGCCTTGGTGCTGGCCGAGATCAACACTGTGCCGGGGGCTGCCTGTTGCTGGATGCGCCGCGCAAGCGTGGTGACCATGCCGGTGGCGCGCGGCAGGTTCTCGCGCCCCCTGTCGATCCGTACAGCGGCGTCACCTGTCGCCACACCGATGCGCAGCCGCGTTGTGATGCCTTGGCTTGCTCCGGCGTTGATCTCTTCAAGTGCGGTCATCGCGGCACTGACAGCCCTTGACGCGGCGAGTTCATCAGCGCGGGCGAGACCAAAGAGTGCGACAACGCCGTCGCCCAGATACTCTGTGACTTCGCCGCCCTGTGCCTCGATAATGCGGCGCGCCTGACCGTAGAACTCTTCCAGCCAGTGTTCGAGATCTTCGGGATCTGCCTTGCTTGCGATGCTGCTGAAACCGACAATATCCATGAAAACAGCCGTAATCTGCCTGCGCTCACCTTGTGCGTGGCCAGTGGTCTGTGATGTGGGAGCGCTGATCGCGTTATCTGTTCTCATGCGGCTGCCACTATATGCGTGTTTTCAGCGCTTCCAAGCGCCGAATGCAGATAGCCTCGCCCGCGTGCGTCCTTTGCAAAGGCGCTCTATTTGCCTTGCCAGACCGGCGCGCGCTTTTCAATGAACGCGCGCGCGCCCTCGGCGGCATCGGCGGTCCGCCCGATCTGATGGATGATTTCGTCGTTTGCGGGCCAATGGGCAGCGTCATTTTCGGCCAGTGCCCTGTTGGCGATGGCTAGCGTGTGGCGTACCGCCAGCGGGGCGTTTGCGGCGATCTGGACGGCGATTGTCCGGGCTGTTTTCAAGGCGTCGCCATCGGAGGCTATACGATTGATCAGCCCCCAGTCGGCAGCCTCTTGCGCGCCGAAAGCGGCCCCTGTCAGCAGGATTTCATTGGCACGCACCCGCGGGATCGACACCGGCAGGCGCACAGCACCACCCGCACCGGGGATCAGGCCAATGCGCACTTCGGGCAACGCAAACTGCGTAGAGGCCCCGGCAACAACCAGATCGCAGGCCAGCATCATTTCGAACCCACCGGCGAGTGCGGCCCCTTCCACGGCGGCAATGACAGGCTTTGTGCGGGCGCGCTTGACGAAACCGCCAAAGCCATATTGACCAAAGAGGATCACATCGCCTGCGCCCGCCGCAAAGGCCTTGAGGTCCATACCTGCACAGAAAAGCGCACCTGCGCCGTTCAGGATCGCGACACGCACATCGGGGTCTGCCTCGACCTTGTCGAATGCCGTGCGGATACCGTCGCAGACCTCCGGGTTGATGGCATTGCGCTGGTCCGGGCGGTTCAACGTGACCGTCGCGATGCCATTTTCGGCGTGATAAAGAACGACATCATTGCTCATTTTCGGCTTCCTTTGCTGCACGCGCCCGCAGGTCTGCGCGGATAATTTTGCCGGTCGTCGTCATGGGCATATCACGGATAAAGCGCACGACGCGGGGGAACTCATAGGCGGCAAGTCTGGTTTTGACATGAGCGGCGATCTCGGTGGCCAGAGCATCTGACGCGTCAAAGCCTATGGCGAGTTGAATATAGGCCACAACGATGGACCCGCGGATCGCATCAGGTTTGCCAACCACGCCCGCCAACTGCACCGCTGGGTGCGTCAGCAGGCAGTCTTCAATCTCGGCAGGGCCGATACGGTAGCCGCCGGAACTGATGATGTCATCGTCGCGGCCGATAAATTGCAGGCGGCCTGTGTCTGTCTTGCGGCCTCTATCACCGGTCAGCAGCCATTTTTCGCCTGCAATGTCGATGAATTTTCTGGCCGTGGCGTCAGGGTTGTTCCAATAGCGCAGAAACATCACCGGATCAGGTGCGCGCACGGCGATGCTGCCTTCTTCGCCGGTAATGCAAAGCGTGCAGGTTTCTTCGTTGACGACATCAACGCAGTGGCCCGGTACCGCAAAGCCCATGACGCCCGGTTCTGCCGGCGCAAGGGCCGCGCAGGATGAGACGATCATGTTGCACTCGGTTTGCCCGTAGAATTCGTTGATGGTGGTACCGAAGACCTGCTTGCCCCAGGCGATGAGCTCTTTGCCCAGGGTTTCTCCGCCCGAGGCGACCGAACGCATGGGAACGGGTTCGGCGGGTGTATCAAGGCGCATAAGTTTGAGCGCGGTTGGCGGCAGAAATGCGTTCTGGATGCCGTGGGTGCGGATCAGATCAAAAGCGGCTTGCGCGGTGAATTTGCGGAACCGGCAGGCCACGACCGGCACGCCATGGTGCAGCGCGGGCATCAGCACATCAAGCAAACCGCCGATCCATGCCCAATCGGCGGGTGTCCAGATCTTGTCGCCGGGCTGGGGAAAGAAATCATGGCTCATTTCCACACCGGGCAGATGCCCCAAAAGGACGCGGTGGGCATGCAGGGCCCCTTTGGGTGCACCTGTTGTCCCAGAGGTATAGATCAGGATCGCAGGGTCATCTGCCTTGGTTGGATGCGGGGTGAAATCGGTGGATTGCGCGTCGCAGAGTGTCTGAAAGTCGGTGGCCTGCGTGTTCTTGCCATCAACGCTGATCACCGCGCGCAGATCGGGCAATTCGGGCATCAGATCGTGGATCATCTGCGTATTTTCACTGTTGGTGATGATCGTCGTGGTGCCTGAATCCCGCAACCTGTGGCGCAATGCATCAGGCCCGAAAAGTGTAAAAAGCGGCAGGGAAATGCAGCCCATTTTGGTGATCGCCACATGCGCCACGGCGGTTTCAAAGCATTGCGGCAGAAGGACCGCGATCCGGTCGCCCACGGCTGAGGTGTGTGAAAGCGCATTGGCAAGCTGGTTGGACCGGTCGCGCAGTGCCGCAAAGCTGTGTTCCGTGGCGTTGCCATCGGCGTCAATATCAATGATCGCGCACCGGTCAGGTGTCAGGTTGGCATGTCTGTCGCAAATATCGACGCCAATGTTGTAATCTTCAGGGATAAGCCACCTGAAGTGATCTCGGGTCTCGGTGATAGTGGCGTGTTTGACGAGCATGATGAGCGACAAACTGAGCCTCTATGTCATTGGTGTCAAACGAAGAACACAATCGGGCGATTGGTGCGCCACGCTTATTGAAGGGGCGTTGCATTTTGTTCCTCGAAACCGCCACGTTAGACTGCCACGAAAGACTTTGTCTGGTGACTCATATTCGCCCAAATTTTGCCACCTCGCGGAATTATGAAAGCAATATGCGTATTCTGATTGCCGAAGACGAGCCCGTGCTCGCCAGCCAACTAAAGAAAACACTGGTGTCCGAGGGGCTCACCGTTGACGTGGCCGTCGACGGTGCCGAAGCGCAGTATCTTGGTGAAACTGAACCCTATGATGTGATCATTCTGGACCTCGGCCTGCCCATTCGGGATGGTCTGACGGTGCTGAAGAATTTGCGCAGCGGCGGCAATGATACCACGATTTTGATCCTGACGGCGCGCAACGACTGGACGGACCGCGTGGATGGTCTTGATGCGGGGGCGGATGATTATCTGACCAAGCCGTTCCACATGGCGGAACTGTCGGCGCGGGTGCGTGCCCTGATCCGCCGCAAGGCCGGCAAAGCGACGCCGGTTTTCTCAAAGGATGACGTGACCTTTGATACCCGTAACAATCAGGTTACCGTTCAAGGCGTGCCAACCAATCTGACGTCACAGGAAATCGCGGTGCTGTCCTATCTGTTCCATAATTCGGGCCGGCTTGTGTCACGGACGGAGCTGTCCGATCATATCTATCAGCATGAAGGTGACCGTGATTCCAACACGATCGCTGTCTTTGTGAACCGTCTCCGCAAGAAACTGGGGAGCAACCTGATCGAGACTGTGCGCGGCAGGGGCTACGTTATCAAAGCAACCGCATGACATCGTTACGCGCCCGCGCAGTAACAGGGGGCATCCTCTGGGCGGTCGCGATCATCGTTCTGGGTTTGGCGGGCCTGTCGTCCTATATGGCATCACAGGCCCAAGCCCGTTTTCTTGATGTGCTGGAAACACGCCATTCGCAGGCTGTCGTTGCGGTGACAAACAATAGCGACACCACCGATGGTCTGGAGCGCGCGATCGGTGATCTGGTGTATCAGGTGCCGTTGTCGGGCCAGTACTGGCAGGTCGAGACCGAGGATGGCAGGATTTATGCTTCGCCGTCACTGGGAGAGGCGCGTTTGCCTGCGCCTGTTGGACGGTCGGAAGTTGTCCAGCGGCGCGAGTTTCTGGGCCCCAATGACGAATCCCTTTTAGGCATTGGCCGGTGGGTCCGCGTCCGTAATGGCGCGCTTTGGCATGTTCAGGTGGCCTCGTCGCTGCAAAGCTTTGATGAAGAGCAGATGGACCTGCGGCGCACCCTTTTGACGGCCTTTGCTTTTGTTGCCTTCATGGGCGTCTTGGGGGCGTTGACTCAGGTTGCAGTTGTCTTGCGGCCGCTCAACAAACTGCGACAGGATGTTTCGGGCAAATGGGAACAGGACGGCGGGATGAAAGTCGCCGACTATCCGGTTGAGGTTGCCCCATTGGTGAATGACATCAACACCCTGATGGAGCGCAACCGCGATATCATGCGCCGTTCGCGCAGGCAGGCCGCGGACCTTGCCCATGCAATCAAGACGCCCTCGGCCATCATGCGCAACGAGTTGGATATGCTGATTATGAACGGCCACGATGTGCATGAAGCTGTGGATGCGCTGGATCGGCTGGATGCGCAGCTCAAACGGTCCTTTGCGCGGATGCGCGCCGATGGAACTGACAGCACGATGGCTGTTGCAACACCGCTGGATATAGCGCTTGGCCGCATGCAGCGTGCCTTTAACGCGCTTGCGCAAAACGAAGGCAAGACATTCACCGCCGTTTTCGCCCCCGGGATGCGCGTGCGCATGGATCAGAGTGATTTCGAAGAGGTGATGGGCAACCTTCTGGACAATGCGCTGAAATGGGCCGCCTCCGAGGTGCGGCTAAAGGCTGACCTGACGAAAGACGGCCAGATCATGATCACCATTGCGGATGACGGCCCCGGCATTCCCAAGGAAGAGATCGCGAAGGCAACCCAGAGCGGGCAGCGGCTTGATACATCCATGCCCGGGACCGGTCTCGGGCTCGCGATTGCGCATGACCTTGTGCATGCCTATGGCGGAAAGATCCTGCTGTCCAAGGATGAAGCACTCGGCGGGCTGGCCGTGCATCTTCGCTTGCCTGTGGCGGCCACTAAGCGCCCCGATTAAAGAGCCCGCTCATGGCACGGCTGACAAGGCCGCTGACCGAGGGTTTCCTGGCGGCATGAAACGGCAGGGGGCGGCACACCTCGATCGCGGCAACGCCGACGCGTGCGGTCAGTGCGCCGTTGATGACCCCTTCGCCAAAGCGCCGCGATACTTTGGACAGCACCCCGCCGCCGGCAACCGAGCTGATCAGATCATCACCCACAGCGACGGCGCCGGTTGCGACCAGATGGGTGAGTACGGTGCGCGTCAGCCGCCAGCTGCCCAAGGTCCCAGCGCGGCCGCCGTAGATTTCCGCGATCCGCCGGATCATGCGCAGGTTCGCGGTCAGCGCCGCAAAGAGATCGGCCAAGGCAATGGGCACGATGGCCGTGACGGTCGCGACCTGGCGTGCGGCGGCCTCGACTTCGCGCTGGGCGCGGGCGTCAAGCGGGGTGAGAAGTGTGGTTTCAGCAAGGCCGATCAGGCCGTCGGCATCAAGCACTTCATTGCGGCGGGACGTCAGTTCAGCGCGTCCCCATGCGGTGTCGTCGCGGTTCCTGTAGAGTTTTTCCAGTGATGCGATGACGCCGTGTGCCTGTTTAAGATCGTGTGACAGCAGGGCGGATTGTGCCTGATGCTGGATCTGGTCGAGTTTGCGCAGGCGTCCGAAGGCCGCCAGTTCGCGCAGGGCGATGATGGCGAGGACGGCGAGGAGGAGTGCGACAAGTGCGGTGGCGATGCCGCCCAGAATGGGCGAGCGCGCGAGGAGCGTGTTGATGTAATCCCATGCGGCCAGTGACACCACAAAGCCTGTCAGGGCAATTGTGACCGACCAGAACCAGCGCGCGAGACGTGAGGGGCGGCGCGTTGCAATTGCCGCG
>NZ_DASYOK010000115.1:0-14200 GCF_036007805.1 Yoonia sp.
TATAGGTCAAAATTGCTGACCTACAAAGCACAAAATAAATCAGATCGTGGTTTGCATAAAAACATCCGTTTCGGGTAATGTCTGTAAATCAAATACAAGAAATTATTTTCAAAAAGGCCGTTATGGACTGGGATAAACTAAGAATCTTTCACGCCGTCGCGGATGCGGGATCGCTGACGCACGCCGGAGATACACTGCACCTGTCGCAATCGGCGGTCAGCAGACAAATTCGTGCACTGGAAGAATCGCTGAACACAACACTGTTTCACCGCCATGCGCGCGGCCTGATCCTGACCGAACAGGGCGAGTTGTTGTTTGACGCCACCAAAAGCATGAACAAACGGCTTGAGGCCGCCTCGGCGCGCATCCGCGACAGCGAAGAGGAAGTGTTCGGCGAATTGCGCGTCACCACGACCACTGGCTTTGGCACGCTCTGGCTCGCGCCGCGCCTGCCAAAGCTTTACGAACTCTACCCTGATCTGAAAATCGACCTGATGCTGGAAGAACGCGTCCTTGACCTGCCCATGCGCGAGGCTGACGTGGCGATCCGCATGAAAGAACCCTCTCAGGCAGACCTGAT
The DNA here is from genome assembly GCF_036007805.1 of Yoonia sp. Taxonomy (GTDB): domain Bacteria; phylum Pseudomonadota; class Alphaproteobacteria; order Rhodobacterales; family Rhodobacteraceae; genus Yoonia. The sequence goes on from NZ_DASYOK010000115.1 coordinate 581, forward strand.
CCGCAAGCGTCTGATGTCAGTCAGGATGCGTCTTTATGCGTCGAAAACCTATCTGGAAACTAATAGTGCGCCAGTCGAGATTTCGGATATTTCCAAACACAGGCTGATTTGCCAAAGCCTCAATTCAATCCAGGTCGCTGCCGGGGCTACACTGCTGCAACATCTCATGACCTATGAGATTCCCAACACCTTCACCGTGAATAACTATTTCGGCGTGCTGCAGGGCGTGATCAACGATATCGGCATCGGCGTGCTTCCGGACTATCTGACCGAGGATTTTCCCGATCTTGTCCGCGTCCTGCCGGATCTGGAAAGCGGCGAGGTGCCCGTTTTCCTGGCCTACCCCGAAGAATTGCGGCAATCCAAACGCATCGCGGCCTTCCGTGACTTCGTACAGGACGAGATTTTCACGCATCGGCGGAAAATGCGCGAAACCGCGGAGATATAGCGCGACGCAACCGCAAGCAGAATTATCGTTCGAAATCAGCGCCAAAGCCACCCACTCATGCGAGCAGGACCTCCAGCTATGCAGTGAGAGCATAGCGGCATTGCACAAATTCAACCCATTTTTTCTTGAATGGTCAAAAAACGCCCCCTATTTGATCTCTCGAAGGCGATGATGCGATAGCGCTCATCATCTTCACCTCCCTGTTGGACTTCGCCGGGCCTTGTGCCCGGCATTTTTTTTGGTGCAGCGCCGCCCGTGCAGGCATCCGGTAGATTCCCAACGCAGGCCTTTATATAGCACGCAAATCAACAGCTCTCTTTCCCTCCTACGCGCAACCCCGTAAAACACGCGCGACTCAAGCGCGGGGGACCAAGATGCAAGAGCCGGCAATCACCGAAGACCTGATCGCAGCCCATGGGCTTTCGCCCGATGAATATCAGCGCATCCTCGAGATCATCGACCGCGAACCGACCTTCACAGAACTCGGCATCTTTTCGGCAATGTGGAACGAGCATTGCTCTTACAAGTCGTCGAAGAAATGGCTGCGAACCCTGCCAACGACAGGCCCCCAAGTGATCTGTGGCCCCGGCGAAAACGCAGGTGTCGTTGACATCGGAGACGGACAAGCGGTGGTTTTCAAAATGGAAAGCCACAACCACCCCAGCTATATCGAACCTTACCAGGGGGCGGCCACAGGCGTCGGCGGCATCCTGCGTGATGTGTTTACCATGGGCGCGCGCCCGATTGCAGCGATGAATGCGCTCTCCTTCGGCGAACCGACACACCCCAAAACACGGCAGCTCGTCAACGGCGTGGTCGCCGGTGTCGGCGGCTATGGCAACTGTTTTGGCGTGCCCACCGTGGGCGGTGAAGTCCGCTTTGACCCCGCCTACAACGGCAACTGCCTGGTGAATGCATTCGCAGCAGGCCTCGCGGATGCGGACAAGATTTTCTACTCCGCAGCCTCCGGCATTGGCATGCCCGTGGTTTATTTGGGCGCCAAGACAGGCCGCGACGGTGTCGGCGGTGCGACAATGGCCAGCGCTGAATTCGACGACACCATCGAGGAAAAACGCCCCACCGTGCAGGTCGGTGATCCCTTCACCGAGAAACGCCTGATGGAAGCCACACTGGAACTGATGGCCACCGGCGCCGTGATCTCTATTCAGGATATGGGGGCCGCTGGTCTGACCTGCTCTGCCGTGGAAATGGGCGACAAAGGCGGGTTGGGTGTGAAACTGAACCTGAACGCCGTGCCCCAGCGTGAAGAGAATATGACCGCCTATGAGATGATGCTCTCGGAAAGCCAGGAGCGCATGTTGATGGTGCTCAAGCCCGAGCTTGAGGCCGAGGCCCGCGCCGTTTTCGTCAAATGGGACCTCGACTTTGCCATCGTTGGCGAAACAATCGCCGAAGACCGTTTCATCATCGAGCACAATGGCAAGATCATGGCCGATCTGCCCTTGGCCACCCTCTCCGGCTCTGCCCCCGAATACGACCGCCCGTGGGAACCCACACCCCCCGCCGCCCCATTGGGCGAGGTGCCGGGCGTGCGTCCCATCGACGGGCTGAAGGCGCTGATCAGCAGCCCCAACTATGCAGGCAAGCAATGGGTTTACGAGCAATATGACCAACAGGTCATGGGCGACACCGCGCGCACACCGGGTGCCGGGTCGGGCATCGTGCGGGTGCATGGCACCGAGAAATCGCTGGCCTTCACCTCTGACGTGACCCCCCGCTATGTTATGGCCAACCCCGTTGAAGGCGGCAAACAGGCGGTGGCCGAGGCCTACCGTAACCTCACGGCCGTAGGTGCCACCCCATTGGCAACCACCGACAACATGAACTTCGGCAACCCCGAGAAGCCGCGCATCATGGGGCAATTCGTCGGCGCGATCCAAGGCATCGGCGAGGCTGTCAAAGCGCTCGATATGCCGATCGTGTCGGGTAACGTCTCACTTTATAATGAAACCGACGGCAAGGGCATCCTGCCCACACCCACCATTGGTGCTGTCGGTATCATCCATCACCCCGATCACATGATCACCGGCAATATCCGGGAAGGCCATGTGCTGCTGGTGCTTGGCGAAACCGCAGGCCACCTCGGGCAATCCGCGCTGCTTGCCGAAGTTTACGGTCGCGCCGAAGGCGATGCGCCTCCCGTCGATCTTGCCGCAGAGAAAGCGCATGGTGATTTCATCCGCGCCAATCACGCCTATATCAAGGCTTGCACCGACCTCAGCGACGGTGGTCTGGCCCTTGCGGCCTTTGAGTTGGCCGAGGCGGCAGGGGTCGGGATCACGCTGGATGCCGAAGACACGCCCACCCTTTTTGGCGAGGATCAGGCGCGCTACCTGATCGCCTGCAACTTCGATCAGGCCGAAGCGCTGATGATCGCAGCCAGTCAGGCGGGCGTTCCGCTGGCGACCGTGGGCAAAGTGAGCGGCGACCACATCACATTCGGAAGCCAAAGCGCACCTCTGTCTGAACTCAGCGAGATATTCCGGACGTCTTTTGAAAACGCGGTCGCCTGATTATCATCTTGCCCAAAATACTCCCGCCGGAGGCATCCCCACTTGTCCCCCGGCGCAAGCGGCCCTAACTTAAAAACAAACGCACCAAAAGGACCGCAAATGCCTATCACCGCCTTCGAGATCGAGACCCTCTTGCGCGAAAGCTTCCCTGACGCCACAATCAACGTGCAGGGTGACGACGGGTCCCATTTTGCGGCCGAAGTTATCGACGAAAGCTTTCGTGGCAAGAACCGAGTGCAGCAACAACGCGCTGTCTATGCCGCACTTAAAGGCAAGATGGACGGCAGCAACGGCGAGTTGCATGCGTTGGCTTTGACAACCAAGGCGCCCAACTAGCCCAAATTTTTCAAAAATTTGGCCCAAAGTCTTCAAAGACTTTGACGCCAAGCAGGAGGACCGAAGAACATGACAGCCCAAGACAAGATCAAAGACACCGTCACAACCAATGATGTAGTTCTTTTCATGAAAGGCACCAAAAGCATGCCACAATGCGGTTTCTCGTCCCGTGTCGCGGGCGTTCTGAACTTCATGGGGGTCGAATTTGCCGACGTGAACGTGCTGGCAGATGACGACATCCGCCAAGGGATCAAGGACTACTCTGACTGGCCCACGATCCCGCAGCTTTACGTCAAAGGCGAATTCGTCGGCGGGTGCGACATTATCACGGAAATGACCCTCTCGGGCGAACTCGACACGCTGTTTTCAGAAAGCGGCGTCGCCTACGATAAAGACGCGGCCGAAAAGATCCGCGAAGCAAACAGCTAAGGAAGAAAGAGGCGGGCGGCCTGCCCGCCTTTTGTCTATCGCGCTTCGACCTGATCCGCCAAGGCTTCGGCGCGCGCTGCGATCTCGGCCAAAGCGTCGGTCACAGCCGCAGGCACCACAGGCACCTCGACACGCACAGGCGCCGGTGCGGGCTGGCTTTGCAGGGTTTCCATCTGCGCGCGCATGTTCGCGGCCTCTGTTTCCAATTGCCGCACCTTGTCTTCCAGACCTGCGGTTTTATCCGCCAGCATCAATCCTGCCATCAAAAGCATACGCCCCTCGGGCATCCGGCCAATCTGATCTGCCAGATGGCTGGCTTCCGCATCCAGCATTGCCGCTGCAGAATGCAGGAAATGCTCTTCACCGTCCTGACAGGCCACCTCAAAGGTCCGCCCCCCGATAGCAATCTCAACCTGCGGCATGGGATGTCTCCTCGATCAGGGGCTTCAACTCGTCCAATATGGCATCAATCTCGGCCGCATCGGCCGAACGCTGCGCGCTCAAAGCCTCGATTTCGGCATTGACCGCCGCATCATGCAATTCCGGCGCAAGGCCCGTGGTCACAGCCTCGCGCAGCTTTGCATTCATTTCTCGCAACTGCACGTTCGACGCGCGCAATTGCTGCAACTCCTCGTCCAGCTTCATCAGATGCTTGCTTTGTGTCTCGGCGCGCAGCGTCAGGCTGGCCACTTGTGTATCCTGCCGCTCTTTCAGCACACGGACACGTTCAACCAGTTCGGCGTTTTGCGCGCGCTCCTGATCAAGGGCCGCCTGCAGCGCGGGATCGGCGGCAGTCTGCCCAGCGGCGGCATCAAGGCCCTGCCTGATCCGGTCAAGCGCTGCGGTGATGCGGCTTTCCAATGTACTGATATCACTCATCCGCCCGTCCTTTCATGGCTTAACGGGCGTGCCCGTCTTTGCCATCGTCTTTGTAACCAGTTGTTTTTCGGCCCGACTGCCGCGGCCAAAAGAGCCGAATCGTGCCTGTTGCTGACAAGCGTATGCCATCGCTGTCCCTGCCGCAAACCACAGCGTGCCAAGAATATGAGTAACTTAGCCGTCACGCTTGATCTTGGGTTCGGTCCTGATATGACGCTGCCAACGCCTGACGTTCACCATTCGTAAATAGGACCTGATCACTTGGATATTGCAGCCCTGCGCACCGCACACCCCGACCACTGGATGAAAGCCACCGCCATCCGTACCCTCACGCTGGATGCGGTCGCCGCAGCGAACTCTGGCCACTCCGGCATGCCTATGGGCATGGCCGATGTGGCAACCGTGCTCTTTGAAAAGCACCTCAAGTTCGATCCCAAAGCGCCCGAGTGGCCCGATCGTGACCGTTTTATCCTGTCCGCAGGCCACGGCTCGATGCTGCTCTATTCCCTGATGTATCTGACCGGATACGAGGATATGCCGCTTGAGCAGATCAAGGATTTCCGCCAATGGGGTGCCCGCACCGCAGGCCACCCTGAGTTCGGCCATGCGCGCGGGATTGAGACCACGACAGGCCCATTGGGCCAAGGCATCGCCAATTCGGTCGGTTTCGCCATCGCCGAAGAAATCCAGCGCGCCACATGGGGCAAAAAGATCATTGATCACCACACCTACGTCATGGCCGGTGACGGCTGCCTGATGGAGGGCGTGAGCCAGGAAGCGATTGCACTGGCGGGCATGCAGAAACTGTCCCACCTGATCGTGTTCTGGGACAATAACAACATCACTATCGACGGCACCGTCGATATCGCCGACATCACCAACCAGCCGATGCGGTTCGAGGCCTCGGGCTGGCACGTCCAGTCCATCGACGGCCATGATCCCGAAGCCATCGACGCGGCCATCACGGCGGCCAAGAACGACCCCCGCCCCTCGATGATCGCCTGCAAAACCCATATCGCACTGGGCCACGCGGCACAGGACACCTCCAAAGGCCACGGCGCCCTGACCAACGCCGACCAGTTGAAAGCCGCAAAAGAGGCTTACGGCGCGCCGATGGGTGATTTCGAAGTCGCAGCCGATGCGCTGAAGCAATGGGCCGAAATCGGCGCACGCGGGGCCACAGCCCACAAAGAATGGCATGACCGTTTCAATGCGCTCTCGGCCAACAAACAGGCCGAGTTCAAGCGCATCTATGCAGGTGAAGCACCCAAGCGCCTGTCCGCCACGATCCGCGCGCTGAAAAAACAGATCAGCGAAGGCGCACCTTCGGTCGCAACCCGCAAATCATCGGAAATGACGCTCGAAGTCATCAACCCGATCATGCAGGAAACCATCGGCGGTTCGGCGGACCTGACAGGATCAAACAACACGCTGACCAAAGACATGGGCACCTTCCACCCCGATACCCGCAAGGGCCGTTACATCTATTACGGTGTGCGCGAACACGGGATGGCCGCAGCCATGAACGGTATGGCGCTGCACGGTGGTGCGCGCGCTTATGGCGGGACGTTCATGTGCTTTACCGATTATGCACGCGGCGCGATGCGTCTGTCCGCGCTGATGGGCGTGCCGACGACTTATGTCATGACACATGACAGCATCGGTCTTGGCGAAGACGGGCCCACACACCAGCCTGTCGAACACCTTGCCATGTTGCGGGCCACGCCGAACATGAATGTCTTCCGCCCTGCCGATACGGTGGAAACTGCAGAGGCCTGGGAAATCGCACTGACATCGCAAAAAACCCCCAGTGTGCTGGCCCTGACCCGTCAGAACCTGCCAACGGTCCGCACCGAGCATAAGAATAAGAACATGGTCGCCCAAGGCGCCTATGTGCTGGCCGATGCCGAAGGCAAACGCCAGGCGATCCTGCTGGCAACCGGCTCTGAGGTGTCTATCGCGATGGAAGCCCGCGATCTGCTGCAAGCGGAAGGCATCGGCACCCGCGTTGTGTCCATGCCGTGCTGGGAGCTGTTCGAAGAGCAAGAGGAAAGCTACCGCAAGCGCGTCCTGCCCGGTGGTCCTGTGCGCGTCGCGATCGAGGCGGGCATCCGCTTTGGCTGGGACCGCTGGTTGTTCGGCGAGCGCGGCAAGCGTGAAAAGTCGGGCTTTATCGGCATGCACGGCTTTGGCGCATCCGCCCCTGCCGAGCGTCTGTACAAGGAATTCGGGATCACCGCCGAAGATACGGCCGCCAAGGTGAAATCCCTGATTAAGTAAACAATTACTGCCACTGCGATGCCATGGATCAAGGTCCGCACCGCAGTGGCGACATTCGGGCGTGTCGCGTGCAGTTTTGCGCGGGAAGAACGCGACGCGCGCTTCAATTAGCGGCTGAACAGCACCGGAAACCAGTCTTCCCGCAGCTTTTGGCCGGGCACCATGTCATGCCCCGGAAAGGGTGGCGATGTTGGCCCCGGACGCGCGACATAGCGCGCATCATCGCCCAGCAAACGCAAGGAAAAGGCGCGGCGACGCGCCTTGGCCTCATTGCCACGCGCACCGTGCAGAATACGGTAATGAAACGCCACCGCATCGCCCGGTTCCATCGCGTATTCAACAATCTCCATCCCTTCCGCATCGGGATCGGGCACCGGCATGAAATCCTTGTCATCGGGATAAAAGTCCGTCTCTGACAGCCACCGCGTCGGCAAGACCTCTTTGGGCCATTTGTGTGATCCCGCAACGCAGCGCAGCGACGCTTCACGGACAGGATCAAGCGGCGACCAGAAACTCACGGTCTGCTGACCTTCGACAAAATAATAGGGGCTGTCCTGATGCCATGGCGTCGGCTTAGAGGTGCCGGGCTCTTTGACCAGCACATGATCATGGAAGAGCTGGCAGCTCTGCGACCCCATCAAATCGGCGGCCACCTCGGCGGCAGGCGAATGGCGGGCGGCATCTTCAAACGGGACAATCCGGTTCCAGTTGCAGTAATCGTCGAAAAAACGCCCGGCTTCACCGTCATGCAGGTTCTCGGCAGCATATGGGCCGGGTTCTGCCATATTGGTCGCGATGCCTTCCCGCAGCGGCTCTACCCAATCAGCAAACAGGCCCTTGATCAGGACCACCCCGTCACGCTGGTAAGTCTCGATATGGTCTTGTGTAATGAGCGGGTGCATCTGGTGTCCTTTCAGTTGCGCCATCTTACGAAATCAAAACATGATTCGACAGCCGCACTGATTGTTTGCGGTAACATCCCTTTGGTCCGCAAACGCGTTATCGCTAACATCGCATGTTATCGTTAACATATTGATGAATAACACGTTTTTCGTTCCCCTTGGACGTACACCTGCGTATACCACTTGCAACGACGACAGAGCGGCAAGGAACTCCAGCTATGACAGTGACCATCGGGATTAACGGGTTCGGGCGTATCGGACGCTGCACTTTGGCCCATATCACCGAGGCCGCGCGCAACGATGTGCAGGTCGTCAAGATCAACGCCACAGGCCCGATTGAAACCAACGCGCATCTGCTGAAATACGACAGCGTGCACGGCCGCTTTGGCAGCCCGATCACAGTGAAGGGCAACACGATGGATCTGGGTCGCGGCCCGATTGATGTGATGTCGACCTATGATCCCGAAGAGCTTGATTGGGATGGCGTCGATGTGGTGCTGGAATGTACCGGCAAGTTTAACGACGGCTTGAAATCCAACGTCCATCTCGCGCGCGGTGCGAAAAAGGTTCTGATCTCGGCCCCCGCCAAGAATGTGGACCGCACCGTTGTTTATGGCGTGAACCACCGCGATTTGCTGGCCACCGAAAACATGGTATCGAACGGGTCTTGCACAACCAACTGCCTTGCGCCGCTCGCCAAAGTTCTGAATGACGCCATCGGCATTGAACGCGGTATCATGACAACGATCCACAGCTACACCGGCGACCAGCCGACACTGGACCGCCGCCACAGCGACCTTTACCGCGCCCGTGCTGCGGCCATGGCGATGATCCCCACCTCCACTGGTGCCGCCAAAGCCTTGGGCGAGGTGCTGCCGGAACTCGCAGGCAAGCTCGACGGCACTGCCATACGTGTGCCAACCCCCAATGTCAGCGCCGTAGACCTGACGTTCGAGGCCGGCAAATCCGTGACCGTAGACGAGGTCAACGCCATCGTGGCCGAGGCCGCGGCCGGTTACATGGGCATGGTGATGTCCTATGATGACGAGGCGAAGGTTAGCATCGACTTCAACCACACCACCGAAAGCACGATCTTTGCACCGGATCAAACCAAGGTTGTCGGCGGCCGCACTGTGCGCGTGCTGGCATGGTACGACAACGAATGGGGCTTTTCGGCACGTATGGCCGATGTTGCGGCCACCATGGGGCGCTTGCATTAACCACAACCTGCAAGGCACAAAACTCTGCAAGCCCGCTCACGCGGGCTTTGCCATTTGTGCCATCTGGGCTAAAGCTCGGTCCATGACAAATACCATTGCCGTTCTTCTTGGTCTGTTCTTGGTCGCCCTGCTTGGTTTCGACTACTGGCAGTACGATGGGGCCAATGCGCTCTTTCTGGCGCGCAAATTTGTCGAACTTATCGAGTGGATGGCGTTTTGGCGCTAAAGGCGATCAACGGTTGACCTTTCCGTATAAATCGCAATGTTAGCGCCAACATTGACCCTGAGGAGAGTACCATGGCCGTCAAAGTAGCTATCAACGGATTTGGCCGCATCGGCCGCAACGTCCTGCGGGCAATCGTCGAAAGCGGACGCACCGATATCGAGGTTGTCGCGATCAACGATCTGGGACCGGTCGAGACCAACGCACACCTGCTCCGCTTTGACAGCGTACACGGGCGTTTCCCTGCCACTGTGACCACAACCGAAACCACCATCGACGTGGGCCGCGGACCGATTGAGGTGACCGCCATCCGCAACCCCGCAGACCTGCCTTGGTCGCACGTGGATGTTGTGATGGAATGCACCGGTATCTTCACCAGCAAAGAGGCTTGCCAGGCGCATCTTGATAACGGATCAAGCCGTGTTCTCATCTCGGCCCCTGGCAAGGACGCAGACAAAACAATCGTTTACGGCGTGAATGACGGGATGCTGACGGCCGACGATATCATCGTCTCGAACGCATCCTGCACGACTAACTGTCTGTCGCCCGTGGCCAAGGTCCTGAACGACGCAATCGGAATCACCAAAGGTTTCATGACCACAATCCACAGCTACACCGGCGACCAGCCGACGCTGGATACGATGCACAAAGACCTTTACCGCGCCCGTGCAGCCGCCCTGTCCATGATCCCCACCTCGACTGGTGCGGCCAAAGCCGTGGGCCTTGTGCTGCCGGAACTGAACGGCAGACTTGACGGTGTGGCGATCCGTGTGCCCACCCCGAATGTTTCGGTCGTGGACCTGACATTCGAGGCCAGCCGCGCCACGACGGTGGAAGAAGTGAACGCCGCCATCATCGCCGCCGCCGATGGCCCGTTGAAAGGCATTTTGGGCTACACCGACCTGCCACTGGTGAGCTCGGACTTCAACCATGACCCGCATTCCTCGATCTTCCACCTTGATCAAACTAAGGTGCTTGACGGCAACATGGTCCGGATCCTGACATGGTATGATAACGAATGGGGCTTCTCGAACCGCATGTCCGACACAGCCGTGGCGATGGGCAAGCTGATCTAGAATAGCCACCTTTGACGTGAAAAAGCCGGTCCTCTGGATCGGCTTTTTTTTGTGCAACTTGCAAAAACCGCCATGCAAAAGATGCATAACCGCTAGCGCTAACTGTCAGTTGTTCTGCGCTGCAGCATTGCTATCTGTAGTGCACGGAATGAAGCAAAACGCACACAAAGGAGCACGCATATGACCGTATTGAACACAGTTCGCACCGCCGTCCAGAAACGCGTGGCCTATAGCCGCCTGAAGTATGAACTGGCCTCAATGCCACTGGAAACAGCCATCGACCTTGGCATGTTCCGTGAGGACGCCGCGAAAATCGCAGCCAAATCGATCTACGGCTAAACGCCTACGAGCGCTGATAGAAGACCGGCCGCGCCTTCGGGTGCGGCTTTAGTTTTTGGGCAACCCGTTCAGGAAAGCATTGATCCTGTCCGGATACCCCGGCTGCCCCGCCAGATTATTATGGGTGGCACCTGCGACCTCATGGAAGGTGACAGACAGGCCCGCCACATCCATCGCGTTCGCCAATTGCCGACCATAGCCGATGGGGATCAGTTGATCGGCCGTGCCGTGCTGGATCAGAACCGATGCATTCAGAGCAGGCACATCGTCCAGCGACCGCCACTTCTGCACGAAGGGCAAATAGCAAGCTGGCAGATAGGACCCTTTGGTCATCAATGCGCAAAGCGTGGGATAGGGCGCATCAAGCAAGACCGCCGCCACATCACGCCGTGCCGCCACGTGAATGGCAAGCCCCGTGCCCAGCGAAAACCCGTGCACCACAATCGGCCCGTCATGCTGTGTGGCGAGCCAATCGTAAGCAGCCAGCGCATCAGCCTTGAGACCCTGTTCAGACGGGCGCCCCGCGATACCGGCCCCGCCCCTGTATTCCAGCGCCGCAACGGTCCTGCCCGCATCCTGATGTGCATCCAGCGAATAGGTGAAGTAGGCCAGCGACCCGCCATTGCCCATAAAGAACAACACCGCCAAGTCATCTTGGCCCTCAGAGATAGCAATGGAGATATCACGCTCTGACACGACCGCTTGGCGAAACGCAGGGTTCTCGAAGGCGTCAGCACCAAACGGGTAAATGATGCGCGGATGGGCAACCACCATCACAGCAGCATAGAGCAGATAGGTGCCAACCAGCATCCAGAGCCAGCTCAAACGCCAAACCGCTCTTTCAACGCGGCGTTGACGGCAGGTGTCACGAATTTAGACACATCCCCCCCAAGGCGCGCGATCTCTTTCACCAGCTTCGATGCAATCGCTTGATGCTGGGCCTCGGCCATCAGAAACACGGTCTCGATTGAATTATCCAGCACGCGGTTCATACCAACCATCTGATATTCATACTCAAAATCCGCCACCGCACGCAAACCGCGAATAATGATCGACGCTCCCACATCGCGGGCGCAATCAATCAGCAGGTTCTCGAACGGATGGGCCACGATTTCGCATCCGCCATCAACAGACAGATGCTTCACCTCGGCCTCGATCATCTCAACCCGCTCCTCGAGGGTAAACAACGGGCCTTTGTCACGGTTGATCGCTACACCAATGACAAGCCGATCCACCAGCGTGGCAGCACGGCGAATAATATCAACGTGGCCATGCGTGACCGGATCAAATGTGCCGGGGTAAAGTCCTACGCGCATGGCAAACCTCTTGCTGTTCGGTATTTTCGCCAAGCAACATTATTGCGCAGCAGAATGCAAGCGCAGCCTAGTGGCCCATAATCATGCTTTCGAGCGATTCTTTCTCCATCGCCAGTTGCGACAAACGGCCTTTGACCGCGTCCCCGATCGAAATAAGGCCGACCATCCGGCCCTCATCCATCACTGGCAGGTGGCGGAACCGCCCGGCGGTCATCATTTCCAGAACCTCAAGCGCCGAATTCGACGGGGTACAGGTGGTCAGCTTGGCCGTCATCAAGGCACTGACCGGATCGCTCAGACATGCCGCCCCGCGTTTGCCCAATTCACGCACGATATCACGCTCGGAAAGGATACCATCCAACGCCGCACCATCCGAAGACACCACAACAGTACCGATACGGTGTTCTGACAAGAGCTTGGCCGCATCGGCAACAGGGGACGCGGGCGTCACCGAAATCACACCGACCTCAGGTTTCGACTTCAACATTTGGGAAACTAACATGGGTGGACTCCTTGGTTCTCCTCCGGAATTTCAGCGTGTCAAACGGGGGGGCTTGCTGTCAAGCGTGCTGTGCGTTCCAGCCTCACAACTTCGTCCTGTATTCCCGCCCGCAGCGCCTGCGCAAATCGCGTCAACCGGTCAAGCCGCCGGTCCGAGGTATGCCGCACCAGATAGAACGACCGCGTCAGCGCCACCTGATCGGGCAACACCATCTGCACCTCGGGTGCGAAGGGTAGCGCGAAATCATGTACGATCCCGACGCCCGCCTGCCGGATCATCTGCAATTGCACCGCCACGGAATTCGACGCCATCTGTACGCCAGCGACATCAATAGCACTGAGGTAATCCAGCTCTTTGTCGAAAATCATATCCGGAATATAGCCCACGATCCGCCGGCCCTTCAGATCGGCCAGGCTCTGCAAAGGGGGCGCATCCGAACGCATCGCCAGATGCAATTGATAGTCCGTGATCTTCTGCACTGTCAGCCGTCCCGTGGCGGGCGGGCTGACAGTAATCGCCATATCTGCTTCGCGCCGCGAGAGGTTCACGACACGCGGCAGCGCCAGAATTTGCACCTCGAGATCAGGGTTTTTGGCCTGAATGGCGGCACAGACCTGCGGCAAGAGATAATTCGCCGCCCCGTCCGGCGCCCCGATCCGGATTTGCCCCGTCAGCCCTGCACGCTCGCCCTGCCCCTCATCGGCAATCCGTGCCAGATGTACCTCTGCCTCAGCCGCGCGTTCTTTCATCCGTTCACCCAGATCGGTCAACGCATAGCCCTGCGGTGATTTCACAAAAAGTGCGGCGCCCAGATTGCGCTCCAATCGCGCAATCCGGCGGCCCAAGGTTGAGGGGTCCATTTTGAGCACAGGTGCCGCCGCCGACAGTCCCTCGGCCCGCGCGACCGCCAGAAACACCCGCATATCATCCCAGTTTTCCATCGCGTCCTTGCATTTTTGCAAAATGATTTTGGGATATTGGTTCTTTTACGCGGAAAAACGCAAGGATATAGTCGCACCAAACCAATATTTGGAGGATCCCATGCAAGAGTTGACCCACTACATCAACGGCGAACACGTCAAAGGCACGTCCGGCCGTTTTGCCGACGTCTTCAACCCCGCCACCGGCGAAGTGCA
>NZ_DASYOK010000116.1:0-7241 GCF_036007805.1 Yoonia sp.
GGCCCCTGTTGCAAGGCCAAGCGCGAGCGCAGCACTGGCCAATAGTGTTTTCGTTGTCATGTGTATCCCCTTGGTGGTCTTGTTGTCGCCTCAACGTGAGGCATGGAAAGATTGTCCCAGTGATCCGGGCGCACGTCCAGCCCGCATAATAACCAGAACCGCGATAGTCGCCAGATAAGGCGCCATAGAAAGATACTCGACACCGATGGCCGCACCCGCTGCTTGCAGGTTAAGCTGCAACACAGTGACACCGCCGAACAAATAGGCACCGAGTAAAAGCCGCCCCGGACGCCAGCTTGCAAAGACGACAATGGCCAGTGCAATCCAGCCTGCGCCGGCGGTCATCCCTTCGGTCCATTGCGGCACGCGCACAAGGCTCAGGTAGGCGCCGCCCAAGCCCGCACAGGCCCCGCCGAACATGATCGCCAGCATCCGCACGCGCACAACGTGATAGCCGAGCGCATGGGCCGCTTCGTGGTTCTCACCGACTGCACGCAGGATCAGCCCTGCGCGTGAATAGCGCAGAAATGCCCAGACGGCCGCGACAAGCGCGATCCCCACATAGACCATCGGATCATGCTGAAAAACAATCGGGCCAATCACCGGAATATCGCCCAAGATCGGGATATGCCAATCCGGAAAGGCGGGCGCCTTGATCCCAATATAGCCCTGGCCCATCAAGGCCGACAGCCCCAGCCCGAAGAGTGTCAGCGCAAGACCGGTTGCCACTTGATTGGACAGCAAAAACTGGGTCAGAAAGCCAAAGATGAGTGAAATAAGCGCACCGCCAAGGGCGGCGCCCGCAAATCCCATCCAAGGTGAATTGGTGCCGACCGCCACGACAAAGCCGCAGACAGCCCCGGTGATCATCATCCCCTCGACACCAAGGTTCAGAACGCCTGCACGTTCGACCACCAGTTCGCCAATCGCGGCGAGCATGATCGGCGTTGCGGCGACCATCAGGGAGGCGAGCAAAAGGACGGGGTTGATCGAAGAGAGGTCCATCAGTGCGCCTTTCTTGCCAAGGTGATCCGGTAGTTGGTCAGCACATCCACCGCGAGCAGGAAGAATAATAGCATGCCTTGTAAAATCTGGATCGCGGCAATCGGCAGGCCCAGATTGGACTGGGCGATCTCGCCGCCGATATAGGTCAGTGCCATCAGACCGCCTGCCAGCAAAATTCCGACGGGGTGCAGACGTCCGAGGAAGGCCACGATAATCGCGGTAAATCCGTAGCCTACGTTAAAGTCGATACTGACCTGCCCGGCAGGTCCCGCAACCTCGAACAATCCCGCAAGCCCCGCCAAAGTGCCCGAAATCCCCATACAGATCAGGATCAGTCTGCCGGGGTTCACCCCCGCGAACCGCGCGGCTCGCGGGCTTTGCCCCGAGAGGCGCACGTTGAACCCGAAGATGTGACGCGACAGGGCGATATAGGCAAAAATCACAGCGATCAGCGCGGTAACAACCCCCCAGTGCATGCCTGCGGATTGATTGATCCAGCTTGTGGCGGATGGATATTGCGCGAGATTCCGGCTGCCGGGAAAACCCATACCTTCGGGGTTGCGCAGCGCACCCAGCGCCATTGAGGCCAGCAATTGCTCGGCCACATAAACCAGCATCAACGACACAAGGATCTCGTTGGTGCCGAATTTGACCCGTAGCAGGCCGGGGATCATCGCCCACAACAGCCCGCCCAATGCACCCGCGACAACCATCAATGGCAGGATAATGAAACTCTCCATCGGATAGAAGGCGAGGCCCACAGCAGCCCCACAAATCGCACCGACGATATACTGTCCCTCGGCCCCGATATTCCAAATGCCTGCGCGAAAGCCAAAAGACAGACCAATCGCGATCAGCACCAAAGGCGCGCCCTTAATCAAAAGCTGCGGGCGATAAAACCATGAAAACTCGGAGAAGAGCGGATCAAAGAAGATGGTACGGATCGTCACCAGTGGATCTTGGCCAAGGGCTGCGAACAAGACGCCACCAAAGAACATGGTCAAAAGCACCGCGACAATCGGGGTGGCAAAGGTCCACCTTTTTGAGGGCTGCGGGCGCTTTTCCAGCTTAATCATGCGCGGCCCCCTGACTTTCCATGTCCAATCAAACTTCCGCCGGAGGCATCCTTACGCATCAACATGCGCCACCTCCATATCGTGGGCACCACCCAGCATTAGACCAATCTCTTCCACCGTCAGTCCCGCAGCAGGACGCGGCGCCGAAAGCCGCCCTTCGTTCAACGCGGCAAAGCGGTCGGAAATCTCCATCAACTCGTCCAGATCCTGGCTGATCACAATCACCGCCGCTCCCTTGGCCGCCAGATCAAGCAGCGCCTGCCGGATCGCCGCTGCCGCTGATGCATCAACACCCCATGTCGGCTGGTTCACGACCAGTACCTCGGGGGCTTGCATGATCTCGCGGCCGATTACGAATTTCTGCAGGTTTCCGCCGGACAGTGACCGCGCCGCATTTTGCGGCCCCGGCGTGCGCACGTCAAAAGCGGCAATCACCCCTTCGGCGAATTTCCGTGCTTTGGCCCAATGCAGGAACCCGTTTGTCGTCAGTTTCTCGCGCGTCATGGCTGTCAGGATTGCGTTTTCCGTGAGGCTCATATCAGGTGCCGCGGCATGGCCCATCCGTTCTTCGGGGGCTGCCAGAATGCCGATCTTGCGCCGCGCATTTGGGGCGAGGTGGCCGATTGGCTGGCCCTTGTAGCTGATCATTGCCTTTACCGTTTTCATTTCACCCGACAAGGCCGCGACTAGCTCGTCCTGTCCATTGCCTGCAACGCCACCAATCCCCAGCACCTCACCCTTGCGCACCTCCAGGACGATATCCCGCAAAGGTGTGCCAAAACGATGCGGTGCCTTCGCGCTCAGCTTCTTGAGCGCCAGAACGGTTTCACCTGCAGGCTTGTCTTCTTTGTGGGGCACATGCAGCGTGCTGCCCACCATCAGTTCCGCCATATCCCGCGCCGAGGTCGTGCGTGGATCACAGGTGCCGACGACCTGCCCCAGCCGCAGGACCGTGGCATTGTCACAAAGTGCGCGGATTTCTTCGAGCTTATGCGAGATATACAGGATCGCCGTACCTTCGCCGCTCAGCTTGCGCAGCGTTTCAAACAGGATCGCCACTTCTTGCGGGGTCAGGACCGATGTCGGTTCATCCATGATCAAAAGCTTGGGGTCCTGCAACAGGCAGCGAATGATCTCAACCCTTTGGCGCTCACCTGCCGACAGCTCACCTACGATCCGGTCGGGATCAAGCGGCAGACCGTATTGATCCGATACCTGCCGGACTTGTGCCGCAATCTCTGCCTGGGGCGGCGGGTTCTCCATGCCAAGCGCGATGTTCTCGGCCACGTTCATCGCATCGAAAAGCGAGAAATGCTGGAACACCATCGCAACGCCAGCCGCACGGGCGGCGCGTGGTTCGGCGGGCTGAAATGGTTCGCCTTCCAACGTCATCGTCCCGCTGTCAGGTTTGACCAATCCGTAGATGGTTTTTACCAATGTCGATTTGCCGGCCCCGTTTTCGCCCAAAAGTGCATGGACTTCTCCGCGCCCGATATCAAAGGAGACGTCCTTGTTGGCGATGACACCGGGATAGGCTTTGGTCAGCCCCCATAGGCGCAACAGCGGTTCCGTCATGCAGTGCGCTCCCTTGTCTGGCGTGCCTGAGGGCTAATCATCGCAGTTGCGACGCCAAGTGCAATCGCCGCAGGGTGTTTTCCAAGTGCGGGATCCCCGATTGGACACGCGATGCGCGAGATTTGGGCGGGCGTATGCCCCAATGCCGCGAGGCGCGACCTGAATCGCGCCCATTTCGTCGCCGATCCGATCAATCCCGCACTGTGAAAGTCATGGTTCAGCAGTGCGTGGCAGAGGGCGAGGTCCATTTCATGGCTATAGGTGAGAATCAGGTGATCGGCGTCGGTGGGGGCATGTTTGACAATCAGGGCAGGGTCTTTGGCGACAAGAGTTGTCACATCGGTCTCTGGAAAGCGTTCGGGACCTGTATCCACCCAAGTGATCTCGAAATCCGGCAAAGGTGCCATCACGTTGACCAGAGCGCGCCCGACGTGGCCCGCGCCGTAAATCCAGAGCGGACGGGCAGGGGGGGCGGTCATCGCCTCCGCCTCTTCCCACAAAAGGCTGACCGATCCACCGCAACATTGGCCGAGTGCGGGGCCAAGCGGTACCGTTGCGCTATGGCTTTGGCGTCCGTCACGCAGCATCCGGCGCGCTTCGGCCATCGCCTCCCATTCCAGCGTGCCGCCTCCGATTGTCCCTTCGCTCCGGTCCGCCCAAACGAGCATTTGTGTCCCCGCTTCACGTGGTACGGACCCCGCGGTTTTCGTCACCGTGATACGAATTGCCGTCATGCGCGCGCCCTTTTAACAGCGCGCAGCACTTCTTCGGCAGTCGCGGGGGCCTGCAGGTCGGGGTAGGCGTTGCCACAGGCGGCGACCGCATCCGACAACGCGAGAAACGCTGAAGTGCCCAGCATGAAAGGCGGCTCACCTACCGCTTTGGAGCGATAAATGGTCTGGGCGGGGTTCGGTTGATCCCAAAGAGCCACGTTGAACACATCGGGCCGGTCCGAACAGGCAGGTATTTTATAGGTCGCAGGCGCATGGGTACGCAGACGCCCCTTGTCATCCCAGACCAGCTCTTCGGTGGTCAGCCACCCGGCACCTTGGACATAGCCGCCTTCGACCTGCCCGATATCCAGTGCGGGGTTCAGCGATGCGCCCGCATCATGCAAGATGTCGGTGCGCAGGATGCGGTTTTCCCCCGTCAGCGTATCGATCACCACCTCGGTTACGGCTGCACCTTGGGCGAAATAGAAGAACGGCGTGCCGGTGCCTTTGATGCGGTCCCATGCCAGATCAGGTGTTTTGTAAAACCCTGTGGCGGAGAGGCTCACGCGGTTAAGATAGGCGGTTTGTGCCGCCTCAGCGAAACTCATTTGAGCGGCACCGACAAAGACGCGGCCGTTCTCAAAGCGCACGTTGTCTGCGTGCGTCTGGTGCAGTTCTGCAAGACAGGCCGCAATCCGGTCACGAATGATATCGCAGGCATTGGCCACCGCCATCCCGTTCAGATCCGTCCCTGATGACGCCGCCGTCGCCGAGGTGTTGGGCACCTTGCCGGTATCCGTGGCGGTGATCTTGATCGCCGAAACGTCTATGCCAAAGCGGTGAGCGGCGACCTGCGCCACCTTCTGAAACAGCCCTTGGCCCATTTCTGTCCCGCCGTGGTTCATATGGACCGAGCCGTCCTGATACACATGCACCAGCGCGCCCGCCTGGTTAAGGTGGGTCAGGGTGAAGGAAATCCCGAATTTCACAGGGCTGAAGGCGATCCCTTTTTTGAGCACCTCCTGGCCCGCGTTCCACTCGGTGATGGCGGCACGGCGGGCGTGATAGTTGGAGGACGCCAGCAGCGCCTCGGTCATCTCGTGCAGGATGAAGTCCTTGACGGGCATGTGGTAGGGCGTCGTCTGAACGGCGGGTTTGGGTGAATGCTCCGCGCCAAACCGCTGGCCGGTTCCCGGCCCTTTGGCCTGCATTCCCGCATAGTAATTGCGCTGACGTACCACGACAGGATCAAGGCCCAGTTCGGCGGCAATATGATCCATCACCCGCTCGATCCCCAGCACCCCCTGCGGGCCGCCAAAGCCGCGAAAGGCGGTGGCGGACTGTGTATTGGTCTTGAACCTGTGCGAAGTGATCCGCGCGGCGGGCAGGTGATAGGCGTTGTCGGCGTGCAGCATCGCGCGGTCGGCCACGGGGAGTGACAGATCAAGCGCCCAACCGCAGCGTGTCATCTGGGTGAAATCAACGCCGGTGAGGCGCCCCTCACCATCAAAGCCTGCGTCATAGGTGATCCTGAAATCGTGCCGCTTGCCGGTGATCATCATGTCATCGTCACGGTCATAGCGCATCTTGCATGGCTTGCCTGTCAGCCGCGCGGCCACGGCGCAGCCGACCGCCAGCGCATTGCCTTGGCTTTCTTTGCCGCCGAACCCGCCCCCCATGCGGCGCACTTCACAGCGCACGGCATGCATCGGAACGCCCAGTGCCTCGGCCACCTTGTGCTGGATTTCGGTCGGGTGTTGGGTCGAACTCTGCACGACCATGTCCCCGCCTTCCTGCGGCAGAGCCAAGGCCGCCTGACCTTCAAGGTAGAAATGTTCCTGCCCGCCCATAGTGATCGTTCCCGTGATGCGGTGTGGCGCGGTGCTCAGGGCGCTTTCCACATCACCTTTGGTCCAGATGCGGGGGCCGTCTTCAAAGCGGCTATCGGCGGCGATTGCATCTTCGATTGTCAGGATCGGCGTTTCTTCGGCGTAGTCGATCGTCGCCAACCGCGCAGCCTTGCGCGCTGCCAGATGCGACTGTGCGACCACCAGAAAGAGGGGTTGTCCATAATAATGCACACGCCCTGTTGCCAGCAGCGGCTCGTCATGTGCCGATGGCGAGACATCATTGGCAAAGGGCAGATCATCTGCTGTCAGCACAGCGACAACACCGGCGGCGCTCTTCACCTTTTCAAGGTTCATCGCGCGAACGGTCCCGCAGGCGATCTCGGCCATGCCAAAGGCCAGATGCAACGTGCCCGCCGGTGTCGGGATATCGTCGATATAGCGTGCTGCCCCCGTCACATGCAGGGTTGCGGCATCATGGGGGAGGGGGTTGGCAACGCTCATGCTCTCACCTCCAAAACAGAGGTGGCCTGACCGCTGAGGTCCGCAAAATAGCGCTGCAACAGGTTCTGCGCGACCTTCAGGCGGTAATCCGCGCTGGCGCGCATGTCGGACATGGGCGTGTAGTCCTGCGCAAAAAGGCCGGCGGCATCTGCGATTGTCGCAGACGTCCACGGCTGGCCGATGAGCGCCGCCTCAACCCCATGCGCGCGGTGCGGAGTGCCCGCCATGCCGCCAAAGGCGATGCGTGCCTCGCTGACAACGCCGTCCACAACAGTGACATTGAAGCAGCCGCAAACCGCCGAGATATCCTGATCAAAGCGTTTCGAGATTTTATAGCAGCGCAGTGCGGGTGCGTTCTTGGGCAGCGTCACGCCAGTCACCAACTCGCCCGGGGCACGGTCCTGTTTGCCGTAGGCGATAAAGAAATCTTTGATTGGCAAGTCACGCGTCTTGGTGCCGTGGCGCAGGTGCAAGGTAGCGTCCAGTGCGATGAGCGCGGGTGGATTGTCGCCGATGGGCGA
>NZ_DASYOK010000117.1:0-1932 GCF_036007805.1 Yoonia sp.
CGCGCTGTAGGGTCGGCTCATTGGCGTTGACGAGGCTGGCATTGATAGCCTTGAGGCGCCGATGTTTTGAGTTAGCCACGGGGATGGGTTGATCCGGCCCCCTTCCCTTTGGCGCCTTGAAACCGATGATGCCCGTCAGAATGCCTTTCTTCGTCATAACTTGGCCTCCAACGCTGCCAGCACCGCCGCAGCGGGCCAGCCCTCGGCTATCAGCCCGGCCCTTATCATTTCATCGCGGGCACCGCCTGCGCGCATGTATTGAACGCGGGTTTTGACGGTGCGGATGGTTTCAGCCTGTTCTGGGGTGATGGTCATGCCTATGCCCTCGCTGCCTTGGGGCCGACGGCCTTGATGATGTTCGCTTGGCGCTTTTCAAACTCGACAACCTTGGCAATCGCCTGATCCATATCGCGCAGCACTTTTTCGGCGTTTTCCAAGTGAATCCGCGCGTTGCTCACATCCTTCATGCGAGCGTCGCGCCAAGCGCGCATTTCGATCAACAGCGCGTCCATTTCGTCGTTGCTGCCATCCGGTCCGAACATTTCTTCGCGGATCTCAGCCACCCAACCGGGCATGACGCCGCTACCGATCGTCTCCGCGACGGTTTTGTCAGTCTCTTGGCCTTTGTATCTCTTGCTGTCGTCGTCATAAACGTCTTCGAGAATACCAATGATCTCGCGCTTTTGTTTGGGTGTCGCTTGACGCAGTGAAGTTACGGTAGCAGGCGGTTTTTCCATTGGCTTGTCCCTTCCAAGTGCATGAGTGGTGGTGGTGGTGTCACCGCTGGAATTTGCAGTGACAGCGCGGCGGCTGGCTTCGCACGCAGGGCAGCGCAGTTTCTTCTTCACCAGCGCCCACCCTTGGGCTTCGATCTTCCGAATGGCTTGCCCGTCATTGGAAAGCGCCATGACAATGCGTCCGCGACCTCCGGGGCAGTTTCCATGTGCCGCTCTAACGTCTTCGGTCGCGCCGCAATCAGCGCAGGTGCATCGGGCCAGCTCCTCGCCTCTCGGCCCCTTGATGGCCTCTATGGTCATGCCCCTGCCCTCCGTGACTTGAATACAAGGATAGGGTGGCGCTCTGCCGGCGGCTGCGCTGGCGCGGGGCGCGCTTTGTCCACTTTTGCCTGCAAGCTCTCGACTTTGCGCTCCAGCGCTACCTTTGCGCGGCGCATGTTCTCGCCATCCCTGCGAAGGCGGGTGATTGTTTCGGCCTGCGCTTCGATCTGGGCGTTCAATCTGGCGACGATCTGCTTCATGCGCGCACCCATGCGGTTACGGGTTTATTGTTGCTCGTCCGCACAATCCCGCCTTCTCGGATCAGGCCAAGTCGGGCGAGGTTACGCATGATGCCGGAAACGGTGTGGCGCCTCATGCCTAGCATTTCCGCCACCTGATAACCTGCGCGGGGTTCATCCAGCGCGCCCAGAACGGCGGCGCGGTTTTTCTCACTCTGCTCAGATATGATTACCGTCAGCGATTTCTTCGGCGGATCACCCAACGGCTTGCCGGTGCGCGACCACTTGCGGGGCACCTGCCGCCCGTCGGCGCGGTTTGGGAATGTCTCGCACGTCACCAGACCCTCCGCCTCAAACTCCTTCATCCGCGAAAAAATCGTGATCATTGAGCGGTCCAGTCGCTCTGCAATCTCGCGCTCTGTCATCGGCTCTGTCAGCACGTCAATTACCCGCTGTCGCGCCATCTGCTGCTGCATCGCGTTATTTATCGTGCGTCCGTCGATTTTCGTTGGCTTTGGCAGTTGTGGCGCGGGTTTGTTGCTCATCGCCTCTATCATTTTAACGGGCTGTGCGGGCGTAACGCGCGTTGCCTTCCTTGCCTCGATGGGGGCGTGCACCTGACGGCGCGCAATGGCGCGCATCTTTGCATGGTCGGCGTCCGTCATCGCAAACAGATCATCGTGGATTGCGACGGA
>NZ_DASYOK010000118.1:0-7409 GCF_036007805.1 Yoonia sp.
GGCTCGGCGCAAAGTGCAAGGGCAATGACAACGCGCTGGCGCATGCCGCCCGAAAAATGATGCGGGTAATCGTCGATGCGCCGCGCAGCCGCAGGAATACCCACGCGGTCAAGCAAGGCGATGGCCTTTTTGCGTGCCTCACTTTCGGAAATATCCGCATGGGTGCGGATGGTCTCGCTCAACTGCTGGGCGACGGTATAGAGCGGGTTCAGGCTTGTCAGCGGGTCCTGAAACACCATGCCGATCCGTTTACCACGAATGCGGCGCATGGCTTCGGCGCCCAGATTGTCGATCCGTTCGCCTTTCAGCAGGATTTCACCGCCAGCAATGCGCCCCGGTGGTTCCAGCAGGCCGATGATCGCAGCACCGGTCAAGGATTTGCCAGCACCGGATTCGCCCACGACCCCCAGCACTTCGCCAGGCTTAATGTCAAAGGACACATCGTCAATCGCGGTCAAGACGCCGCGACGTGTGGGGAATTCGACCCGCAGGTTGCGGACGGACAGCAAAGCATCGGTCATATTTGTCACCTTAGCCGTGGGTTCAGCGCGTCGCGCAGCCAGTCACCCAAAAGGTTAACCGACAAAGCGAGCAGCAAGAGGGCGATGGCCGGAAACAGCAAAATCCACCATTCGCCAGAGAAGAGATACTGCTGGCCAATCCGGATCAGCGTGCCAAGGCTGGGTTGTGTCGGCGGCACGCCGACGCCAAGAAAGGACAGCGTTGCTTCGGCGATAATCGCAAGCGCCAGACCGATCGTCGCGATAACGAGCACAGGTCCCATCACGTTGGGCAGGATATGGCGCAAGACGATGCGCGCAGGGTGAACACCAATGACGCGGGCGGCCTGCACGTATTCCTTGGATTTCTCGACCATGGCGGCACCGCGCACGACGCGGGCATATTGCACCCAGTCCGACAGGCCGATCGAAACAATCAATACCCAGATCGCCACCTCTTCACGCATCGAGGGCGGGATAAAGCCGCGCGCCACGCCAAAGATCAGCAACGCAATCAGGATGGACGGAAACGAGAGCTGCACATCTGCAATACGCATGATCAGGCTATCGACCCAGCCACCGCGCCACCCGGCCAAAAGCCCGAGCCCGATGCCCAGCACCAGTGCAAACACCACGGCCGAGAAGCCCACAAATAGCGAGATCCGCGCGCCATAAAGGATCGTCGAGAAGATGTCGCGGCCCTGATTGTCGGTGCCCATCAAATAGGTATTGCCGGTGAACTGGTTCGGCTCACCAGGCGGCGTGAAACCGTCCATCAGGTTCAGCGACGCCGAATTGAACGGATCATGGGGCGCGATCCAGGGTGCAAAGACGGCCCCCAGAACAATAATCAATGCAATGACTGCGGCAACAATTGCGACTGGTGAATGCCGAAAGGACCACGCGATATCACTGTCCCACATGCGAGCAAGGCGGTTCATGTCAGTAAATCCTTAATGCCGTGTCGCCGCGCGATCGACGCGCAGCCGCGGATCAACCGCATAATAAAGCAGATCAACGATCAGGTTGATGATCACGAACACCAGCGCAATCATCATCAGATAGGCCGCCATCACCGGCACATCGACAAAGCGGACCGAATTGATGAACAAGGCGCCCACACCTGGCCACTGGAAGACGGTTTCCGTGATTATGGCAAAAGCGATGATGGACCCCAATTGCAAACCGGTAATCGTAATCACCGGCACCATGGTGTTCTTGAGGGCATGGCCAAAGTTGACCGCGCGATTGCTCAGGCCACGGGCGCGGGCGAATTTGATATAGTCGGTGCGCAGCACTTCAAGCATCTCGGCGCGGACAAGACGCATGATCAGCGTCATCTGATAGAGCCCCAGCGTGATCGCAGGCAGGATCAAAGAGGCGCGCCCTGTGGGTGTCAGGAAACCGGTGGTCCAGCCGCCGATCTCAACCGTTTCACCACGCCCGAAACTGGGCAGCCATTGCAGCTCGACCGCGAAAACCCAGATCAGCAGCACACCGATCAGAAAGGTGGGCAGCGACACGCCGATCAATGACACCGTCATGATCGTGTTCGACACCCAACCGTTGCGCCGGAGCGCGGTATAAACACCAAAGCCGACACCAAAAACAAACGCCAGCACCCCCGACACCAGCGCCAGTTCCAACGTTGCTGGCAAGCGCGACAGGATCAGTTCCATCACGGGCTGTTGCAAGCGGTAGGAAATGCCAAAATCGCCTTGGGCGGCGCGGGTCACGAATGTCGCGAACTGGCTGAGGAACGGGTCGTTCAGGCCCAACTGGTCGCGCAACGCATCGCGGTCGGCAATCGACGTTTCCTGTCCGACCATCGAATTGATCGGGTCACCGACAAAACGAAACAGGGCAAATGACACCAAAGCCACGACAAGCATCACCAAGACGGATTGCAGGATACGGCGGATGATATAGGCCAACATTCTGGAACAGCCCCCTCATTGCTGTGCGAATAGGTCAGCCCCATTGACACAAATACAAATTGCCCGCGTGGCGCTAAACCACGCGGGCAAAAGGTTCAAGACGTATTAGTTGTTGAAAGTGACAGTTGTCATCTTCGGCTGGTTCTCAGGATGCACATCAAGGTTGATGTCGTCACGCATCGCATAGGCCAGCATCTGGTTGTGCACGTTCAGGAAAACGCGGTCTTCCATCACTTGATCCCAGATTTCAGCGATCGTCGCATCGCGCGCTTCCAGATCTGTCATCGTCTCCAATGATTCGATCTTTGCATCAAGTTCGGGGTTCGAGTAACGCGAACCGTTGAAGCTGCCATAGGCGTCTTCACGGGTGTGCACGAGGAAGTTGAAGACATAGGCGCTGTCAAATGTCGGCACGCCCCAGCCCAGCAGATAGAAATCGGTTTCCCAGTTCTCGATCAGCGGGAAGTGCAGGCTGCGTGTTTGTGACACAAGGTTCGCGTTGATATTCGCGCGCCCCAGCATACCCACCATCGCCTGACAGATCGCTTCGTCGTTCAGATAACGGTCATTCGGGCAGTTCAGATCCACCGAGAACCCGTCAGGATAACCCGCTTCCACCACAAGCTGCGCGGCGCGTTCCACATCTGGTGAACCGTAAGCGTTCATCTCTTCGGTCCAGCCGTTCACGAATGGCGGCAACGGGGCCGCAGATGGCTGTGACTGGCCACGCATCACAACCTGCTGGATCGCGTCGCGGTCCAGAACGAGGGCCATCGCTTCGCGGATTTCAGGCTTTTTGAACGGGTTATCCGGTGCATCAGAGGACCGCAATGTATCCGACACCATGTCATAGGCGAAAAAGATGTTGCGGTTTTCAGGGCCGGTTGTGATCTTGACGCCTTCGGTTTGCTCAAGGCGTGCGATATCCTGCACGGGCACATCCTGTACCACATCGACTTCGCCTGACAGCAGTGCGGCAACGCGGGTCGCGGCCTCTGAAATCGGGGTGTAGATGATCTCGGTCACGGCTGGGGTTTCGTCCCAGTGGCCATCAAACGCAGCCATCACAGTGCGCACTTCGGGATCACGCGACACCAGTGTGTAAGGGCCGGTTCCGTTGGTGTTGCGCACGGCAAAGTTTTCTTCACCAGCGGCAAAGTTCTGTGGTTCAACTACGTCGTTTGCCTCGGCCCAACCCTGGTCCATAATGAATGTGTTTGTCAGGTTCTGCACGTAAAGCGGCGACGGGCCGGTCATTTTGACGTGGACGGTATAGTCATCGACCATAGACACGCTTTCAACGGCACTGTGCAGCGCCTTGAAACCCGAGCTTTCGGCGCGGACACGGTTGAGCGAGAACACGACATCTTCGGCATTGAACTCGGAACCATCATGGAACGTCACACCTTCGCGCAGCGTGAAAATCCAGACAGAAGGGTCTTCTTCGCTGATGCGCCAATCCGTTGCCAGACGCGGTGTCAGAGACCCGTCTGTCGCACGCCCGACGAGCGTTTCATAGATGTGGTGCAGCAATGTCGAGGTCGGGCCCTCGTTCTGGGAATGCGGATCAAGCGTCAGCGCATCAGCGACACGTGCCCAGCGCAGGGTTTCAGCGTTGGCAGACACCGAGGTCATTACGAGGGCGAGGGCGGACACCGAAAGCATTTTCCGCGCACGCGTGAAACTGTGATCCTTGGTAAATATCGACATAGAGGTCTCCTGCTGGTTAAGGCGATGATTTGATTTTTTACTGTGACGCACTGTGCAGGGTAAAACCGCAAAGTGCCAGACATGCTGTTTTGTGCTCAATTTTTTCGGGACAGACAACACCTTGGTTTTGGAAAAACACAACTGATTGTGCCCTTACCGTACGGCAGCTGTCGCATTGCCCAGCGCCCACCTCCAACGACGCGCAGGCATGGTTCGATAAAGCGATGCAATTTGCCGGTTCTTTGAATTTCGCATGATTTCAGCTAGTTCCTCTAACAGGAAAAGGTGATTTCATGACGAAATATAAAGAAAAGCAAACCATCGAAGATGCCACCAGCCTTGCGCCGCGCCTGATATACGAGGTGATCCGCCGCGAGGGCGAAGAGGCATTGCAAAGACCTGCCAAATCATTGATCTGGTCCGGCATAGCGGCAGGCCTGATGATCAGCTTTTCCGTTCTTGGCGAGGCAATCCTGCGCACCTATTTGCCCGATATGCCCAGCCGTCATTTGATTGAAAACCTTGGATATAGCTTCGGATTCCTGCTCGTGATCCTAGGGCGGCTGCAATTGTTCACCGAAAACACGATTACGACCGTATTCCCGTTGGTCGCCAAACCGACACCCCACATGCTAACGAGTGTCCTGAAGCTCTGGGGCATTGTCTTGGCGGCAAATGTGGTGGGTGCGCTGGCGGCGGCCAGTCTGTTTGCATTCACGCCCGCTATTCCATCGGATCTGCTTCCGGCGATCGCAGCGCTGTCCGAACATGCGCTTGGGTATGATCCGGCAACAGCGTTTATGCGCGCTATTCCGGCGGGTATTCTGGTCGCAGCTCTCGTGTGGATGATCCCGCAGTCAACGCATTCTGTCTTTTGGCTGATCGTGGCGATCACATGGCTGATCGCAGCAGGGGATTTCGCGCATATCGTGGCCGGATCGGTCGAGATGTGGTTCTTGCTGGTCACTGGCGCAACAACGGCAGGAGACGCTGTCTTTGCATTCTTCTTGCCCGTCCTTGCAGGCAACATCGTTGGCGGCACATTGGTCTTTACCATGCTGGCATGGGGACAGGTACAGGAGGAAATCGACGAGAACCCGAAAGAGTGAACAGACCTGGCTGTCCGGCAGAAACCGTGCCGGGCGCACAATTTAATCGGCAGCGATGTTTTGAAATGACGCACCGCTTTTGGCGAAAATATGCGCAAATATTGAATTTTTTCTTGATAAAGCCTATATCAGGGTAGGCTAAGCCGACCGTGATCGGCGCGAAACGACGCAAGAAAGAGGGGCGGAATGCCACAGCAAGACCGACCTGGAGCGCCTGCGACGCATGAATATGCCGTCCGCAAGTGTGGCCGCGCCGTAGCCTTCTAATCCCTTAAAATCTGCGCAAGGCATCGCCAGTCACTGGCCGTACCGTCGCGACCAATCCGTTCCAGCCACCCGCGCTACCGGACGTTTCATCACTATTACGATACTTAGAAAGAAAGGAATTTCTCATGCTATTTTCAGTAAACGATATTTTTGGATTTGTTGCCGAAGCCGAGGACTTCAAGGCCTCAATCATTGATGCCTTCGTTGACCGGAAGACAATGCAGATCAAACACCTCGCCATTGATACGGGCGGATTGTTGTCCAATCATACCGTCGTCGTTTCAGCCGACAAAATTGGCAAGATCGACCCGGACGACCGTCTGGTGACGCTGCAACTGACCAAAGCTGACGTGGAAAATCTGGAAGTCATTGAAAAGGTGGGCCTTGATGACGGGCTGCAATTCAGTGACATCCCCTCATTGATCCTTGGACCATCAAGCAAGGATGTCGCCGCCACGTTTCTGGAAAAGAACGCACCGGACGGCAGGCTGTTTTCAGCGCGCAATGTCTCGGGCTCTGTCGCCTGTCACGGAGAAGAGAACCTTGGCAAGGTGATTGGCCTTCTGGCTGGTTCGGCGGACCTGACCGTCAGTCACCTTGCCGTTGATACAGGCGTGGTATTGCCCGAAACACAGCGTGTCCTGCCGATCAATCTGGTGGAAACTGTCGGCAACGCCGATACCAAAACAGTGCTCACGATTGATGCAGCGACGCTGGACGCCAGTCCGCAGCTTGAAAATACCGCCGCCCTTGACCGGCACTGGGCTGACAAGGTGGCCACATACTATGGTGTCTTCTAGTCCAAGCCGTTCTGCCGCGCGACATAATCGACGAGATGCGGCACATAATCCTCTGGCCCGCTGCCCCCGGCGGCGCTGGCCAGAGCGAAACTATTTTTCACCGCATTGCCGATAGGATTGGCAAGCGCGACATTGTCGGCCATCGCCTCAAGATAGCGCAAATCCTTGAGTGCATTGGTCAGCGTGAACTTATGCGCCTCGCGGTTGCCCTCAACCGCGTAGCCCATGAAGGTTTGATAGAAACCGCAATCCATCCGGCTTCCGCGAATGACGGAGTCAAACTGATCCACCGAAATGCCGACCTTACGCGAGAGCGCCAGCGCCTCGGAATAAAGTGCGGCATAGCCAAGCGAGACGAAGTTGTTCAGTAACTTCATCTTGTGCCCAGCCCCACACGGCCCGATGTGCACAATCGCGCCAGCCCAGCTTGCGATCACCGGTTCGAGCCGCGCGAAAATCCCGGCATCCGCCCCGACCATTGTGGCCAATTCCCCCTGCTCGGCTTGCACTGGCGTGCCGCCAAGTGGCGCATCGGCCATATGGCACCCGACCTCTGCCAGTTTCTGCGCCAATGCGATTGTGGATGTCGGATCAGACGTCGAGCAATCGACAATGATGCTGCCGGGCTTGAGCGCTGGTAACAGCGCGCCGACGATCTCTTCGACCTGCGGCGATCCGGGGGCGCAGATGTGGATCACCGAACACGCCGCCGCCATTTGGTCAAGGTCGCTGACCTCAACCGCGCCAAGTGCTGTCAGGCTCTCGATCGGGGTCCGGTTGCGGTGGGCGATCACCGTGACAGGATAGTCTGCCGCGAGCAGGTTCTTGGCAATCCCGTGCCCCATAAGGCCAACACCAACAACACCAATTGTTTCGTTTGTCATTTGGCCTGCACTCCTTTGATTTATCTGTCGTAATTTGGCGCAAGGGACACCGCGCCACGCCGGTGGAGTCTAAGGCTTTCGCTGTCGGAAAGCCAGATCTGCACAGGTTTCGGCATATTCCGCAATAACCGCCCGCTATGCACGCAACGCAGTACCGCGTACCTCAAAAAAATTGAACCCGGCAGCGTATTGAACTAATTTT
>NZ_DASYOK010000119.1:0-23105 GCF_036007805.1 Yoonia sp.
AGCGCATCGGCGCAGATGTTGAAGGTTTCAGGATCGATATCAACAAAATCAACATCTGCACCGCAATACCGTCCGCAATTCGCCGATGCGACAAAGGTAATCGGGGACGTCCAGAGCAGATCACCGGGGCCCAGATCAAGCGCCAAACACGCGATATGCAGTGCTGACGTCGCGGAGTTAACTGCGACGGCGTGGCGGCCACCGACCCTCTCGGCGACGGCAGATTCAAATTGCGGAACAACAGGACCCTGCGTCAGGTAATCAGACCGCAACACAGCCGTAACGGCCGCAATGTCGTCTTCACTGATAATCTGGCGACCATAGGGGATCATTCCATGATTCTCCTTACGCAATCCGCCGAAAGCCTCCGGCCAGATAGATTATCCAATCCGAGCCCCAGTTTGCTCGCCATCAGCCGACGTGGTACATCTTTTACGATCCGCTCGCTAAAGCGTCCAACGCCATTATTGAATGTAGCATTCAAACCCCGATATGCGGCAATTGTGAAGGCGCCTGATCTCGAAATATTCGATCTCTTATCCATATCTAATTCGTCCAGGTTAAAACTACTACCATCTATGAAATTTGCTATCTTACTGAGTGTGACTCCTGGCTCCGAGACTAGGCTTTGGTAAGGAACAATCAGACAATCAATCCTCTTCCGCACACACATTTCTTCGACAGCGCGAGCTGCTTGCCTCCATGTTAGCAGACCTTTTTCGTTCTTCCGGATAAATTCTTGTAAGCTCCATGTTGCTTTTTCATTAAGTGTTTGGAAGTAAAGGGAAAGTACCCAAGAAAAGAATTCCCTCTCAATAATAAGAACTTTGTTTATTTCAAGTATATCAATGTTACTTTCCAGTCTTTGCGTCGTAAATGTCGCAGTATTTGGGTAAGGGTATCCGCACGCAGCCTCATTAGAGATAACAATGCTCATGTTATCGGCTTCGAATAGCGGAAGCTTGCCAAGGCTAAGGTTCCTCAGATAAAGGACATTTTCCAGCTTTGGAAAAAAGAACTTTTGCAAATAAGTTGAACCAGTCTTGTGAAAACCAGCGTGCAAAACGCGTGCCATCTCTATTTACCTTTAAATTGCGCCGATCTTTTCCCGATGCGCCGCAATCCAATTGGACAGAACCGCGTCGCTCATCCAGTTTGGATTGCTGTCGCTGACATAACTGAAATCGTCGGTCACCTTGCGCCCGTCCTTGATGCGCTTCGGGTCCTCACACCACTTATTAATTGCAGGTAGGATCTTGAAATGCTCTTCATATTCGTAGGTGAACGGCGCGTCCTCAATGCCAATCATCTGCTCATGCAGCTTTTCACCCGGGCGGATCCCTACAACATCATGGTGCGCCTCTGGCGCAATGACGCGGGCAATATCCGTGACGGTCATCGACGGAATTTTCTTGACGTAAATTTCGCCACCAACCATGTCTTCGAACGCATCCCATACCAGCTCTACACCCTGTTCCAGAGAAATCATAAACCTTGTCATCCGGGTGTCTGTAATGGGGAGCACGCCCTTTTCAGCAATGGACATAAAGAACGGGATCACAGATCCACGCGATCCCATCACATTGCCGTAACGTACCACCGAAAACCGCGTGTCGTGTTCTCCCGCATAGGCATTTCCTGAGACAAACAGCTTGTCAGATGCCAGTTTGGATGCACCATAAAGATTAATGGGGCTCGAAGCCTTGTCGGTTGAGAGCGCGACAACCCGTTTCACGCCTTTGTCAATTGCCGCATCGATAACATTCATCGCCCCGTTGACATTGGTCTTGATGCACTCGAACGGGTTATACTCCGCAGTCGGCACGATCTTGGTTGCAGCCGCATGCACCACGTAATCAACACCGTCGAAGGCGCGATAGAGACGTTCGCGATCCCGCACATCACCGATAAAAAACCGAACGCGCGGGTCATCGCCAAAGAGTTTGGCCATTTCCCACTGTTTCATCTCATCACGCGAGAAAATTATGACTTTCTTGGGATTAAACCTCTGCAATGTCATTGGCAAAAAGGCATGGCCAAAAGACCCGGTTCCGCCAGTGATCAATATCGTTGAGTCAGATAACATCTGCAAACCTCATTTCTAGAATGTCACGTGAAAGGAATGGTCCGAAATAGCTCATGCAGCCTGTGCGACTGCGGCTATGCGCTGGAAGGCTTTGTTTTCGGCCATCAGCGTCGCCCATGTATCGCACCCGACCACCTGCCCTTTATCGAGAACAATGATGCGGTCGCAGCGCTGCACCGTGCTTAAACGGTGGGCGATCATGAGCACTGTCTTGTCACCGGGAAGGGCGTCAATTGCATCAATGACCTCAGCTTCGGTCAAGTTGTCGAGTGCGCTGGTGGCCTCATCAAAGATGATCAAATCAGCATCATGATAGAGTGCGCGCGCGATTCCGATCCGTTGACGCTGCCCGCCTGACAACCGCACGCCGCGCTCACCAATGAATGTTGCATACCCATCCGGCAGCTCTGTCATGATGAAGTCATCAATGCGCGCAATGCGGGCCGCCTCTTGGACACGCGCTTGATCTATCTTCTCGGGCGGAACGCCCAGGGCAATGTTCTCGCCCACAGCGGCATCGGTCAAAAAGATATCCTGCGGCACGTAGCCGAGGCTCTGCATCCAGGCTCTCAACGTATCTTGCGTAATCTCAACATCATCGGCAACAAGGCGCCCCTGATCAGGTTCAAGAAGTCCTAAGATGATGTCTGCCAGTGTTGTTTTGCCAGCCCCCGTACTGCCTACGATCCCGATTTTCTCACCGGCCGTGATTGACAGTGTGACACCGTGAACCCCCGCCTGGTCTGCATTCGGGTATCTGTAAGAGATATTCTCGAGGCTCAGATGAGCTTTCAGGCCGAGAGGAACGGCTGCGATTTCTGGCAATCTGTGCGGATTTTTGTGTAGCACAAGGTCGTCATAAATAGCGTCTACCGCGGCACTCCCCCCCTGCATCTGGGCAAGCGAGCCATAGAGCTTAGAGAGCTCCGGCATCAAGCGTTGGCCCGCGAAGGCAAAGACACCTAGTACGGGTAGCACGCCGCCCAAAGCGGCACCCGAGTCAATTCCTGATGGATCAATCAGAACAATGCAAAGTAGGATCACACCCCCGAGCGCGACCGCTTGAAGTGCCACTGGCGGGACCTGCTGAAAGACGGCAGATCGGACCTGCGTCTGGGCCATTTTAAGAGAAGGGCGCCTATAGCGTTCAAGATAAGCGCGCTCCCGACCCAAGATTTTAATATCCTTGATCCCCGAAATTGCTTCATTCGCCAGCCGGAACCTTTGCCGATTGGTGGCAACGCGGATCTGTCCCAGTTGTCTCAAAATCCGGCGTGTGAAGAGATAGATGGCCCCATAAAGTCCACCGAGCAATGCAAAGGATATGACCGAGACCAAAGGCTCGACCCAAAAAAGCAATCCAATGATGGCCGCAGTTGTCATGCACGCCGCTATAAAATCAGCGGCGGGACGCAAAAACTGAGCGACAACTTGTTGCGATTCAACTAAAATGCGCGGTGTCATATCCCCAGAGTGGCGGTTAAGGAAAAACGCGTAAGGCTGCGCCAAATAGCACGTCAGCAGTCGATGACTAATCGCATGTATCCGTATCATCGCAAAACGCGATACAACCCAGGTTTTTACGATCTGGATCAGACTGGAAAGCAAGATCATAAAAAACGACGCCAGGCCAAGACCAATCAGAAACCCGTAGGTGGATGTGAACCCAAACGTCTCATAGGCCCACGCCAAGGCAGGCGTTGTTTCAATGCGTGAGGGGTCCGACAGCACGGCCAGAAAAGGCATAACAGAGCCAACCATCACGGCGGCTGACAATGCACCAATGATAATCACGCCCAGCACGACATAGGCTGTGCGCTGCTCACGCGGCTCCAGGAGCGCCCAAGCCTTCTTCCAGGTCGAGAGGTCCCTCATATCGTCACTTCACCAATTTTCGGCTGCATATCCTGCAATACATCACAACCTGAGATCGCTTTCATGGGCCGACAAAATGTGCTTGAGATCATAGAGCACATGCGCGGGGCGGCCCAGAGCCCGGATGGGTCGAACCCCCATGGAGCGAAACGCCTGATGCGCGACCGCCAGGACGATTGCGTCGTATGCTCCGGGGTTAGGCTTCTCAACAAGCGCGATGCCGTATTCGCTTTGCGCCTCAAGCGGGTCCGCTGCGGGATCGTAAACGTCAATATCCACGCCATATTCGTGCAGCTCGCGTACAACATCCACAACGCGCGTATTGCGCAAGTCCGGGCAATCTTCCTTGAATGTGAGCCCCATCACCAGAACCCGAGACCCATCAACTTGAATACGCCGGCGCAGCATCGCCTTGACCAGCTGTCCGGCCACATGTGCCCCCATACCGTCATTGATACGCCGCCCCGCGAGGATAACTTGGGGGTGGTAGCCTAAAGCCTCGGCCTTGTGCGTCAGATAATAGGGATCCACACCAATGCAGTGCCCGCCCACAAGCCCCGGCCGAAACGGCAGGAAGTTCCATTTTGTGCCAGCCGCTTCAAGCACAGCACTTGTGTCGATACCCATGCGATTGAAGATGATCGACAGCTCATTCACAAGCGCGATGTTAAGATCGCGTTGGGTATTCTCAATCACTTTCGCAGCCTCGGCAACGCGGATACTCTCGGCTTTCCATGTGCCGGCAGTGATGATTTCTGCATAAAGCGCATCAACATGATCTGCCGTCTCAGGCGTCGAGCCCGAGGTCACCTTGGTGATATCGGGCAGCCGATGCTGCTTGTCGCCCGGATTGATCCGCTCCGGCGAATACCCACAGAAAAAATCCTCGTTGAACCGCAGCCCTGACACCCGCTCGAGCACCGGAACACAATCTTCTTCGGTCGCCCCCGGGTAGACAGTACTTTCATAAATGACGATGTCGCCAGCTTTCAGCACCGCACCCACGGTTTCAGAGGCTTTGAGAAGCGGGGTCAGATCGGGTCGCTTATGCGCATCAATCGGCGTAGGCACCGTGACAATATAGATGGAGGCTGCGGCCAGATCCGCGCGCTCGGTTGTGAACGTCAACTGATGCGCTGCGGCGAGCTCATCGCCCGTGACTTCCAGGGTGGCGTCGCGTCCCGACCGCAGCGCATCAATCCGCCCGGAATTGATATCGAAGCCGATCACAGGGCGATATTTTCCAAACTCCACCGCAAGCGGCAGGCCCACATATCCAAGCCCGATGACGGCTATTGTCTTTCGATCTGTGGTCATTTGCCGGCGTAATCCCGATACCAGGCGACGAATTTCGCAATACCACCGCGGAAATCGGTCTGCGGTCTGTAGCCGGTCAGCGCCTTCAGAAGCTCGGCGTTGGCCCAGGTTGCCGGCACATCGCCGGTTTGCATGCCCATATAGTTTCGCTCGGCTTTCTGGCCGAGACAGTCCTCGATCGCATCCACAAAGTCCAACAGGCGGACCTTGTCGGAATTTCCGATATTCACAACGCGGAAGGGCGCAACCGGCGACAGGCTATCGCCCTCAGGCACAATACCATCAGCGGGACGTTCCGGCACGGCGTCGATCAAGAGCCGGATCGCATGGACCAGATCATCGACATAGGTAAAATCGCGGTACATGTCGCCATTGTTGTAAATATCGATCGGGCGCCCATCGAGGATCGCATCGACAAATTTGTAGAGCGCAAGATCCGGCCGCCCCCAAGGTCCATAGACCGTAAAGAACCGGAACATTGTGGTCGGCAGGTTGTAGATATGCGCATAGGCATGGCCCATGCTCTCGTTGGCTTTCTTTGTCGCCGCATAGATTGTGAGCTGCGTATCGGCTTTCTCGGTCTCAACAAAGGGCATCTCGGTGTTGGCGCCATATACCGAGGAGGTGGAGGCCATCAGCAGATGCCGGACCTCCAGGCGCCGTGCGGCCTCCATCACATTGAAGGTCCCGATCACATTGGCATCAAGATAGGCGCGCGGGTTTTCCAAGCTATAACGTACACCGGCCTGGGCCGCGAGATGGACAATCACATCCGGGGCGAACGCATCTGCGACCTGATCGAACAGAGCCTGATCTTCAAGCAGGCCTTCGGTTGCAGCAAAATGGGGACTTTGCAAAAGCATCTGATGGCGGCGTTTTTTGAGCGCCACATCATAATAGTCGGTCATCCCGTCAAAGCCGTGTACGACGCAGCCTTCGGCAACCAAAAGCCTCGCCAAATGGAACCCGATAAAGCCGGCTGTTCCTGTAATCAAAACGCGCATCAGCGACCTACGCCAGCATAGGCTGTAAAGCCCGCTTCATGGGCGTCTTTCGCCGCATAAACATTCCGCAGGTCGGCCAGGCGCGGCTGTTGCATCGTTTGCGCGAGTTTGCCCAGATCAAGTGCACGGAACTCGTTCCATTCGGTCAAGATCACCAAAAGATCTGCTTTGTCAGCGGCATCATAGGGATCTGCGCACCACATAACGCCGGGTAGGAGTACTTGACCTTCGCGGCGCCCATGCGGGTCGACCACCCGCACCTTTGCGCCTGCACCAATCAGCGCCGGGACAATGGTGAGCGACGGCGCTTCACGCATATCATCTGTTTCAGGCTTGAAGGTGACGCCCAGCACAGCAATCGTGATGCCAGCGACCGACCCACCACACAGATCGACGATTTTATCCAGCATGCGTCGTTTGGTCATGTCATTGACCGTGATCACGGTTTCCGTAATGCGCAGCGGCACGCCATGCTCCTGGCCGATCCGCGCCAAGGCTTGCGTGTCTTTTGGAAAACACGATCCGCCATACCCCGGGCCGGCATGCAGGAATTTCGGGCCAATCCGTCCGTCCAGGCCCATCCCGCGGGCCACCGATTTCACATCAGCACCCACGCGTTCGCAAAGCGCCGCGATTTCATTGATGAAGCTGATTTTGGTCGCCAGGAACGCATTGGCGGCGTATTTGATCATTTCTGCCGATTCCAGATCTGTGTAAACCACTGGAAAGTCGCGCAGGTAAAGCGGGCGGTAAATCTCGCCCATCACGTCCCGCGCGCGGGCGTTTTCCACGCCCACAACGACCCGATCCGGCTTCATAAAGTCGTCGATGGCCGCACCTTCGCGCAAGAACTCCGGGTTTGAGGCCACATCAAACAACGCTGCAGGATTGGCCTTTGCGACCACTTCAGCAACTTTGCGGTTTGTGCCCACCGGCACGGTCGATTTGGTCACAATCACCGCATAGCCCGTCAGCGCTTTTGCGACTTCCTCAGCGGCCGCCATCACATAACTGAGGTCCGCGTGTCCGTCACCGCGCCGCGTGGGCGTGCCAACCGCGATAAAGATTGCATCAGCACCGTGGACGGCCGCGCAGATATCCGTGGTAAACGTAAGCCTGCCAGCACCCACATTTTTCGCCAACAAGTTCTCGAGGCCAGGCTCATAGATCGGAACCTCGCCGTTCTCGAGCTGTGCGATCTTTTCGGGCAGTTTATCCACACAAACGACATCATGCCCAAAGTCAGAGAAACATACCCCAGACACCAGTCCGACATAGCCTGTGCCAATCATGGCGATTTTCATGCGAGGGGCTCCATAGAATTGGACTTTTCCATGCCGTCGGGCTTCATCACTCGACCGTCACTGATTTGGCGAGGTTGCGCGGCTGATCGACGTCCGTGCCCTTGGCAAGGGCAACATGATACGACAAGAGCTGCGCCACGATGGCAGCTGCAAACACACCCGCGATTGGCCCGCTTTGTGGCAGGCGGATCATATCGCCTTCCTGCCAACCAACATGCACAATGCGTCCACCGCGCGCGGCCACTTCAGCGGCATTGGACAAGGTCTTTTCCTGCAATGGCCCATGGCTGGCAAAGACGACCACTGGCAAGCCCAGCTCAATCAACGCGATCGGCCCATGTTTGAGCTCGCCAGCCGCATAGCCCTGGGCGTGGATATAGCTGATTTCCTTGAGCTTGAGCGCGGCTTCCAGTGCGAGTGGATAACTCACACCCCGCCCCAAAAAGAGCGTCTCACGCGCATCGCGCAATGAGCTGGCAATCTCCTGGATCGTTGGCTCCAGCGCGAGCGTCTCCATCACGATCCGCGGGATCGCCAAAACCTCTTCGAGGACAGAAGCGTCAAGCCCGGCCCCGCGTTCTTGGGCGGCCTTCAGCACCAAGCCTAAAAGCGCCAAGACCTGCCCCGTAAAAGCCTTTGTGGAGGCCACGCCGATCTCGGGTCCGGCCTCAATAGACACGACATGATCGGCCTCACGCGCAATCGAGCTTGTGGGGACATTCACAATGGCAACACGTACGCCGACACGACCGCGGGTCTGTTTCAGCGCGGCGAGCGTATCGGCAGTCTCGCCCGACTGGCTGACCACGACAATCATATCATTGGCACCAAAACCTTTACGCCGATACCGGTACTCGCTGGCAATATCGATCTCGACGCCAAGACCGGCCAGCTCTTCAAACCAGTATTTGGCAATATGACAGGCATGATATGCCGTGCCACAAGCGACAAGCGTAACCTTTTCAATCCCTGCAAAATCCAATTCAGGGAGCAGCGGATGGAGTTGCGCGTCATTGGATCGGATCAGACGATGGAGCAATCGCGCGAGGCTTTCGGGCTGCTCATGGATTTCCTTGAGCATATAGTGGCGATAAGGGCCTTTATCCGCTGACCACTGGGCTGCAGGGACCGTGACGATCTCACGGGTCACCTCTACGCCCGCGGTATCAAATATGCAGACCCGGTCAGGTTGGATGGCCGCCCAATCGCCATCCTCGAGATAACTCACCTGCTCGGTAAACGGGGCCAGCGCCAATGCATCCGAGCCGACATACATGGATGCGCGACCCTGCACGTCTTGGGCACCATAGCCCAAGGCCAAGGGGCTCCCTTGACGTGCGACATAAAGAAGATCCGGCGCGCCGTGCATGATCACCGCCAGCGCATAGGATCCGACAAGGCGCGAAAGCAATTCGGCAAAAGCCGTGTCCAAAGATCCGGTGCGGCGCAAGATCTGGTCGAGCAGCTGGGCAGCCACTTCCGTATCTGTCTGCGAGCTGAACACGACACCCGACGCTTCAAGCTCGGCGCGCAATTGGGCATGGTTTTCAATGATACCGTTATGGACCAATGTCACTTGCCCCACAGAGTGAGGATGCGCATTGATTTCTGTTGGAGCCCCATGGGTGGCCCACCGCGTGTGCCCGATCCCCACCTTACCTTGGAGAGGTGCGTCAGCAAGCAGGGCGCTCAGGGCTTCAAGCTTGCCGACCGCACGCCGCACAGCAACGTCACCATGCCTGTCCATCAAGGCAATCCCGGCGCTATCATAGCCGCGATATTCCAGACGGGCGAGGCCGCTCATCAGCTCCGGTCCGACGTCACCGTGCCCCAAGATCCCAATTATGCCGCACATTATATTGATTTAACTTCCATTTTGGCCTTCACGTGCACGCTGTGCTATCGACCAGATTGATTTTTGGATGCTGCAACCGGCTCACGCCAGCGCTCCGGGCTCGGTTGGACCCTATCTTGCCGCCTCCCCGAGCACACGGTGGGCCAGCAGCTCTGCGAACTTTTCTCTGTACGCATCATGAGCGAGTGCATAGTCCACGATCGCTTCGAGGTACCCGAATTTCGACCCACAATCATAGCGCCGGCCAGCCATCACAACCGACCGGACATGGCCTTCTTTGGCCCGCTGGTCGATCGCATCGGCAAGCTGGATTTCGCCCCCCGCCCCCGGTGCGAGACCGACCAGGATATCAAGGATTTCCGGCTCGAGCACATAGCGCCCGATAGACGCCATTCGCGACGGTGCGTCGCCGATCTCGGGCTTTTCAACAAGACCCGCAACGCGACCGGGCTCACTCCCCGGAACCAGGATGCCATATTTTGAGACATCCTGCGCGGGGACATCCATGACAGATAACTGGGTCTTTCCCGTTGATTGATACGCGGTCACCAGCTGCGAGATCGGCGATACCGGGCCCTTGACAACATCATCGGCAAGCAAGACGGCAAAAGGTTTGCGGCCCAGGACCGGCCTTGCGCAAAGCACGGCGTGACCCAAGCCCAATGCGCGCGGCTGACGAATGAAGATACAGGCGACATGCGACGGAACAATGTCTCTTATCGATGCGGCAAGGGCCTGCTTGCCCTTTTCCGCAAGCTCACGCTCCAATTCCGGATTGGCATCAAAATGGTCCTCGATCGCTCTTTTGTGGCGCCCTGTCACAAAAACAAGCTCTGTGATACCCGCCGCCACCGCCTCCTCAACAGCATATTGGATAATCGGCTTGTCGATGATCGGCAGAAGCTCTTTCGGCATGGCCTTGGTTGCAGGCAAAAACCGTGTTCCCAATCCCGCCACGGGGAAAACCGCTGTCGTGATCGGGGGAAAAGACGCGACACCAGATGTCATCTGGCATCCTCTGTGTGCACCAATCCGTCAGGACTTGCGACCTGCCAGGCCCATGCATCGCGACACATTGCATCAATCCCGCGTTTCGCTTTCCACCCCAGATTGTTTTTGGCACGATCTGGATTGGCATAGAACCCGGGCAAATCACCATCGCGGCGCGGCATGTCCTGAAGCGGTATAGTGACGCCGCTGGCAGCTTCAAACGCTGTCACCATCTCCGGCACGGTGACGCCCTGCCCTGTTCCAACATTATAAATTTGAAAACCCACACTAAGCTCAAGATCTCCAAGCGCCGCCAAATGCGCCTCTGCAAGATCCATCACATGGATATAGTCACGCTCGCCTGTCCCATCACGGGCGTCATAATCATCCCCCAATACCGGCAAGAACGCACGTCGGCCCAGTGCTGTTTGCGACATATATTGCATCAAGTTGTGCGGCACACTGGTGGGATTTTCGCCAAGCCGCCCCGAGGGATGAGCACCGACAGGATTAAAATAGCGCAGCGCGGTTACCGCACGCGCAGAATTTGCAACGGTCCAGTCGTGCAAAAGGTTCTCAACCGCAAGCTTGCTGCGTGCGTAAGGGGTCACCGGATTTGTTGGATGCGCCTCATCAAAAGGCAAGTAGAGAGGCTTTCCATAAACAGTCGCAGAAGAAGAAAAGACCAGCCGGTGACATGCGACGCTGTCCATGGCTTTCAACAGGTTGACCGTACCTGCAAGGTTGACATCATAATAATGCACCGGATCTTCGACGCTCTCGGACACCGATTTGAGCCCTGCGAAGTGCAGGACAGCATCCGGCGACCAGCGCGCGAATGTATTGCGCAGAGCGTCGGCATCCCGCATGTCTCGCTCAGCCACATGCACGATGCGCCCTGCCAACTCTGTGACCCGTTTCAATACGTCAGGCGAGCTGGTTGAGAAATTATCTATCACCAAGACATCGTGGCCAGATTCCAAAAGGGCCAGAACCGTATGGCTGCCGATGAAGCCAGCACCCCCTGTGACGAGACACCTCACAGCAACGCACCTGCACGGCGGACGACCGGCGCCGAAGGCTGTGCCTTTTTGGCCGTCATCGCATTGTCTGCCGGCAGGTAGGAGCCACGATCTGATTTCATCGTTTGCACCAATTCAAGCATCGGTTATCCCGGCTGGCCCGACACAGGTGCATTGCCTGGTCAAATCCGAATTTCGGCGTGGAGGTGTCATCAAGCTGCAAATCTCCGATAACGCAAACTCCCACGTCCCATCAAAGGGCGCCCTATTGCCAATTTGAAGACCCGCCCCAGCCAAAAGGCACTTGCTGCGCCCGGAGGCGCGTCCCGGGACTGACGCAGAAAAACGTGCGGGCCAGCCAGGAGCGTTCGGAGCGATGGGTTGAGTCTCAAAGTCAATTTGAGAAACGTCTCTTTAGTACAAACCTAAAAGAACATAGCTACCGCAGCGCAAGTCACTGCGTTTTTGTGGAATTTAGGTCATTCCTTTGATCGATAGGTCATAAATCGCAAACCAGTCCATCTCACTTTGTCTCACTATGATAGTTATTGGTGGGTCGCAACAGTCGATTACAGCAGTGAAAAAATATTCACGCGGCACCCTTCAAGGATCAGTTTGCCCATATACCGCTGACATGCGCGACGGGCCCAAACCGCGCCCCGCCAAGGCCTGCCGACGGCCGTTTCACCGTGCCACAACAGGCGCCGGCACCCCCCTGACTCTTCTCCTTGCAGTGGACACCTCTTGCTTGCGCAAGGCCCCAGCACCCCGGGGCGATCTGGCCCGCGCAACAATTGCCATGCGCATGAGGGTCAGCGATGGCGCAGCCCCCGATCCACGCAGGATCGTGACAAACCACCACAAAGCCCGGGGCGCTGCCGGTCAGGCAGGTCAGATGGCGCGGCGCCCACCCGCTTTGCGTCCCGCAAGCCACGTGCACCTTTGGCATCGCCACACCGGAAAACTTTCCCGAACGGGCCACAGAGGCGGCAAACGGACACAGGCATGCCCCTGTCCCCGTCCCTGTTCGCCTGCGTCAATTTCCACACACAAAACACATCTCCATAGGGGACGGCAGTTCATCAAGGACCGCTGCGCTCGCTGCGTGACAGGTCTTCACGCCTGCGTTGGACCCCGCCTTCATGCGGGGCTGTTGTGCGTGACCACGCGAGGTAAGTGTCAAGCAGTGACTGCTCCAGACCCATCGTGCGGCCAACAAGCGCAAGCCGTAACCACATGTCGCCATCCATGGGCGAACACCGGAGCAGGCCCTGGATCGCCCGCATCGCCTGTGCGCGTGCAAGTTGCAAACCCAAATCGGGACTATAGTCGAAAGGCGATACCCCTTTCTGTGCTGCCAAAAGATCAGCGCGATAAAGCGCGAGGATCGCAAAGACGCGGATCTCCTCGGATCGACAACTGATATTCTCAGTCTCGTAATAGGCCAGGAAACTGGAAATACGGTCCAAGTCAGAGGGCATAAATCTGCCTTCCGAGATTTCTTCTACAAGTTGCGCATAATCTGAAAACGCCAGATAGGAGGCGAGCTGCCGCACGTTGATTGAAAGCGCCGTGATCAGCAGCGCCAAAAAAAAACTCTAAGCAGCATCATAGTACCGTTTATACCCCGATGTGTAATACTGGCTTACGTAACTGCCATAGGCAGCCGCACGTCTGGCATCGTAGAAATTCAGGACCGCGCCTACAGATTTTTCCACAAGCCGTGGATCGCGCTGAAGGATGACCTGCGCATCAGATAGCTTTGTCTGTCCCCATTTGATCACAAACACCACACCATCCATATATTTCAGGCTCGCCCGCGCATCGATGACGGGTGCAAGTGGTGGGAAATCAATGATCACGAAATCATATGCCTGCTTCAGGGCTCCCAGCAAGACGCCCATGTTCTCACCTGACAACAACTCACTGCTATGTGTCGCGCGCCCCATCCCCGCAGGGATGATGTCAAGGCGGGTATTTGCCTCGTTGCATATCACAGTCTGCCAGTCCTGTTCGCCTAAAAGGATCTGGAGCAAACCTGGTTCTTTCGACAGCGACAATAAAGTGGT
Organism: Yoonia sp.; assembly: GCF_036007805.1. Lineage (GTDB taxonomy): Bacteria > Pseudomonadota > Alphaproteobacteria > Rhodobacterales > Rhodobacteraceae > Yoonia. Next base: position 13,523 of record NZ_DASYOK010000119.1, read on the forward strand.
CAGTTCAGGATTCCGCAGGTCCGCATCGATCAGAAGAACCTTTTTCCCCTGGCTTGCCAGCAAGCTCGCAAAATTGCTCGAGATCGTCGTTTTTCCCTCACCACTAAAGCACGACACCATGCCAACGACGACCCCTTCGGCTTCCGCAACATCGTTTCGCAGTTTAAGCGTGACAGCGAGTTTGACGGCACGCAGGCTCTCCGCAAACATCGACAGAGGGTTATCTACCCCGAAGCGGAGCAACATCGGCAAGACGGCAGAGTTATCGGCTGGCCTTTGTGTTTTCGTTCGTTTCCGCGAAAAAAACTTGCCTGTGCTCAGCACAGAGCACGCGGCGATAAAATCAATGCCAAGCTTGGCTTGTATGTCATCCTCTGTACGAATTCTGTTGTCGCGAAATTCCAAAATGATGACAAAAGCTGCAGACGTCATCAGGCCCAGAAACAGCCCTATCACGGCAACCTGGCGCGCGTTGGGGCTTGACGGACTGGAGGAAACTTTGGCCGGGTTGATGATCCGCACATCCGAAACCGCGAAAGACTGTTCCTGAAGCAGCTCCTGGTATCTTTGAAAGAAGCCGGAATAGAGGCTCCGGACAGTTTCTGCGTTCTGTTCAAGCGCACGCAACTGAAGAACGACTTCGCTTCCAGCCCCATAGAGACGCTCCGCTTCCTCTTTTTGCTCTCTCAACGCTGCAATGCGTGCCATCACGGTTTCAATATCGTTCGCAGTCACACGTTCGCTGCGTTTGATTTCTTCAAACATCAACTCCTGGATCTGGTCGAGCTCGCGCGACAACCTCAGGGTCTGCTCATGGTCAGGCCCAAGCCTCTCCAAGAGAGAATTGTAATCCTTCAAAATATCCAGAAAACGTGATCTGAGCTCGTTGGTGATGCCCTGTGTCGCTGTCGCACTGACCGCAGCCGTCCTGTCACCCTGCGCAATAATGTCTTCCAGACGTCGCTGTTTGGCCACGAAATTTACCATTTCAGCTTCCGCTGCCGCCAGTTGCATGGCAATGCGTTCAAGCTGATCTTCGAGGTTGGAACCCGCTTGCGACCCGAGCAGGTTGTTCTCCAGCCGGAACCGATCGATCTGATTGTCAATCTCGCCAAGCTCTGTACGAAGCTGATCGGAGCGCTGCTTCAGCCAGGTTGTCGCACGCTGGGTGGAGTCAAATTTTGAATCCAGCTGGTCTTCAATATAGGTCTCGGCAATCGCGTTGGCGACTCTCGCGGCCATTTCCGGCGAAGTCGATCTGAATGAAATCGTCACAATACGGCTGTCGCGCAAACGCTGGACGTTTACATTTCCTCGGATGATCCCGATTGCCCGCAGACGCTCAAGCGCCGCGACATCTTCAGGTGCCTCTTGCAAGGCAGGAACATCGGAAACATTCGAACTGATGGCAGAGACCGCGGCTGAACTCAGCCTGCGGACAACCCCGGAAAGGCGATCAAGAGCTGACCGGGGCCGTTTCAAGAATTCCGCGCTGCGCCAAAACTCATAGCGATCGATGACCTTTGTCGCGATCGCTTCCGAACGCAGGATTTCTAGCTCGGTGGATACCTGAGACTCCGTCAATGGGGCGTCGTAGATTCCCGACAGCTCTCGGACATTTGCCGCTTCGACGGTATCAAGACTAATGCTGACCGTTGCGGTGTACACCCGCGAGGTATTGAGAATATAGGCCACGCTCAAGGCAAGTCCGAACAGGATGCCGACCAAAAGATACGCCCAGTTTCGGCGTACAACATTGAGCAGATTGCTAAAATCGATTTCATCGTCGTTTGCAACGGATTGCGATATCCGCTGTGGATATGGCGAATCTTCAACCTCATCTGTGAAAAGATTCTTCTGCGCTCTCAATGCCCTATGCCCTTTATGTCAGGAAGTTTTGTTGCGTTTACTATCGATAGTTCAGACGCCACCATCAGGGTCGCGTTTTTCCGCCAACAGTCAGTTGGTTGCCACCGGTGATGCCGGCGGTGATGAAGGAAAGCTGGCAATTCCTCCTAGGACTGGCGTTTCCTCTAGGCTCGACGCAGTATTGGCCCTCCCATCATCGATACCTGGTGCATTTGTTACGGGCGAAAGAGCATCCCTGCCACTGTCACCCGACCCACCGTCCGATCCCGCCCCGACGATTGGCGGCGGGTCGGCGGGTGCCGAAATTATTTCAGGCGCAACAATCACCTCTGCTCCTACAGGATCGGCAAAGCTCTCTTGCAGGCCTTCGGCAGCAACTTCCGCACTATATTGCTCAGAGCTTTCCACAACGCTCCTGAGCAGTTCAGCACTCCCTTCTATCGCTATTCGGGCAAGGAGCCCTGCGCTTGCGGCATCTCTTCCTTCAGCAGAAAGCCGCGCAACAGCACGCGCAATACCATCTGCAATTGCGCCTTGAGATCGCTGATCCGTTGCCCGATCCAGAGCCGTCAATACCGCACCAATTGCGCCCGGATCATCGGTAATCAAACGCTCGATGAAAGCGGCAATAGCGTCTGCGTCGCGCGCGTCAAGAAACGCTTCCGGATCGGACAGAAACAACGCAATCAGCGGTGCCCGATCGTCGTTCGAAAGGAGATCACCATCTTGCTGCCCTGAAGCGGTTGCAGTCTCTGCCGCGGCTCCGTCACCAGAGACCGGACCCTCCTGTGCCCAAACGAGACCAGGCGCACCAAACATGATGGCACCGCTCAAGACAGCTACCATCTTCATCCGGGTACGTTCCTTATACTCAGTCGTGGCAAACATTCTCGTCCTCGATGGTGATCGCGCCAAAATCGGACATGTCTTCTTTTATCATTATGACAATATCACTTGGAGGGGGAAGTTCAAATGGCAAAACACGGTGAATCCGTCCTGATAATCTCTGTTTTGGTAAGCTACTGATAAATAGCATTTTTGATCATCAAATATGGTCAGTGAGAGCATCCTCGCTGCGTTCAAGTCGAAAATCATATTTGGAAGGTGTTGTAGATTCTCTTTCGATACGGTATAAGTATCCAAAGATTATCTGGTCGGGCGATACGCGCAGGGTACGCAGTTAAGATGAGGTTTAACGTCATGAAAGACCGCCAAATTATGCAGCTATCCAATCTTTACGGGCTGCTTGCATCAATGGAAGCTGAAATGGGGTTGGGTAATCTCACCGAGGATGAAAGAAAGATTCTCTACGCGATGTCAGAGCTGGGTCCTGATGGATCCGACGTTTCGAGCAATCGCGTGAAAGAGCATGACTATTGCAGCGATATATCCAGTCCGACATTCTACAGAGCGCTGAAACGGCTGAGTGAGCGTAACTTCATTGCGGTCGCAGCCGGGCGAAAAGCTGGCCGCTACCACATCACAAGATACCAAAACTCCGAGTATGTTGCCGCTGATCAACTCGTTGCCCAATCTTTCGACGGACAACATTGAAAGATTGTAAACAGGAGAATTTTCCCCTTGTCCGGCCAGGACGGCATAACAGGCTACCTCAACGGGGTGTCATGACCCAAGCAAGGGCATATCATCCTGAGTTTATCTTCATTCTACCGTTGCATGGATATACAATATATTGTGACTTTGCGTATCAACAAGTCCGGCTCTGCGAGACGGATCAGAAGATGAAGAATACGTGCATTCGTTTTAACTTTTGACAATTTGCGTGAAAACGTCTTGTGCTTCACCCTGTGTCCGAACCAAGATCACAAAGGCCACGCACGGGCAAAATGCCAAGACTTTCGCGCTTACGCAGCCGGGGGGCTCTTCTTTGCGTTGATAGCGCACCTGCAGCGTTGGCTGATCCGCCATGGACTTTTGGGCAAGCCTAACGGGCAGGTCATCATAACACATGTGCGTTTCTGCCGGCCTCCCCGACGCAAGGGGACAAGGCGTCGATGAATCCAGCCGGATGAGCTCTGGTGCTTTAAGTTCAGCAAGGGACTATCGCAAGCTCGATAAAAACCAAGAGGTAATGTCACCAGCGCTGCGCTCCGCGTTGTTGTGACGTGCCGTTTGAAAGCGCAAGGTCGCGCTCAACCCGCGACCATTTGTTGAACAACAACCCGGCCACGATCAGGTGTAGCCCAGAATTTGCGATTTGCATCGACGCAAGGCACGACTGCCCGATCCGCGCAATCAACGTAAAAACCCACAGCATCGGTAGCTAGCACTTCGAACATCAGGTCATTTTGATCGCAGCACGCTACCACAAATACCAATCGTCAAGCACTAATACGTGCAAAGAAATCAGGAGATTTGTCACTGCATGGGCGATGATGGCGTCGCCAAGTTTTTGACGATGCAAAGCTACAACCCCGTAAAACAACCCCGCAATTATTCCAGCCAGCACCGCCCCGTGCATGAGGCCAAATGCAATCGAGGTCAAAATCAATGCAGTCATCGTGACAAGCGGGGCGTGCAAGTAGCGATCCAGCCCGCGCTGAAGCAAGGTCATGACGCCCCCCCGAAACGCAATTTCTTCAACAATAGGGACAACAACCGACGAACCGATCACCCGGACAAAAATCCAGCCGACCGCAGCCCAAATTGGTGCCTGTTGAAGCGTCGCACGGAGCATGCTTTCTCGCTCATCATCCCGTTGTAAAATCGCGATCCAGATCACATAAACAGCGACGCCTGCAGCGATCGCAAACCAAGACAGATGCCGGTCAAAGGTGGTCTTAATCCTCGGCCACTGCATTGCGATCGCAATGGAACCGACCGCTATCGGAATAGGGTAAAGCCAATTAAAGCTTCCGACGAAAACGCCGGTGACCAGAATTGTTGTCAATAGGGCGGCAAGGGGTACCATTTGCCAAAGGACTTCGTCAGCAAGGTCTACGTCGGAAGATGCATGCCACATCCCGGCAGCTGACGTAATCTGACTGTCAGGACGACGACGAAACGCAGGCAGCGTCAGAACGATCATCGCTGCCGCCACAACCAAGAAAACGGAGAGCGTGCCAAAGTTCGAGTGAAATCCCTCCAAGGCAATCTCGGGGGATATCTTCACGCCGATTTCGAACAACAATGCTATGCGGAGCGCGTTTATCACAAACACCGCGCCGGTGGCCATCACAATCAGGGCAGTGGCACGCAAAATACGCAGCTGCTTACGTTCGATCAGCAAGAATGCGAAAAGTAACAACAAGGATGTCACCATCCCCTGATAGCCTGCACAAGACGGATACAGCGCGATGGCAAAGTCTGCATGAGACAAAACAGGTACGCCGCTATCCTTGAAGCTCAATACGGGGGTGGAGAGTGACAAAAACCCGTGAAACCAAAGGCTCAAGTTGAGTGTCGCATCTTCAAGTAAGGTGTTCGGGCCAGCTTCAAACCAGATCCCAAAGATATGCTGCCCCGAAAAAGCAAGGAACGTAATCACGCCGATCCCCAGAACCCGCCTGTCCTCCTTTACCAGCGCACCGATATGCAGCAGTGCGTGGACGGTCGTCACTGAAAAGAAGATCAAGAGTAGTGAGGACGCAAGATAGCGCAGGACAAGCCCAGCACCAAGATCCACGCCACGCCGGCCATCAGGCAGAGACCAGATCACCAGCATCAAAGCTGACCAGATGGCACAGTGTAGCGCCAGCATACGCCAGAAATCGCGGCGCTGACGCGTGAAAAGATCCCGATGGAAGACCAAGGCAGCACCGACTGTCACCACCGCACCAAGGAGAGCTGCTTTGGCAATGCCATGAACTGCAAACAGCGCCTGCGCGAGTGGCAATTTGCCGCCGAGCATCGTGTATCGTCCAGACGCAAAAGCATCGATCAGAAATACCTGAAGCGCGATGATCACAAAAAAAGTGACCACGCGCCTCACTGGTACGTTCTGTGTGAAGGAACTTGCGGCAAACATATCCAAAAGACCAGATGCTCAGGTTTTTAGTCGCACGGACCTATCGGCGAGTGGACGATTTATCCCTGTTTATACAGAGGCTGGATGATCCTCAATTGCGCACTGCCTGTGACGAGGCCACCAACGGGAACACCACCGCGAATATAACATTCGCCAAAAATGGGCGTATGATTGGGATCATTTCGTGCTCCTGAATATTTTCATTTTGATAACAGACTCTGCTCAGGTGTTGCAAGTACTCCTTATCATAAGCAGGTATACTGACGCTGCGAACGGCAGTTCGCCCAAATTTGAACAGACATAAAAAACAACTGCGAGCAACGTTGAAGTCTAGACACACTAAAACTTGAGACTATGTGCGCCTTCATTGTTATATACCCTGAATGGACGTATCGATCATGCAGGCATTCGCAACAGCATGAACTGGGCAACAGACCCCAGCATCAACACCTCTGCGATCCAGAACAATATCAAAACTCCCCGGTACCTCTTTCCACGCGCGAAATAGAGCGCCAGAATCATACCGAGTGCAGCCCCGCCCGCCAATGCGCTGGCTGCATTGAGCGCAAGCACCCCAGTGAAGGCACGAGCGATTATGGTGCCATTGATGCCAAGGATGAATGCTCCAAAAGCAATAGCAAGTGGCACACGAACGAACAGGCGGTCAATCAGCTTCAAGCTTTTTCGCACTTCGCAAATACCCGCAGCTTGTTGTTTAAATCGACGTTTCTTTGCCTGTCCAGCCCATCGCCAGGCGCCGACCAACCCCACGGGCACTGCAAATGCGCTTAACGCCATGATGATAAGACGTAGATCACTTGCCCGCATGAACGCCGCCCGCACCCTTTCAGCAAAAGACGATGGCGCCACTTCGGGCGATGTTGCAACACTCCCGTCGTTGTCAGAGAAAGGGACGGGCGTGTCGTTACTTCCTGTACCCTGACCGGGATCGCCAGGCGCGGGCTCTTCCCCTGAACCCTCTTGCGGGCTGACAGGCTGGGCCATGTCGGCAAGTACTTTTAAGACGTCTTGGCGTTGGTTGTCGGTGGCCGAACGCAACAGACCTGCCACAACTTGTTGGCGCATCAACGAAGGGTCAACTGGGTCAGCTTGACGCTCGAGAAGCACCAACAAATCCAACCTGTCCCCCTCTTCGCTCAGCTTGACGGAACTGTTGTTGCGTGCCATTTCCTCAAGTGTAGCCAGCAGGCCGGCATCGATTTGCTCGGAGTTTGCGATTGAATTACGGCCAATTGATGCGATGTCTTCGTCCAGCAAAACACGTGAGAAAACCTGGATATCGACACTTTCGACCTGCGGTAAGCGGGAAAGCTGATCAACAAGCTCATCCACCCGGTCGCGCTCGATAGCCGATTGCGGGGCGATGGTGTAGCGCGCATATCGAAAGGCCGCACGACCACTGAAAAACTGAGGGTTTGCTTCTATAAATGCATCGATGTCGTCTTCTGTCGGCTCTGACGGCTGCAACCTTCGGGAGATGATAAAATCAAGATTCATGTTTGCGCGCATCTGATCAAGACGTGTATTGATCTCAGGCACGCCGCGCGGATAGGTTTCCCTTACAAGTGCATTGGCGGCGCGTTGAGCGAGATACAGCTGCGTGCCGCGCTCGGTGAACATATCCAGAGTTTCGCCTCGTCGGGCTTCGAGGGTTCGCAAAAACTGGTCGATCTCACTTTGTCGAATGGGCTCATCGGACAGGACCGCCACGATCGGATCGTCCTGTTCTTGCGCGTTCGTCGCTGTCGGCAGACCGCTTGATGCTGCCAATACCAAAAGCAGGCAGACCATACTCCGCAGCCAGGTCGACCAGAGCCTTGAGGGCGCGCGCGCGCTCGTGGAGATGACTGCGTTCATGAACAAAGATTGGTCCTCCATAAATTCGTTATGGCCACACAAAACTGGAACATCAGCCGCGCCAACGTTTATCAAGGTGATATTTATTGTGGCTGTGTAGGATGCGCAATCCGCAAACGCTTGCGGAAACGGGAAACCACCACGTGAGGCGACAAAGCAAAATCAGAAAGCACCGTGGCGCGGATTGACGGGCATAGGATCTCATTTGCGGCAAATCTCATGCGGTTGCATCAGCCGGCTTGAACGCACGCATCGAGCCGCGATACCGATCAGCGGCGGGAATAAGATCACGCAGTTAAGTCACAGCGTCGCGCGCTCAAGCTAGTCAGTCAAAGCGCCAATTATTGCGAGCGTTCAAGCAAAGGTTGCGCCTTGCGCAAACTGCCTACGCCTGTTGCCGATATGCAGCGCCAGAACACCAAGGATAAAGCCGATCAACGCCAGCGCATTTCCATTGATCTCTGGAACAGCAACTGGAGTGACAGTGGCTGTCGCGAATTGAGTATGGTTAATTTGTGTCGAAGCGCCTGTCGCACTCGCTCCGCTTTCCCAAGGAAGGTACGCATAGGAAACAAAACTTGGAAACTCTCCGTCTACGATCCCATAAGCGAAGTGTGGTCCAAATTCGCCACCACCATTAACAAGCCCGAATTCATCACCGACGAGATTTGCAGCGCTCTCGGCAAGCGTCGCATTCCCCCACCACGGCGTTGCCTCGAGGGTACCCTGCAGGCTTTCGAAGCTTCCGGGCCCAACAATACTGAAATCGTAACTCGTCCCGTCAAGCTCACCTGTGAAAGACTGGGCGTATGACGCTGGAGCCGCAATCACGGCCGACCAAAATGCGGCACCTGCAATCATGCTCAGTTTTGTTCTACGTTCCATACAGCCCATAACTTTCTTAATCTTTTGCCAAAGACTTTTTCCGCCCCTCCTCGGATAGCAAGTGGAGTTTGTCACGGAAAGTTTCCATGTGGTCGAAAACAGTATCTTTAGTAGCAACTGACAGACAGGGACCGTTACAGGGCAATTCCATGTTGAGCAACGCGCACCTGCCTTACCAAACAATTTGGACAAACCATATGGTGTGATTACCGCGATCGCTCTCCAGTGGGAAACTGGGTCCGGCATATTGGCCTCATAGATATAAGACCTCAGGAGAACGCCCATGAGGAAATATGTCGGACCCGATGTGTGTCTCAAAGAGGCTTCGATCTGCACGGTTGCTGAAGAGGGGAAGATGGCGGCGCGTGGCGCGGCACCCTCTGATCCGAACGGCATTGCAGCCTAATTGACAAACCGATCACGCGCACCTGATCGGCTCGTGCATGACAGCGGTCGGCGATGGCATCGTGGCATTTGCGAGTGTCGTAGGCGGCGTCTGCCGTGACGCTGCCGATCTCCTGGCCCTCCAGGATCTGGCTGAGAAGGTCGGGCAGACTGGTGCATCGCCGATGTGGCTCCCGGTGATCTCAACAGCCCGGATTTCCAAGGTTTCCTCGTCAATCCCGAGATGGATCTTACGCCAGACCCGCCGCTTGGGCCCACCACGCTTGCGGGCGTGCCACTCTCCTTCCCCCTCGACCTTGATGCCCGTGCTATCGATCAGCAGGTGCAGCGGGCCCTTGGAGCCGCGGTACGGGATGTTCACCGCAAGGGTCTTCTGGCGGCGGGATCGCGTGCTGAAGTCGGGCACCGTCCAGCCAAGACCGACCAAGCGCAACAAGCTTTCGACGAACCCGGTCGTCTGCCGCAGCGCCATCCCGAACAGCACCTTCATCGTCAGGCACGTCTGGATGGCGGTATCGCTATAGGTCTGCTGGCGGCCACACTTGCCTGTCGGCGCGG
>NZ_DASYOK010000120.1:0-1604 GCF_036007805.1 Yoonia sp.
GCTGCTGTTGGACGAGCCGTTTTCGCGGCTGGATGCCGCCCTACGCGCGCAGGTGCGCGAGATGGTATTTGACCGTGCCCGTGCAAGGGCGTTGCCGGTGTTGATGGTGACCCATGACGTGGATGATGCGCAGGCGGCGGGCGGCGTGATCGTGACCTTGGGGGGCTGAACCTAGGTGGCTTCCTTCCCCGTTAGGCGGGTTTTGTGGAATGTCTCGGAGATGAAGACCGCGTCGCCATAGCGCAACACGCCGGTTTTCAGTTTGCGTGACGGGTAGATGTTATAGAGCACGTAGCCGTGGCTGCGCATCAGCGTCAGGATGTCTTCAAGCAATGGAACGCCATCATAGTGTGGAAGCGAGAACCATTCGAGCATAATGATGTCGATCGCATGGCGTGACAGCAGGGTCTTTGCACCGGTCAGGATATTGAATTCACTGCCCTGCGTGTCAAGTTTCATGCAGGCGATATGATCAATGCCCTGCGCGGCGCACCAATCATCAAGGCGGCTGGTCTCAACGGTGATGGTCTCGACTGTCGCGTGTTCGGTATGTTTTGCCGCGGCTTCGTCGTTGTTGGTGAAGAGCGAGGAATTGCCAAGATAATCGGCAATATGGAAATCACTTTGTCCGGTTTCATGCGACAAAGCCATCTGATGCACCTTGACCGTCGGAAACCGCGAAAAGCGTTCCAGCACGTAGTCGCATTGCGCCGGGATCGGCTCGATCAGGTGAACCGGCAGATCACAGAAAAGACGGCACAGATGCAGTGCCACGGTGCCACGGTTGACACCCACATCAAGCACTGCGCCCTTGCGCTCTGAATGTTGCGAGAGCTGCGCGACAGCACCGATCGGGCCGCCCATCCTGATGATCTGGTCGCGATGCCGTTTGCCGGGCCGAAGCTTGGTTTCCGCGTTCATATCTTCGTCCTGTCGCAAGGGGTGCGGTATCTGTCGGATCTATTTGCCATAGATGCTGTCGGCGGCAAGATGCTGTAAGTGCCCGCCAAGTTCAATGCCGGTCATCATGGGCCCTGCCGCCGACAGCCGACAGCATAAGCTGCACGACTATAGGTTTGTCATTTTACGTGACCCGCAGTAAGCAATCCGGGACGTAAAATATAAGAAAACGACTTTCCCGTTTGTGCCCGTTCACATGCAAATCTTGCAACGGATGGCGCAGTGCAAATAGTCCGGAACAGGGGTGGATTGATGGGCTACGAGAGCATCGCAGAGACTTACATCGCGGCTGAAGAAGCCTTGTATGTTGCCGCGTCCCGCGCACGCCCTGCCGTAGCAAGCCGCCGTTTTCCGGCGGAAAAACGCGAAAAATGGTATCGGCGGGTGCGTGCTGTTGCCAAGTGGCTCGACACGAACGGACCCGAGCCTGATACTGTGCTGGCCGAGATCATGACGCCCTACGAGATCGGGATCATGGACCGGTTGGCAGCACGGCTTCCGATCAAGTATCAATACCGCGGATTAAACGGCATTCGGGAATATGCGCGCCTTTGGTCGATGTTTCCCGAACTGCTGGGTGACGCGCCGCCGCAAGATGTGCTTGAGCTGTCATGTGGGGCCTGCGGGATTTTTGATGTCCTTTC
>NZ_DASYOK010000121.1:0-5396 GCF_036007805.1 Yoonia sp.
CGCGCTGTAGGGTCGGCTCATTGGCGTTGACGAGGCTGGCATTGATAGCCTTGAGGCGCCGATGTTTTGAGTTAGCCACGGGGATGGGTTGATCCGGCCCCCTTCCCTTTGGCGCCTTGAAACCGATGATGCCCGTCAGAAAGCCTTTCTTCGTCATGGCTTGCCCTCCAATTCCGCAAGGCGGGCGCGAAGTTCTGCGTTCTCGCGCACCAACCGCCGCGCCGTGACTTCATGGCGCCGCAATTCCTTGCCGAGTTCCGTCATCTCGCCTGCGCTTGACATTTCGCATTCGATGTCATCGGACAGATAGTCAATCAGCGCTTCATCCTCGCGGCGGCTCATGTCCGCACCCACATCTTGACCGGCTTGCCGCTGTCTGTGCGCGTCCGCCCCGCCTCGACAATCAACCCGCGCTCGGCCATCTGGCGCATGATGTGCGCGACCGTCTGGCGATTTGCTGCGAGGGCGTCGGCAACCTCAAACGGGGCTTTCGGTGTATCCAGCACGGCGTAAATCCTCGCGCGGTTGTCATAGCCCTGCACCTTGGCGTTGACCCATTCGTCAGGGGTCTGCTCGACACGCGACCACAGTTTCGGCGCGTAGCCTCCTGCCGCCTGCCACTCCTCCGGCGTCTCGCAATCAACGCGGCCTTCAATTTGCAACTTTTGCAAAACCTCCCGCGCGTATTGCGTTCTGTATCCAATCACATCCGCGACTTGTGCGGCTGTCATTTTGCCATGAAGTGCGGCCATAACCTTTTCGCGTGATATGCGGCCCTTTTCGGCCTGCATGTGCACAGCCTCGTACGCCTTTACCGCACGATCCCACAGCTTCGCTGGCAGGCGACCATTGACGCGGCCGGGCTGCATTGACGTAACAGCCCCGTTCCGCTCCATCAGGTTCAGCATCCGAATGACGCCCGACACGTCCTTGCCCCGCTTTTCAGCAAGTTGATTTGCGGTCATTGGCTCGGTCATCATGTCAAACAAGAGGTTTTGCGCGTCAGTCTGGCGGCTGCTGGCTTTGCGGGTTTCGGGAAGGCGCAACTCTGCCTTTGGCCCCTCAGTCACATTCGCAGGCTGTGCAGGGGTTGAGCGTGTTGCTCTCATTGCATTGATGGGCGCATGAACCTGCCGCCGCGCTATATCGCGGGCCTTGTCTGCGTAATCGTCTGCCGTGGCAAATATGTCCTCGTATCTTGCTGGCCTGATTTTGCTTTGAAGTGTAATCGCGTTCATCGTGGTCTATCCTTCTATAACTACTGTTGTAATTGCCAACTGGTGAGCGTCTGAGCAAAAGGCATAGGACGACCAGCCCCAGCCAAAGCTGAGGTTGGTCCCCATGCCTCCGCGATCTTGCCAGCCGGAGCCGCGCCGTCGCTTTGGCCCTGAAAGTCGCTGCATCTGCGCAATCAGGTTGGCCGCTACTTTCGGGGCTGTGATGCTGCCCCGGGAACCACGCTTCGGCCTTTCGGACTGCGTTTGGCATGAGGTTCCGCCCCACGGTATGCCATCCTTCCATTGCGCCGCCGTCTCGTGTCTGTCCGACCGCAATAGAGGTCCTGCGCTTTGGTGACGGGCAGGAACCGCGCTGATATGTGTCATGGCGGCGCGGCCTCCTTCTGTACGCGCCCTAGGAAGCCGTCCTTTGCTGTCTGGGGCATAGTCTCCCACAAAGCCCAGAACAGGCGCTTACGGGCGCGCTCTGCGAATGTGACGCGGGGAATGCGGTGAAGTGCGGCGGCGATGTAAATCTCCAACTCCGCAGGCGTTGCTACGTCCGCCCAGAAAGCCGCATCTTCGCGCATGTTGCTAAACAGGTCATAGCGCGGCGCACCGCCTGCAACGGTATCCAGCGCGGCGCAAAGGGCCTCCCCGATAGCCTGCCGCCCGCCTTGCTGCGCCTGGGCAATTTCAACCGCTGCCATAAGGTGCATTTTCATCGCCTCACAGGCTGGCGTAATAATCTCGTGCTTGCTCATGCTGCCCCCCGCTTGCTTTGCTTGCGGAACCGCTTAACTTCGCGCTCTGCTAGGGAATACGCGGCCACATCAGCGGCGCGCGGGATCGGCATGTCATACCAGCCGAACGGCAGCTTGGCTGTCGGGTATACGCCGCGCCAGATCCCCGCGGCCCACTTGCGCGCGGCATCCTCGCCCTTGCGGGTGTGGTCAACGGCATAGGACAACGCGCCCTCGTAAACCTTGCGCGGCTCTTTCAGGCAATCCGCCCGCAAGCCCGAGCGGGGCTGCATGGCGTCGTGCATGCTGAACTGTTGCAACTCGCCCTCGACCACATGAACGCCGGAACGGGCTGGCTTTTCAAAGCCGCAGACCGTGCATGTCGGACCGCGCATCGCGCCGCTGCATGACGGGCAAACAACCTTTTCGCGCTGCACCTCATTGCGTTCGCGGGGCTGGCTGTCGCGCTTAGTGGCCTTGTCCAGTTCGCCCGCGCCGTTCTCCCAAACGTCATAGGTTTCCATCGCAAAACGCTCGACATTGCCGGAATGACACAGCCAAAGAGCCAGCGACTTGTCAGGATGCGTCCGCATAATGCGGCCAATTTCCTGCATGTGGCTGGACAGGCTCTTGCGATAGGGCTTGCAGGATATGCCGACCTTAACGTCTGGAACGTCAAAGCCCTTTGTCAGAACGCCGCAAGACACAAGCCCCATGATTTGACTGTTAGGCTTGCGAAACTCTGCGATTTTCTCTGCCCGCTCGCTGTCATCGCGGTCCAGATAACTAATCTGCTGGAAATTGTATCCAGCGGCTCGAAATGCGGCGCAAAGTTCGCGGCCATGCTCGACCGTGGGGCTAAATACGATTGTCTTGGCGGGTCCGCCGAAATGCTCATTGGTCTTGCCAACCCATTCCGAGACAACATCGCCAATGATTTGAATGCCCGCGGTTGCGGCGCTTGCGTCCGAAAATTCGCCGTAGCTGTTCAATCCAAGTTCCGCATCCTCTGGGGATTTCGCAACATAGATTTTAGGCTCAATCAGGTGTCCGCCTTCGATCAGGCGTCGCGTCGGGATCACGTTGACAACATCATCCCAATGATCGCCCATGCCCTTGGTAAACGGGGTTGCGGTCAACCCTATTTTCACGGCGTCGGGGTGCTTCTCCATGTATTGCAGGGTCGCTTTGTATTGAGCATGGCACTCGTCCACAACAATCAGCGACGGCGCGCGCGGAAGGCTACGCTTTGCCAAGGTTTGCGCGCTGCAAACCTGCACGTTCTCGTAAGGCATCCAGCGGTCATTGATGCCCTGCACGATGCCGTGCGGGATGCCGTATTCATCAAAGACTGCGCTTGTCTGGTCCACCAGTGCCACGCGATCGACAATGAAAAGCGCATAGCTGCCCTTGCGGCTTGCTTCTCTCAAGAGGTGCGCGGCGGTCAGCGTCTTGCCAGCGCCCGTCCCTGCGCAGAGAATGAGGCGCTTCTTTCCGCCCCGTATGGCGTCTCGCAAGCCGTCAATCGCAGATGCCTGATAATCTCGCAGGCTAATATCCTTCGGAGGTGTGAAATTCAGCATCCCATCACCTCCGCATATGCGTCACGCTCTGCGCTGGCACGATCCTGCCCGCCGTCATATTCTCGAATAGCTGCCCGCTCTTCAAAGGCGTCATATTCGGGCCAAACCTCCAACATCAGTGCTTGGCGGTTGCTCTTGATCCACTCCATTGCAGCGTCGTCCAGCCGCCCGCGCCGGATCACGATATTCCACTCTTTGCGGGTGACTTGCCCGCCCTTAGAGCGGATGCGGTCCAGTATCGGGGTCACAGCGTCACCTCCTGCGATTGCAGGCTTTTCAGCGCGGCGTCCCGCTCCTTTTTCACGGCGAAAAGCTGGCGATGGAAGGCGTCACGATCCTCTAGCGCCTTCCACTTTGCGTTTTCGGCATTGTTCACCGATGCTTGCAGGCGGCGGATCACGGCGTCTTTGTCGTCGTCTTGGAAGTCGCGCAGCTTGGCCTTGAGGGCTTTCACCTCCGCCTCTGCCGCTTTGCGCTTGGCCTTTTCCTCGTCCAGATCGGCGCGCAAGCCGTTTGCCAGATCAAGCAACGCCTCCTCGGTCAGCTTTGCATATCCGTAGGTGTCAGGCTCTTGATCCGGCTCCTCGGAGGTGGTGACCTGTTCTTGATCGGGTTTTGATCCGCTGCCGATATTGGCGGTGTTTTGCTCATAGGTTGTGCCGTTTCGCGTCACAGTGCGAGTCGCATCTTGTGACCGATCACATGATGCCTCCTTGGTGAGCCTATTCACATATTCACGGCTCACACCGCAGGTTTTCGCTATGTCCACCTGCGACCACTTCGACCACTCCGTATCATTCAACAGCACCATCACGGCGCGGCGCTTGTCGTCATTGGTGCGGCGCAGACCGTGCGATGCGTTGGCCCCTACGCTGAAAAGCACCGCGTCACGCTGCGAACCCTGCCGGATGTCGGCGTCAATCTCATAGATGCGCGCAAGGCTTGCGGCTTGGTAGCGATGAAAGCCATCGGCCAGCCAATAATCCGAACCATCGTGAAAGACGACGATAGGCGGGAATGCCGCGCCATCGGCCATAGCTTCGGAATAGTCATGGACAATATCAGGGTTGATCGCAGCGCGGGATTGCGTCCCACCGTTCACGCGAACATTGGCAATATTGATCTTGCTCATTTGCTACCGCCCGACTTATCAGCCAAAGCGCGCGCAAGTTCCGCGATTGATTTCCATGTGTTCTTAGTGTGTTCGCTTGCGGAATCACCGCACGGGCGTATATTGGCGTGATTAGCCACTGCTCGATCCTCCTTATCAGGGTCGCTATGGTTAGAGGGGTCGGAGTGTTGCAAGCACCCGGCCCTTCGCTCATTTAAACTGGCATTTTTCGATGATAAAGGCAAGGCGTCATTCCTTGTTTTCATAAGTTATCGCACTGATTTCTATGATAATTTGCCCCAGCTTGCGCACCTCCGCAAAGCGGTCAGGAAAGCGGCAGCGGAACAGCTTATCGTCGCACCCCATTGCCTGCGCGATGCCGTCAATCGCGGCCTTGCACATGCCCGGTAGGTTCTGCACATCGTGCCGATTGTTTGGCGGGTGAAAGGTAAACGTCAGCACCGCGTGAGGGTCTGTTGCCACCTTCGCAGCCTTTGCCAGCGTCCAAGCCTCGGTCTTGTGTGATGCTGTTGCCCGCGCCTTGGCCGCCCAATGGACGCGGCTATTCTGTGACAGATCGCGGGAAGGCCATGAAAGGGTGAGCGTTGTCATATCAGCTTCCCTTGCCCATCATCGCTGCGCGGTTTCGGTTGCACACTCTTAGTGCGCGGCTTTTCACTAGGTCCATCACGTCGCGCGAAGGCGTCCGGCTCGTGGGTGCTGCAATACGGCAGGCTTCCCC
>NZ_DASYOK010000122.1:0-9313 GCF_036007805.1 Yoonia sp.
GTCATCAACCCCGGCCGTGGGCCGTTGATTGATGATGAGGCACTTCTGGCCGCTTTGGATGCGGGCCAGATCACCCATGCAACGCTGGATGTGTTTCGGATCGAACCGCTGCCGGCAGAGCATGCATTTTGGGCGCATCCACAGGTGACTGTCACGCCGCATATCGCATCCACCACTCGGCCCGAGACGGCAGCGCAGGTGATTGTGGACAATATCGTGCGCGGCGAAGCGGGCCAGCCGTTTCACTATCTGGTGGATCGCGCGCGGGGCTACTAGCGCAGTTTCGGCGGTTTCGCGGGGTCCATCCCCGGTGCGCTGCCCGGGGTTTGCGGTGCTTCCAGCACGGGCAAATCAAAGCGCAACCCGACGCGCGCCAGATGTGCGGCCAGCGGATCGGCGGCCCGCACAAAGAGCACATCCATCATGCCTGCTTCGATGCCCGAGAAGGTCAGCGCCTCACCTGCCGCAGAGGCCAGCGCCTTTTCCGCACCCTCCAGTGCATCGACGAAGGCCAGAACATGGCCACGCGCGCCGTCTTCATAGGTGGCGGCGGCAAGATAGGCGAAACGCGCCAGCCCTGCGGCGATTGCCAGTTTGCGATCAAGCCCGGTAACGACCGCCTCGGGCAGGCCTTTGGGGGCAGAGACTTCAGTCAGGCGGGCCTCGGTCTCGTCAGGCCCGTGTGACAGGGTTTGCACCAGCCAATCAATCGCCTCGGCAGGGATCAGCATGGCAGAAGGCGCGACTTCGAGGTTGAGCGCCAGCCCGATCCCCTGCCCTGACAGCATCTGCGCCAACGCGCGGCCCGGGATGCCTGCATAGGGTGCGGCACGCCCGACAAATTGCGACAGCCGCTCTTCGCGGTCGAAAACAAGGGCAAAGCGCTGGTCTTCGATGTCGAAGAGCTCGGGCGTGATCTGGTCGCCTTCCGCCTCGGCGCCGAGCAGCATGAACAGTTCGGTATCGGCGAGGCGTTCGTAAAACCGCAGCCGCGCGGTGTCGTCATCGGGGGCCGCTTCCATTGCGGCATGGGCCAGATCAAGGTCGGTCATTGCAATTCATCTTTCACAGCTTTGCGTAATGACGGCAGCAGGTCCGTTTCAAACCACGCATTTTTCTTGAGCCAAGCGGTATTGCGCCACGACGGATGAGGCAAGGGGAAGACACGCGGCGCAAGGCCGCGCCACCCTGCCACCGTCGCAGTGACGGATTTCTGCGGTCCAAGGTGCCAGCGATGCGCGTAACCGCCCACAAGGATCGTCAGGGGCACATCGCCAAGCGCCGCCATCACGCGGTCATGCCATGTGGCTCCGCAGATGGCAGGCGGCGGCAGGTCTGCGCCCTTTGCATCATATCCGGGAAAGCAAAAGGCCATCGGGACGATCGCAATCCTTTCGCGGTCATAAAAGCTGGCACTGTCCAGACCCAACCAATCGCGCAAACGGTCACCTGAACGATCGGCAAACGGTCGGCCTGCCTCATGCACACGCAGTCCGGGGGCCTGGCCTGCAATCAGAATACGGGGGCTGTTTTGAAACCACACCACGGGGCGCGGGCTGTGCCGCGTTTTCGTCTGCGCAAAACGATCCGCGCAGATCCGGCATGCGGAAATTTCGTGCTGGAGACTTCTCAAGATACGCTCTCGGCCTGATGTGCGGTGCGCATGCCCGCTCACGCAATTGTCGCTATATTGATGCCACAAAGTCGCTGTATGGAAAACGGCATAGGCATGTTAATACCTTGTCTGTAACAAAAATATGCACCGGTCAGCGGGCAAGAGCGGAAACGGCATGCTTGAATTTGCAGAAGTGAGCAAATCCTTTTGGACAGGGACGCAGCGCAAGGTGATCCTTGATCGCGCCTCTTTCCGCGTGGAGTTGGGCAATTCGCTGGGGATTCTCGCGCCCAACGGAACCGGCAAGACAACCCTGATCAATATGATGTCCGGCCTCGAAAAACCCGACGAGGGCACAATCCGCCGCGGGTGCCGGATCTCGTTTCCTTTGGGTTTTATGGGCGGCACGGACAGCACCTTGTCGGCTGTGGAAAACAGCCGCTTTATCGCCCGTCTCTACGGTTTGGACCCCGATTATGTCGAAGCCTTCTGTCGGTGGCTTTGCGGTCTGGAAGAATATTTCGACATGCCGCTTGGCACTTATTCATCGGGTATGAAGCAACGTTTCTCTTTTGCGCTGCTTTTGGCGCTGGACTTTGATATCTACCTGATCGACGAAGGGATGCCCGGTGCGACCGATGCGGAATTCAACCGCAAAGCCGGTGAAATCCTGCGGCAAAGATTGGAAAAAGCGACAGTGATTATCGTTTCGCACCAGCCATCCACGTTGGAACGGCTCTGTAAATCCGCAGCGGTGCTCAAGAACGGGCAGCTGCATATGTTTGACACCTTGGAAGAGGCGCGCGTGCTTTATGACTACCAAACCCAGGGTTAAAAAATTCCGCATCCGGCGCAAGACGGATGATGCGCAAGGGCAAGAGCCGGGCGTCACAGCAGCCGAAGAGGTGAAATCCCCTTCGCACGCCGAACAGATTGCCGCGATCAGCAAAGAGGGTCTGACAGGGCGGCAGTTAAGGATGGCGCGGCGCGTTGCGGTGAAAAACGGGTTTCAGGCCTCGTCTGATTATGATGCCGTGCGGCAGCTGCGTGCGGCGGGGATTGACCCGTTTCAGCGCAGTTCCATACTTGAACTGGTCAAACCCGATGGTGCCAAGGTCCCGGGGCGAAGCGGGCGCGTGCAGTTGCCGGATATCACGCAAGAGGACGGCGTTTCCTTGCCGTCCACCGCGAGTGCTGCCGCCATGAACCGCAACGCGTCGGAAATCCTGCAAATCCAGCGCGATATTGCGCGCCGCCGCAAGCGCAAGCTTGCCCTGCTGTTTACGCGGCTATCGTTCTTTGTATTTCTGCCGACATTCCTTGTCGGGTGGTATTTCTACAATATCGCAACCCCGATGTATGCCACGAACTCCGAGATCGTCATCCAGCAGGCACAACCACAAGGCGGCGGACCGACGGGTCTTGCGACGCTGTTTCAGGGCACGTCGATGGCAACCCAGCAGGACAGTATTGCAGTGCAATCCTATCTGGCATCGCGCGAAGCGATGCTGCGGCTCGATGCTGATTTCGGCTTCAAGGAACATTTTTCGGACCCCGCGATTGATTCCATTCAACGGCTGGAAGAGAACGCCACGAACGAAGCGGCATTCGGTCTGTACAGCAACCATGTGAAGATCAGCTATGACCCCACCGAGGGTTTGATCCGGATGGAAGTAATCGCCGCTGATCCGGTCAAAAGCTATGAGTTTTCGCAAGCGCTGATCGGTTACGCCGAAGAACAGGTGGATCAGCTGACCGGGCGACTGCGCGAAGACCAGATGCGTGGCGCGCTGCAAAGCTATGAAGAGGCCGAACAGCGCCGCGCGGATGCGCTTGCCACATGGCTCGCGATCCAAGAGGACGTGCGCCAAATCGACCCGCAAAGCGAAAGTGCCGCCCGCATGGGGCAGATCAACTCGCTTGAGAGCGAGAAACAGCGTCTCGAGCTTGTGCTGCAATCCCGCCTGAACGTGGACCGGCCAAGCGAAGTGCAAGTGCAGTCCTTGCGCGACCAGATCGCCAATATTGACAATCTGATCGCTGAATTGCGCGACCAGCTTGTCGGCGGCGCAGGCGAAGAGGTGTCCTTGGCGGCACGGAATACGGAATTGCGCACAGCCGAAGAGAATTACGCTTTTCAGACAGCCATGGTGCAGCAGGCACTGACACAAATGGAAACAGCCCGCATTGAAGCCAATCGTCAGGTCCGTTACCTGTCGCAAAGCGTGCGGCCGGTCATTCCCGATCAGGCCAGCTATCCACGTGCTTTTGAAAACACGGTCCTGGCGTTTTTGATCTTTTCAGGCATCTACCTGATGATCTCGATTACCGCTTCGATCCTCCGCGAACAGGTAAGCTCTTGATGCATAACGTAACTATCGGTGATCTTTGGGTCAGCAATGATAACCCGCTTTTGGTAATTGCGGGCCCCTGCCAGTTGGAAAACACCAACCACGCGCAGATGATCGCAGGCAAGATGGCCGAAATCTGTGCCGCCCACGGCGCGCAATTCATTTTCAAAGGCTCCTACGACAAAGCCAACCGCACCTCGCTGAGCGGCAAGCGCGGCCTCGGCATGGATGAGGGCCTCAAGGTCATGCAGTCGGTCAAAGACAGCATCGGCTGCCCCGTTCTGACGGATATCCACAGCCCCGAGCAATGCGCGACAGTTGCGGCGGTCTGCGACGTGATGCAGATCCCTGCATTCCTGTGCCGCCAGACCGATCTGTTGCTCGCTGCCGGCGAAACCGGTGCGGTGATCAACATCAAGAAAGGTCAGTTCCTCGCACCTTGGGATATGCCCAATGTCGTGTCCAAGATCGAAAGCACAGGCAACAAGCGGATTTTGCTGACCGAACGCGGGTCTTCGTTTGGTTACAACACGCTGGTGGCGGATATGCGGTCTTTGCCGATTATGGCGCGCACCGGCTATCCGGTGGTTATGGATGCGACCCACTCGGTCCAGCAGCCTGGTGGCATGGGCGGATCATCGGGCGGACAGCGCGAATTTGCCCCTGTGATGGCCCGCGCGGCCGTGTCTTTGGGGATCGCGGCGGTCTTTATCGAAACGCACGAAGACCCCGACAATGCCCCGTCCGATGGACCGAATATGATCCCGCTGGATCAAATGGACGGCGTGATCAAAAGCCTGATGGCGTTTGACGCACTTGCCAAGACGGACCCTCTGCGCGTGTGACAGGGCGATTTTCCTTGTTATAAGGGCGCATCGTCAGCTGGATTACTCACATGCGCCTTTTCCTCCCTTTCCTACTGTTTTTTGCTGTAGCGCTGCCTGCTGCTGCACAAGAGGCCACTGGTCCGATCGCGACAGAAACCTCTGCCCAGCAGGACGCGGCCATCGCCCTGCGCATTCGTGAAATCCTTGGCGAATTGGGAAATTATCAAGACGTGACCGTCACGGTCAACGAAGGTGTGGTGACCCTGCGGGGCACAACGACCTCGACCGTTGAAGCGGTCGCGCTCGACCCGCTGGCCGCGCGTGTTGCGGGTGTCGTGGCGGTGCGCAACCAAGTCACGGAAACAACCGATATCGGTGACAGGCTGAACCCTGCAATCGAACGGTTCAGGGCGCGTCTGGACCAGTTCATTGCCTTTGTGCCGCTCGCACTGATCGCTGGTGCGGCCTTTGCGCTTGTTATGTTTTTGGGCTTTGCACTGGCGCGGATGCGCCAACCGTGGGAACGGCTCGCGCCCAATACCTTTATCGCCGAGATTTACCGCCAACTTTTGCGGATCGCTTTTGTGATCTTTGGCATCGTCATCGCGCTCGATATCCTCAACGCCACTGCACTGCTAAGCACAATTCTGGGTGCCGCGGGGATCGTCGGTCTGGCATTGGGCTTTGCGGTGCGTGACACGGTGGAAAACTTTATCGCCTCGGTCATGTTGTCCTTCCGCCAGCCGTTCCGCCCCAATGACACGGTCGAAATCAACGGCGATATCGGCAAGGTCATCCGCCTGACCAGCCGCGCGACGATTCTTTTGTCCTTTGATGGCAACCACATCCGAATCCCAAATTCGTCTGTCTTCAAGAGCCGGATCATCAATTACACCCAGAATGCCGAACGCCGGTTCATGTTCTCGATCATCGTGGAGCGCGATACAGACCTGCAAGCGGCGCGCGCGATGGTGGAACAGACAGTGCAGGATCTTCCGTTCGTCCTGACAGAGCCCGCAGCGCAAACCTGGATCGAAGCGCTGCACGATTCCGGTATCGAGCTCGTAGTGACAGGCTGGGTTGACCAGAACGAAACCTCTATTGTGCGCGCCAAAGGCGAAGCGTTGCGGCAGGTGAAGCTTGCGATACAGGCGGCTGGCATTGTGATCCCCGATGCGACACAAGCCATCCAACTGACGAGAGAGACCAAGACGCTCCCGCAAGAGCTTCAGGAAAGCACGCAGGTGGAAACTGTCGAGGCCAGCGAAGACGCCGCTTTGGACCGGATTGTAGACGCCGAACGGCAGGAAGAAATCACCGAAGATTTGCTGCGTCAGGACAGCCTGAAAGAATAGCACATTTCTTTGCAAACGGGGCTTGAACCAATCCCGCCTTCGCAGTATCTAGCCCCACGCTGATGGGATGTAGCCAAGTGGTAAGGCAACTGTTTTTGGTACAGTGTACCGTAGGTTCGAATCCTACCATCCCAGCCAGCTTTTCCGTTTCTGTGTTTCGTTGATCGGCTCTTCATAGGGAGATCGGTTGAGGCTGCTCGGGGCACTGATGGGTTGCCCCAAACGTTGCCCCAGCTATTGGCCGTTCGCCTTCGCGTGAATACGCAAGATCATTTCGAACCCCGGCTCGCCATAGACCCCCTCCAAGGGACCCGTGATTGAGTAACCGCTGATACTGTCCTCAAATGTCTGATCGACCTCGAACAGGTGTTCGGGCCAGCCGTCAAAGGCCGCGATGACGACGATGTCGCCTTGGCGACGTCAGATAATCCGTTTTCGGATAGTGGACGATATCTGCTCAAACACGACAACGACGATCAGAATGACAAGGATGATCGCTGCAGCCTGATCGTAGCGGAACAGGCGCATCGCGGTGGAAAGCTCCACACCGATCCCGCCTGCGCCCACCAGCCCCAGCGTGACGGCCGAGCGGATCGCCTTCTCGACGCTGAAAAGAGAGGTCGCTGTCATCGAGGCAAAGCTCTCGGGCAGGATCGCGCCGAAGATTACCGAAAGGCGCCCCGCCCCCGTCGATGTCAGCGCCTCGGACGGGCCTTTCTGGACCTCCTCGAACCGCTCGGAGTAGAAACGTGCGGCAAAGCCGATTGTGTCCATGATGATGGCAAGGATACCCGCAAGCGGCCCGAGCCCGACCGTCACCACGAAAATCAAGGCCCAGATCAGATCGGGGATCGTACGCGAAACGGAGATCACGAAGCGCGCCAAGGTGCGAACCACCGCATTTGGCGCAGTATTACGCGCCGCCAACAGCGCCAGAGGGATTGAGAACAGGCAGCCGAATGTGACGCCAACCACCGCAATATTCAATGTTTCCAGCATCGCATCGGCGATATTGGGCGCACGCGAAAAATCGGGGGGGACAGCCTGACCGATAAAGCGGACAAGATTGCTCGCGCCGCGTACGAGTCGGTCAAGCGAGATTTCCGAGGCAATCAAGCCTTGGATGAAGAAGGCTGCAAAGCCCACGACCAGCACCCAAGTCAGCGCCGAGGGCGCACGAAAACGGGGCGGTATATGGGTGCTCTCGCTCATGCAGCGTGTTCCTCGGCTTGCGCATCGACGCGGGTCATGCCGGTGTAAAGCGCGTTCAATTGCAGGGCATCGGTCTCTGCGATTGCGGCGTCAACCACGACCTGCCCCGCCTTCAGGCCTATGATCCGGTCCGCGTATTCGCGCGCCAGATCAAGCTGGTGAAGTGTGCACAGCATGCTCAACCCTTCCTCGCGCACGATCTGCCAAAGCAGGTCCAGCACCTCACGCCCGGCTTTTGGGTCGAGGCTGGCGATAGGTTCGTCCGCGATCACGACCTTTGGGGCCTGCATCAGCATGCGTGCGATCGCCACGCGTTGCTGCTGGCCGCCCGAAAGCTGGGATGGCCGATGCTGTGCGCGGTCGGCCATGCCCACGCGCTCAAGGCATGCCATGGCGCGCGCGCGTTCTTCGACGGATGCGGTTATTCCCAGGCAAGACAACAAACCCAGGCGGTGGCGCCCCATCGCGCCCAGAAGGACATTCTGAAAGGCGCTGAGTTGCGGCACGAGGTTGAATTGCTGAAACACGTAGCCCATGCTGCGCCGGATCCGGCGCAAGTCGCTGCGGGACGCATCCGCAAGACTGTCGCCATGGATGAAAATACGGCCCGATTGCAGCCTTTCCAGCCCGTTCAGGCTTCGCATCAGTGTCGATTTTCCGCAGCCATTCGCCCCGAGAAGCACGACGCCCTGACCGACAGGGATATCGAAGGAAACCCCGCGCAACACCTGCAGGTCACGGTAGCTGACCCGAACCTCATCGCAGGCAATAGCAGACATCATGCCGGGTTCCTCACTTGGGCAAAGTGTAAAAAATGAAGACCGGCGACCAATTCAAAAGAATGGTCGCCGGTCACTGACGGAAGGTTGGGATCAATCGTCCAGCGCGATGCCCGCAACCTCGTAGGCCATGCGCACCACGTCGTAGATGGCAGGGTCTGTCTCGAAGGACATGTAGGCGTCCCGTTCGATGAACTTATCTGCGTTGCGCTCGGTAGAAGTCAGGCTTTCCCAAAGAACTTCGGAGTGCTCTCCCAGCGTTGAGCGCAATGCGTCGCGGCACTCTTGCGGCAGGCTGGCGCGCATCACGACGGGGTCGCCCGGCAAGGTGTCGGTTTGCGCCAGCAGGCGGTACTCGGTGCCCGGATCCTGTTCGCGCACGGCATCCCAATCCTTGTTGCCGCCGCCCATCGCATCAACGTCGCCATTGATCAGCACCTGAATGCGTGCATCGCCCGCCATGATAATCTCGGCGTCGCGCTCTGGGTCAAGACCGGCTTCGGCCATCAGCATCATCGGGAAAATATGCCCGGACGTGGAGCCGACATCCTTCAGCGCGACGCGGCGGCCAGCCAGATCGGCCATTGTCTTGATGTCACTATCGGCACGGACGACGAAGCTGGACCCGTAATTCGGGCGCACGATCGAAAACAGGATGTCCATCTCTGCCAGTTGCTGGAAAAGCACGAACTCAGACGGTCCAGCGAATACGAACTCGACTTCGTCGAACTGCAGGGCCGTTCCGGCGGCGGTGCGGTTGGACAACGAATAGAGCACAAGCTCGACGCCCGTCAGTTCTTCAAAAGTCTCGGCAAAAGGGCCGAATGCTTCGGTAAGATCGCCCATGCCTTCGATGCCTGTATCGGCCATGCGCAGCGGCGACGGGCAGGCGTCGACCACGGACTGAGCAGTTGCGGTACCGGCAATAAACACCGCCGCGATTGCCGCTGGTGCGGCAAAAAACTTACGTTTCGTCATATCTTGGGTCTCCTGTTTCCTTAGTTTCGGAAGTCCTAACAAGGCGACATGACAGGCTTGTGACACAAACCTTATATTGCGGCCGCTGCTGCGGGCGGGTGCAGCCCCTTTCGATGGCGGCCGCCAAATCGACGTGGCAGGTCCTCACCGGCATTCCCATAGGCAGAACAGGAACCGGAGCCGCCACATGATGCAG
>NZ_DASYOK010000123.1:0-1862 GCF_036007805.1 Yoonia sp.
AGACAACGCGAACGAGGCCGATCTGATGGCCGACCAGAAAGAACTGGCCGAACATCTGATGCTGCTTGATCTGGGACGCAACGACACCGGCAAGGTCAGCAAAATCGGCACGGTGCGCCCGACCGAGCAATTCATCGTCGAACGCTACAGCCATGTCATGCACATCGTCTCCAATGTGGTGGGTGAATTGGCTGATGATCAGGACGCCCTCAGCGCATTCTTTGCAGGCATGCCTGCCGGCACCGTATCAGGCGCGCCCAAGGTCCGCGCGATGGAGATCATTGACGAATTGGAGCCCGAAAAACGCGGCGTCTATGGCGGTGGGTGCGGATACTTCAGCGCCAATGGCGATATGGATATGTGCATCGCGCTGCGCACCGCCGTTTTGAAAGACGAAAAGCTGTATATTCAGGCCGGCGGTGGTGTGGTCTACGACAGCGACCCCGAGGCGGAATATCAGGAAACCGTACATAAATCGAACGCCATCCGCAAAGCTGCCGCAGATGCCACGATGTTCCGCGGCAGCGGTAACTAGCGCATTAACGGCTTTGAAGTCCGGCGTTTGCCCTTATTCGCCTTTTGAAAGTAGTATCGCCGAGACAGGCACAATCGCAAGTGTCGACTGGTCAAGCTGATCCGCCCACTCGCGTAGCGCTGCGAGTGTGTCCGGCGTCATCCGCCCCATGATTACAACGTCACCGGTCTGGCGCGCACGGAACGCGGCCTGATCCAGCGCGCGCGCAATTGCGCCGCTGTCTTCGTTCTCGCCATCGAGGTCGCGCAGGATCGTCGCGGCAGGCACACCGGCCTGTTCCGCCGCGCGCGTCGCGTCGCTCAGCCCGCGCTGGATGGTGACAAAACCAAGGCCGTCAGCCGCCAATATCTGCATCACCTGCGCAGTGACGGAGCGGTCCTGGATCGCGCCTGCGCCCAATGAAAACAGCATCGCGGATTCGGGCAAGAGCTGGAACGCCGCCTCGAAGGCCACTTCCACATCCGCAGGGCGCGCACCCGAGGGAAGATCAGCCTGAAGTGCCACCTCAAGCCCCGCCGCGCGATAGGCCGCCATCTTCTCGACTGCCCCGTCGGCGAGCGCATTAATCGCAACCGTCGGCGCAAAACCCAGCGCCGCGAGTGCAGGAGCCGCGTCCGCCATCGCATCGGTATCGACCAGCACAACGGCGATCTTTGGCAGGCCTTCTGTCGCTTCAAAAGGTGCCGCAAAGCGCAACAGGGCGGGGGCATCATCTGGCAGTACGTCAGCCTCGGCGGGCGTCGGTGCGACGGTCTCGGTCTCTTCCGGCTCTGCCCCCGGACGGTTGATCCGCACCCCGCCTGATGTTTGTGGCAAGGCTTGTGCCACAATCACCGGCTGGTCTGACGCAATGGGTGCTTGCTCTGGCACCGTCGCTTCGTCCTCTGGGGCAGTGGTTTCTTGCTCGGGCGCAGGTGTTTCTTCCGGCGTCACCATGACAGTCTCGGTTGCGACAGGAGCCTGCGCAGTCTCAACTGCAGCTTCGCTGACAGGCTCATCCGCTGCGGTAACTTCCAACGGCGTGTCCTGCGGAACCTCAGCAACCGCGGTTTGCGGAGTGTCCTGCGGTGCCGGTGCCGCATCTTGCGGCTCAGGCGCGGGCTCTGTCGCTAGCGCGGTCTCTGTGGTTTCAGCATCCGCAGCAACCGCTTCGGTTTGATCCTCAACAACAATCACAGGCGGCGCAACGGCGGCTGGTGTGTCATCCTGTCCAGGTGTCACAAGTGGTGTGCTTTCGGACGTTTCAACTGCATCATCTGCCAAAACAGGCGCGGATGTCGTTGTCGTCGCTTGCGGCGCGGGCTCTTCCACGGTCTCGACGACGGGC
>NZ_DASYOK010000124.1:0-5474 GCF_036007805.1 Yoonia sp.
GACGTGCAGATTCTGGACGAAGCGGGCCACCCGATGAAACCCGGCGAATTGGGTGCCATCGCTGTCAAACTGCCCCTGCCCCCGGGCACGTTGCCGACGCTCTGGAACGCCGAAGACCGCTTTGTGAAATCCTACCTGACCACCTTCCCGGGTTACTATGAGACCGGCGATGCGGGGATGATCGACGAGGACGGGTACCTCTACATCATGGCGCGGACTGATGATGTGATCAACGTGGCGGGGCACCGGCTTTCGACGGGGGCCATGGAAGAGGTGCTTGCGGGGCATCCCGACATTGGGGAATGCGCTGTGATCGGGGTGACGGATGAGCTGAAAGGGCAGCTACCCATGGGGTTTGTCTGCCTCAACAAGGGCTGTGAGACGACGCCGGAACAGATCGTGAAAGACTGCGTCAAACGGGTGCGCGATACGATCGGCCCTGTGGCTGCGTTCAAACTGGTTGCTGTGGTTGACCGTCTGCCAAAAACACGGTCGGGCAAGATCCTGCGCGCGACGATGGTTAAGATCGCGGATGGCGAAGCGTTCAAGATGCCCGCAACCATTGATGATCCGGCTATTCTGGACGAGATCAAGGAAGCGTTGAAGCCGCTGGGCTATGCTGGCGGATCGTCATAGGGCATCTGGACATCACCCCGCAAACAAGGCAGCCTTGGCCTCTCGGCGTCCTGCGATCAGAGGGGGTGGACACCCTGTTTCATCATAAGTGGTCTGCTTCATGCCCTTGCTTCAACTCATCTATGCCTCACGTCCATTCGGTTTTGATGCGGGAACCCTGCTGGATATCCTTTTCAAGGCGCGGGCCACGAACGCAGCCGCAGATGTCACAGGCTGCCTGATCTGCCGTGATGATCTCTACCTGCAGTTGCTTGAAGGTCCTGCCGAGAATGTGCAGCACATCTATGACAAGATTACGCGCGACGACCGTCATGTCGAGGTCACCCAGCTTGTGAACCAGCCGGTCACCGAGCGGATGTTTGGCGCATGGGCCATGCGGGACGATCCGGTGCAAACATGGATGTGGACCCGCGAAGAGGTCGACCGCGGCGCGGCGCATAGCGCGTCCAAAGACGACGTCTTGCAGATTTTCAGCAGGCTTGCTGCACAGCCGCAGGAAAATTCCTAAGCGAACTGCTCCCTGATCAAACGTTCCTCCAGCCCATGCCCCGGATCGAACAGGATCCGGTGCCGGACCGACGGTTCCGAGTGGATTTCCACACTGACTACATCGCGTACTGATTTCCCGTCGGCATCGGCCATCACGGGGCGTTTGCCCGGATCAATCACGTCGAACCGCACCACCGCCTTTTTCGGCAGCAGCGCCCCCCGCCAGCGGCGGGGGCGAAAGGCGGCCATTGCCGTCAGCGCCAGAACGTCCGACCCGATGGGCAGGATCGGCCCGTGCGCGGAATAGTTATAGGCCGTTGACCCCGCAGGTGTTGCCACCAGCGCGCCATCGCAGACAAGCTCGTTCATCCGCAGCTTGCCATCCACAGTAATCCGCAGTTTCGCCGCCTGCGGGCCCGCGCGCAGCAGGCTGACCTCGTTGATTGCCAGCGCCTCATGCATCGCGCCATCAACGGTCAGCGCGGTCATGGTCAGCGGGTTGATCACCTCTTCCTCGGCTTCATCCAGCCGCGTCTGCAGATCATCCGCGTGATATTCGTTCATCAAGAACCCGACAGTGCCGCGGTTCATCCCGTAAACTGGCACATCCAATCCCTGCGTGGCGTGCAGGGTTTGAAGCATGAAACCATCCCCCCCGAGGGCAACAATCACATCAGCCTCATCCTGCGGCACGTCCCCATGCTTTGCGGCCAAAGCGCGCAAGGCATTTTGTGCAATCGGCACAGGACTGGCGACAAAGGCGATCTTGGGGCGCGGCATGACGTAAAAACCTTTCAGTTCCGATAAGTTGTGCGGTGATCGGACCCGAAACGCAAGCCGCCGATACGAAACCCTTAATGGCGCGCTCATAAACATCTTGGTCGTTTTGATGCTTTTGGCGAGGAACGACCTAGGGTAAGAGGGCGCAAGTCTGTTATTTTTTGGCACCTTTAGGGGGGATGCACCCATGAACATCACTGTCCGCGACAACGGGTTTTTCACCGAAACACTGGAAACACGCGACCCAGCACTGCACGCCGCGATGCAAGCAGAGCTGAAACGCCAGCGCAAAGAGATCGAGCTGATCGCGTCAGAAAACATCGTCAGCGCCGCCGTGATGGAAGCGCAGGGCGGCGTGATGACGAACAAATACGCCGAAGGCTACCCCGGCCGCCGCTATTACGGCGGATGCGAGCATGTGGATGTGGCCGAGAACCTTGCCATCGACCGCGCTTGCGAACTCTTCGGATGCAGCTTTGCCAATGTGCAGCCCAATTCCGGGTCTCAGGCCAATCAGGGTGTCTTTCAGGCGCTGATCAAGCCAGGTGATACGATCCTTGGCATGTCGCTTGATGCAGGTGGTCACCTGACACATGGAGCCAAACCTAACCAGTCAGGCAAAATTTATAACGCCATCCAGTACGGCGTGCGTCAGCAGGACAGCCTGCTGGACTATGATCAGGTGCAGGAACTGGCAACGGAACATCAGCCCAAGCTGATCATCGCCGGTGGTTCGGCCATTCCGCGGATCATCGACTTTGCAAAAATGCGCGAAATCGCAGATAGTGTCGGGGCCTACCTGCTGGTCGACATGGCACATTTTGCGGGTCTTGTGGCCGCGGGCCTCTACCCCTCGCCTTTCCCGCACGCGCATGTCGCGACGACGACCACACATAAAACTCTGCGCGGCCCCCGCGGCGGCATGATCCTGACCAATGACGAGGCGCTGGCGAAAAAGTTCAACTCGGCCATCTTCCCGGGCATTCAGGGCGGTCCACTGATGCATGTGATCGCAGGCAAGGCTGTCGCCTTTGGCGAGGCGCTGCGCCCTGAATTCAAGACCTATCAGGCACAGGTTGTCAAAAACGCCCAAGCGCTGGCCGACCAGTTGATGAAAGGTGGCCTTGATATCGTCACCGGCGGCACCGACACGCACCTGATGCTGGTTGATTTGCGCCCCAAAGGCGTCAAAGGCAACGCGACCGAGAAGGCGTTGGAGCGCGCCCATATCACCTGCAATAAAAACGGCATCCCCTTTGATCCGGAAAGCCCGATGGTCACGTCCGGCATCCGTCTGGGGTCACCCGCCGGCACGACACGCGGCTTTGGCGAGCCCGAGTTCCGTCAGATCGCTGACTGGATCGTGGAAGTGACCGAAGGTCTGGCCGCCAATGGTGAGGACGGCAACGGCGAGGTTGAAGCCAAAGTGCGCGCCGAGGTCGAAGCGCTCTGCGACCGCTTCCCGATTTATCCGAACCTGTAAAAGATCAAGCAGCCCGGCGGCAACGCCGGGCACGCCCCCCGCTGCCTAGATAAACCCGCGCACCCACAGCACGCCAAGCAGCAAAACCCCCGTCACCAGCAATGCAAACATGACCGATGCCAGCATGTTCAGTGCGGCATTGCGTCTTTGCGCGCCAATATCAACCGTATCCAGATGGGCCAGTATATTGCGATGGGCCTTTTTCGCCTTGGTCATATCGATCATGCGCGCCAGTTTGGGGTTGTCACTCAGCGCCACAGCCTGCGCCAGATAGGTGGCATCATTGCGGACGTGACGGGGAAGCTGGCGCCCTGCCCTGCGGATCTGCGCATCCAAACTACGCCCACGCACGCGCAGCTTGTCCTGCAACGCGGCACGCACCTCATCCACCATTTGACGCATCGTTTCTGCCATGGCGCCACCGTTAGTGCGTGTCGGAAATTTGCTCAATCCCTCTGGTCCCCGATGGCACAGACAGGTAGCAGTAGATGCATGTTGAACACGGTGACATATGACGGGCCTGCGGGCACACCTTTGCTGATCGCGCATGGGCTGTTCGGGTCGGCGCGGAACTGGGGGGTGATTGCCAAGCGGTTGTCGGCCACGCGGCCCGTGATCACCGTTGATATGCGCAATCACGCGGGCAGCGCGTGGTATGACAGCCACAGCTATCCCGATATGGCGGCGGATCTGGCGCAAGTTATCACGCAACCCACTGATGTCATTGGACATTCCATGGGGGGCAAGGCGGCGATGGTGCTGGCGCTGACGCAGCCTGCGCTGGTGAACCGCCTCGTTGTCGCCGATATCGCGCCGGTGACCTATACCCATAGCCAGATGGGGCCGATTGCGGCGATGCGCGGGGTTGATCTGGCGGGTATCGAGACCCGCGGGGATGCCAAGGCGCAACTGACGGGGCTGGAACCGGGGGTGGCGGAATTTCTGCTCCAAAGCCTTGATATGAAAGAGAAACGCTGGCGGCTTAACTTGGATGTACTGGCCGCCGAGATGGACAAGATCATCGGGTTTCCGGAAATTTCAGGGCAATTCGACGGGCCGACGCTTTTCCTGTCGGGGGCCAATTCGCCCTATGTCCAGCGCGAGGCACGGCCGCAGATCAAGGCGCTTTTCCCGGGTGCGATCTTTGCCAAAATTCCCGGCGCGGGGCACTGG
The DNA here is from genome assembly GCF_036007805.1 of Yoonia sp. Lineage (GTDB taxonomy): Bacteria > Pseudomonadota > Alphaproteobacteria > Rhodobacterales > Rhodobacteraceae > Yoonia. The sequence goes on from NZ_DASYOK010000124.1 coordinate 4,562, forward strand.
CTGCATGCGGAAAAACCGCGCGAATTCACGGCGGCGGTCAGCGCATTTCTGGCGTAAACATCCTGTACACAACCTGTACACACCCTGTACATACGCGATGCACTCTCTTGCCACGGCGGGGGGCGGTGCTAGGATTGCCGAAACATCACTCTCGAAGGAGCCTCCCATGACCCGTATCGCCCTGATCATCGCCATCCTTGGTCTTGCCGCTTGTGAAACCGTGCAAGGGGTTGGGCGTGATATCACCAACGCGGGCGCGGCCATCGACCGGTCGCTCTAGGGCATCAGACCTTGTTCTTGATAATCGCCTGCGCGACCAGATAGCTGACCGGCAACCCCGCCACCGCACCGACGCCCGCCGCGATCAGGATCGGGACCAATGTGTCATAGCCCGCCGTGAGCGCGACAATGATCAGCGTTCCGGCCAGTGTCGTGCCGATGATGGAATAAAGCATGGATGCAAGGCGCAGCATGTGGGTGTCTCCGTAGCGTTTGATGCTTGCGGCATAGCAATCGCGGAGACGCAGTGTCCTTGATGCAGGTCAAAGGTGGGGGTGCGTAGGGTGGGTGAAACCCACGCGTAGTCGGATCAATTCACGACGCGTGGGTTTCACCCACCCTACGTTCGCTGAGGCCGCGACAGACACGCCCCTGCCCGAGATCGACGCGCTGGTGGCAGAGGTCGAGACGGTGAAAGCAGGCGCGAAAGAGGCGCTGCGGGCCGAGGCCGCAGCGGCGCTCGCGCGGTTGAAGGCGGTGGATGAGGATGGCTGGCGGGAGGTTCGGGGTGGGTGAATGACCAAAAAAGACTGTTTTGATTTAACCCGCTACGCTCTAGTTTGAAAGATATGAAAAGTAAACACGACAACCCCTTCGACCTTCTCGCCGAGCTGGAACTGAACGCAGGCGATGC
>NZ_DASYOK010000125.1:0-6949 GCF_036007805.1 Yoonia sp.
ACGGCGCCAATCGGCCAGGGTAGCTTGCCCCATTGCATCGCTATTCTGCCCATGGCCCGTGAGCCGCGTAAAATGCAGGTTTGCGCCCAGCGCTTTGGCCACCAGATCGGGCAGCGGGCGCAACTCCTGCCCTGTTGCCGAAAACCCGTGAACATAAAGAACCGCCATCTGCGTGCGCGTGGCAGGCGTACGCGCCCAGATGATCTGCTTTTCGCAGCCTGCGCGCAGGTTTGGCACCTGTGCCTCAACCGCGGCAAGTGTGGCCTCTATGGTCGCCAAATCCGGCAAGAGCGCGTCCAGCCATGGGGCGGTAGATCATCACCAGTCCAAGGATCGCCACGATCAGGATACCCGCGGGAATAAGCGTGATCGCCATTTGCAAGGCCTGCAGCGCATCCGCAGACTGCGGCACCACACCACCTGTGGCCTCTTGCCAGCCCGCCGCCGCCAACGTCAGACCCAATACCGCAGGGGCCACGGCATTCGCCAGCTTTTGCCCAAAGAGCCAGACCGCCGAAAAAGCCCCTTCAATGGCAACACCGCTGTCGCGGCGGGTGATGTCCATCAAATCAGGGTAAATGGCCCAAGGGATTTGCTGGTAGGCCCCGTTGGTCATGCCTGCCAGTACGAACATACCTGCGATGACGGTTACATTGACTGAGGGTAGCATCGTATATAGCGCGTAGAGAAGGACCACGTAGAGACTAAGGCCCAGCACCAGTGCGCCCACTTTGCCAAGCCTGTGGGAGAGAAGGACCCAAAGGGCCTGGCTCAGGATGGAGCCGATCACGAAGGCCGCAAACATCAAGCTGAGCGTGGTCAGCGCAGCGGCTGCCCCCGAAAGCAGCGTGTCACCACTGTCGATAATCAGATAAAGCGCTGCAAAGGGCAGCCCTGCCGTAATCATCGCAATCGCAAGCGTCATGACACCGTAAAGCAGGACCAGAACCACAAAGGCCTTGTTGGCAAAGACCAGCCCGAACATGCCCGTCAGGTTCACCTGTGCTGCCTGTTCAACCCGTGGTGCCTTGCGGATCGACCAGAGCGACAGCCAGACCGCCCCAATCATCAGCGGCGTGACCAACAGGGCCGCCATTGCATAGCCCATGGAGCCCGCCAGACCGGGGATCACAGCGCCACCGATCAGAATACCGATGCTTGCGAACGCCATGCGAAACCCTGTCATCGCGGAACGTTCCTTGGTATCTTGCGTAATCTCGCCCGATTGCGCGCCATAGGGAATAGCCACCATCGTAAAACCGATTGTTGCCACGACAAAGAACGCCACCACCCAAACCAGGTTTGCGCCCATGCCGAGACCTGCAGGGACCGAAAACAGCCCAACCATGCCCAAAGACATCACCAAGACGCCAAAAAACATCCAAGGCGCACGCCGTCCAAAGCGGCTTTGGGTCCGGTCGCTCAGATAGCCGACAAGCGGATCGGTAATCATGTCAAAAACCAGAACGGCGGTCGTAACAAACCCTGCGATGCCAACAGGCACCCCCAGATAGGCCGTTAAATAGGTCAGAACGAGAAGTTGCTTGACCACAACAAAGACGACCACGCCCATGTCGGCCAGCCCCCAGCCCGCCTTTTGCCCCAACGATAGCGCCATACTGTCCCCTCCCACGGGTTTGCGGCAGAGTAAGCAGAGCCTTCGTTTTCCCCAAAGCAGAACGTGGCGTCAGTCGTAAGGTGGGTTTTACCCCACCTGCCCCAAGACATCCTCGACCGCTGCGATGATGAGATTGAGACAGGTCTCGTCCGAAAACCTGTGATCAGCCCCTTTCACAAGCGTCAGCCGCATATCAGGGCCCTCGGCATGGTCCAACAGCCGCAGGGCCACAGACATATCCACATCGGCATCGGCCGTGCCCTGCAAAAACCGCACCGGAAAAGGCAACGGCAGCGGATCACGCAAGACCAGACGGGTGCGGCCTTCTTCGATCAGACGGCGGGTGATGATGTAGGGCGCGCCGTACTCCGAGGGCAGGGCCACCTGCCCCGCCATCAATTCGTCCTTCTGCGCATCCGAAAACCCCGCCCACATGCTGTCTTCGGTAAAATCAGGTGCCGCGGCGATGGTCACCAAACCCGCTACCCGCTCGGGCATCGCCCGTGCGATCAGCAGTGATATCCATCCGCCCATACTGGACCCGACCAGCACGCATTTGCCCGCCAGCAACCCGAGGGCCGCGCAAGCATCCTCGAACCAGTCGCCGATCGCACCGTCGGTAAACGCTTCGCTGCTTTCGCCGTGACCCGAGTAGTCGAACCGCAGGAATGCGCGGCCCTGCGCGCGGGCCCATTCCTCGAGAAAGACCGCTTTGGTTCCGCCCATGTCGGACTTGAAGCCGCCAAGAAACACGATGGCAGGGCCGCTCCCATCGGTCAGGTGGTAGGCGATCCGGCGCCCCTGCGGTGTGACAAGTTCATCAGGCATTTTGCACGTCTTTCAAGCCGGTTGAGATCAGGGCTGCAAGAAAACACATCGCCGCAAAAAGGCCAATCACCAAGGGCACGCTGAAAGCTGCAAGGGCTGCAAAAAGCGCACCTGCCGTCAAAAGCACGACACCGACGATTGTATTGGACACCGCTGTATAGCTGGCCCTGACGGCTGGATCAGCCATATCCACCAGATGGGTCGAGCGCCCCTGACGCACACCGTTATGCGCGATCATGACACCAAAAAGCAGCACAGGAATCACACCTGTCACCGTGCTGACGCCAATGAGATCAAGTACAACAACAAGCGCCAGCATGCCGCCTCCCGCTAGTCCGGCAAGGCGCAGCACCGTTGCAGACGAACGATCCGACAACCGCCCCCAGACATAGGACGACAGCAAAGACGCCACCGCCGACGCCAGCACCAATATGCCCAGCTGGCCCAGCGCGCTATCGGGTTGCAGCATCACCAGATAGGGCGGCGCAAGCGCTGTTCCGACAAGCAGGCTGCGCAGGATGATAAAGCGCGCCAACTGCGGGTCCTCGCGCAACAGCGAAAACTGTGCGACAGCATCAGTACCTTCACCTTCCAGCGGCACTTCCCGCAGCGTCGCAAACAGCACCGCCGCGCCGACCCAAAGACAGGCCGCGAGACTGATCGCCCCGATCACCAATGTGTAGCGTCCACCAACGCCTGATACCAAAATCAACGCGAAAAGGATTACGCCGACGGCAGCGGCAGAGCTGGCAAAACCGGTTGCCGTACCACGGCGTGATTTTGCGACGGTCTTGCCCAGCACATCCTTGTAGCTGGCCGAACAAACCGAGCGCGCTAGAGCCAGCAGCGCCAAGAGGCCTACAATGGACGCCCCTGCCGCAGCCCCCTCCAAAGTCAGCGCCGCCAGAACGATCAGCGCAGCAGCGATGCCTTGCACAAATGCGCCACCGGCCCAGAACCATTTGCGGATTTTGTGGCGCGCGATTATCGGCGCCGTCCAGAGTTGCGGCAAAAGCGCGCCCGCTTCCCGCACGGGCACAAGCAAACCAACCCAGAACGCACCAGCACCAAGGTTGGTCAAAAGCCAACTCAACACCAGTTTCGGGTCAATCAGGCCATCCGCAATCTTGGACGCACTCAGCGAGAGAATATGGCGCAGAAAACTGCCCGGCTCGGCCTTGGCCGCAGCTTCAGGCAGGTCCGTGTCGTCGCTGGACCCGTTCGTTAGCGTGGCAAATAGTTTTCGAGATAGTGTCTGTGTCATTGCGCTCTCCGGCCCAACGACATAGCGCGCCGCGCACGGATTTCACGCAGACTGCCTTTAGCGGTTTGGCTTAACCGCCGATATAGACCGCTTTTTTGGGACGATAAAAGATCTTCTGGTCGTGCAAACGGCCCAGCAGTTCTTCGTTCTCACGCTGGTCTTGCTCAATCACGCGGATCGATTCCAGATGTGCCGGATTCTCTTCTGTCAGGGCCAGACGCATGCGGGACAATTCACGACCACGGGCGCGCAGCGCCTCTTCGATCATGTCGACATCGCGAATGCTCAGATCAAACGTGCGATTGTAGCTTGGCATGGACGTACCCCAACATCTAGGTTTCGGATCGGAAACTCATGTCGTGTTTAACGTCATATGTGTCGCAGTCAACGTATATCTCTGCATACAAATCATGAGGCAAACGCAAAGCGCTTGACCTCTGCGCATCGCAACGCCATGAAGCGCGCACACATAACCCGCAACCGGGCGTTTTGTAGGCGCCAAACAGACGAGGAGCTTGCCCCAAGATGGCACAGATTTCCCTGACATTCCCCGATGGTAACAGCCGCTCTTACGAGGCAGGCGTCACAGCCGCCGACGTGGCCGCTGATATTTCCTCCAGCCTGCGCAAAAAGGCGATCAGTGCGACGGTGAACGACCAGCACTGGGATTTGCAGTGGCCGATTGAGGCCGACAGCAGCATTGCCATCAACACCATGAAAGACGAAGCCCCCGCGCTGGAACTGGTCCGCCACGATCTGGCGCACATCATGGCGCGCGCCGTGCAGGAAATCTGGCCTGAAACACAGGTCACCATCGGCCCTGTGATCAAGGACGGCTGGTACTACGACTTTGACCGCAAAGAGCCCTTCACGCCCGAAGATCTTGGCGCCATCGAAAAGAAGATGAAAGAGATCATCAACAAGCGTGATGAGGTCCGCACCGAGATCTGGGAGCGTGATGTCGCGATCCAGTATTATAAGGACCGTGGCGAGCCTTATAAGGTCGAGTTGATCGAGAGTATCCCCGGCGATGAGCCACTGCGGATGTACTGGCACGGCGAGTGGCAGGACCTGTGCCGTGGGCCGCATTTGCAGAACACAGGCCAGGTGCCCGCCGATGGCTTCAAGCTGATGTCAATTGCCGGGGCCTATTGGCGCGGCGACAGCGACCGCGCGATGCTGCAGCGGATCTATGGCTGTGCCTTCACCAATAAAGAGGGGCTCAAGGCGCATCTGCATATGCTGGAGGAGGCCGCCAAGCGCGACCACCGCAAGCTGGGGCGCGAAATGGACCTTTTCCATATGCAGGAAGAGGCACCGGGTCAGGTCTTCTGGCACCCGAACGGCTGGACTGTCTATACAGAACTGCAGGACTATATGCGCCGCCAGCAACGCAAGGGCGGATATGTCGAGGTGAACACCCCTCAGGTCGTGGACCGCAAGCTTTGGGAAGCCTCGGGTCACTGGGAAAAATATCAGGACCATATGTTTATTGTCGAAGTCGACGAGGAACACGCCCGTGAAAAGGCGGTCAATGCGCTCAAGCCGATGAACTGCCCCTGTCACGTGCAGATTTTCAACCAAGGCCTGAAATCCTATCGTGATCTGCCGCTGCGCATGGCCGAATTTGGGTCCTGCAACCGCTATGAACCGTCCGGTGCGCTTCATGGGATCATGCGGGTGCGCGGCTTTACACAGGATGATGGCCATATTTTCTGCCGCGAGAGCCAGATTGAAGAGGAAACGGCAGAGTTCATCCGCTTCCTGAGTGAGATCTACAAAGATCTCGGGTTCGAAAACTTCAAGGTCAAGTTCTCGGACCGGCCCGAAAAGCGCGCCGGGTCGGATGAGGTCTGGGACAAGGCCGAAGCAGCACTTCTGGCCGCCACCCGTGCAGCGGGGATCGAGCCGGAACTGAACCCTGGTGAAGGTGCCTTTTACGGGCCAAAGCTGGAATTTGTCCTGACCGATGCGATTGGCCGTGACTGGCAATGCGGCACCCATCAGGTGGACTTTGTGCTGCCCGAGCGGCTGGATGCGACCTACATCGGCGAAGACGGTGCCAAGCACCGCCCTGTCATGCTGCACCGCGCGACGCTGGGATCGTTCGAGCGTTTCATCGGCATCCTGATCGAAGAACACGCGGGCAAACTGCCCTTCTGGCTGGCCCCGCGTCAGGTGGTTGTGGCCACGATTGTCTCTGATGCCGATGACTATGCGCTTGAAGTCGTGGCCGCCCTCAAGGCCGCAGGCGTGCGCGCCGAGGCGGATCTGCGCAACGAGAAGATCAACTTCAAGGTTCGTGAACACTCGGTCGGCAAGGTGCCGGTCATTCTGGCACTTGGCGCGCGTGAAGTCGAAGAGCGCACAGTCACCGCGCGGCGGCTGGGCGAGAACAAAACTTCTGTAACATCTCTGACCGAGATTGTTGCAGAACTGGGTAAAGCGGCCACGCCTCCAGACCTTCTGTAACATTCCGGCACTGGAACCTGTAACAAACCCGCCGATGCCCCAATCGGCGGGTTCTTTGTTTTTTATGGGAAATTACAGATGCGGCAGGCTGTCGCAGGCAAAACAGGCTCACGTCACCTCACGCGGGCGCGATGCACAGCCCTGTGAATAGCGCGCAGGCGCGATTGGCCGCTAGGGTTTGGTCATCGCCGAACACTGGCGAGAGATTATTGCTGACCCAACCAAAGGAGATTTTTTCATGTCCAACACGACCAAAACACTCTTTCTCGCGAGCGCTGTTGCCACCGCTGTTGCAGGCCTTGCAACAACAGCTGCCGCCCAGGAAAACGTAAAATGCTTCGGCGTTTCTCTGGCCGGTGAAAACGACTGCGCTGCCGGTCCTGGCACGACATGTGCGGGCACATCCACCGTTGACTACCAAGGCAATGCTTGGACACTGGTCCCGGCTGGCACCTGCGAAACGATGGAACTGCCCACGATGGCCGACGGAACCGAGCGTATGGGTTCGCTTGAAGAGCTTGACCGCGATCTGCCTGCATAAACGGACCAACGCGTAAGGTGGATCTTGATCCACCTTACGTTTCCTCTGCCCAAAGGTGCCTTGCCATGTTCGACGCCACACAAACCCCCACCCTGCCTGCACGTCCCGGCGTGGGCTACAAGGCCCAGCACTACACCAACATCATGGAGCAGCCCGGCCCGCTTGGATGGCTGGAAATCCATGCCGAGAATTACATGGGCGACGGCGGCCGCCCGATTGCGCAACT
>NZ_DASYOK010000126.1:0-24050 GCF_036007805.1 Yoonia sp.
AGAGGGCGCCCAATTTCGGCCAGCATGTCGTCCTGACCTGCAGGCAGCGGTTGTTCCACCATCTTCACGCCAAGGCGGATCAGATGCGGCGCGAGATCGGCATAGACCTCCGCGGTCCAGCCCTCGTTCGCGTCAACGCTAATATCTGCATCCGGCGCCCCCCGGCGGACCGCTTCAAGACGCGCCATATCGTCAGGCGTGCCAAGCTTGATCTTGAGCAAGGGACGGGCCGCGTGTTTGACGGCTTGCCGTTCCATCGCCGCGGGCGTGTCAAGCGAAAGGGTATAGGCCGTTATCTCCGGGCTTGGCACGGGCACACCCAACAGGTCCCAGACACGTTTGCCTGCGCGCTTGGCCGCATGATCCCAGAACGCGCAATCAAGCGCGTTGCGCGCGGCCCCCGCAGGCAAGGCGTCGGGCAAATCGGGCCACGCACCCGTGAAACCCGCAATCTGCGCCGTCACACTCTCCAGCGTTTCGTCGTAGCGCGCATAAGGCACACATTCCCCCATACCGCGCGCGCCATCACCTTCAACGGTAACGGTCAGGACCTGTGCCTCGGTCCGTGACCCGCGACTGATCGTAAAGACCTCGGCCAGTTGGAACACATCGCGTGTCACGCTGACTTTCATGATACCCTCATCATCTTGCCAAAAATACTCCCGCCGGAGGCATCAAAGTTCTGCCAGTGCGTCCACCAAACGGGCAGCCCCCTGCCTGTAGGTGTCGACGGTGGGCAGGCCCATGCGCTTTTCGACCTCGGCCATATAGGACAGCGCCTCATCCTCGGACAGATGCTGGGTGTTAATCGACACGCCCACAATCTGGCAGGCGGGGTTTGCCACCCGCGCGATGGGCAGCGCGGTATCACGCAGGGTCTCGAGGCTGGGCAAGGCATAATCCGGCAACCCGCGCATGTGGGTGCGGGTGGGTTCGTGGGCAAGCACCAGGGCATCGGGCTGGCCGCCATGGATCAGGGCCATTGTCACACCTGAGTATGAGACATGGAACAGGCTGCCCTGCCCTTCGATGTGGTCCCAGTGATCGGGATCATTGTCAGGGGTCAGGTATTCCACAGCACCCGCCATGAAATCAGCAATCACCGCATCCAGCGGCACGCCCCCGCCAGTGATCAGGATGCCGGTCTGCCCTGTGGGGCGGAAGGTGGATTTCATGCCGCGCTTTTGCATCTCGGCGTCCATCGCAAGGCCGGTATACATCTTACCGACCGAACAATCCGTGCCAATCGCAAGGCAGCGTTTGCCTGTGCGCTTTTTGCCGTTCGCGATCGGATAGGCGACCGACGGAATACGCACATCAAAGAGCGTCCGGCCACTCACACGGGCCGCGGACATCAGTTCGTCTTCATCACGCAGCAGGTTATGCAGGCCCGACGCAATATCGAAACCCATCCGCAGGGCGGTCACAAGAACCTCTTTCCACGCCTTGGAAATATAACCACCGCGGTTTGCCACACCGATCACCAAGGTTTTGACACCTGCAGCATGCGCCTCTTCCAGTGTCATATCGGGGATCCCGAGGTCAGCCCCGCATCCGGGCATCCGGAATTGGCCAAGCGCGTTCTCTGGACGCCAGTCCTTGATCCCTTGGGCCACTTTCGCAGCCAGTTGATCGGGGGCATCGCCGAGGAACAAAAGATAAGGGGTCTGGATCATGGAAAGGCTCCGGATGACTGAGGTTTCGCGTTGAGTGGAAGATATCGCGCATCACTGCGCAATTGCATCGCTGAATTTGACGTTCAGCTGCGGCATGGCGGCAAATTCTTGTGAAAAACAGGCCAATTGCCGAAGAAATGACGGACATGTTCGTAAGGTGGATAGAATATCCACCACCCCCAATAAAAAAGCCCGGACGCGAACGCCCGGGCTATCGAAAGTTAATGGGATGACATTAGCCCTTTGAGAAGTCGGGATAGGCTTCCATACCCAGTTCCGACATGTCCAAACCGTTGATCTCGGACTCTTCGGTGACACGGATACCCATGACCCCTTTGAGGATGGTCCATACCACCAGAGAGATCACGAAGGTAAAGACACCGTAAGCGATGATACCGGTAATCTGCGCACCCCAGTTGCCTGTGTAGAAGGCAACAGCCAGTGTACCCCAGATACCTGCGAAAAGGTGGACAGGGATCGCGCCGACAACATCATCAATCTTGAACTTGTCGAGCAATGGCACAGTGAAGACCACGATCACACCACCAACAGCACCTGTCAGAAGCGCACCGAAGAGTGATGGCGCCAGAGGCTCGGCTGTGATGGAGACCAGACCGGCAAGCGCGCCGTTCAAAACCATCGTCAGGTCGACTTTTTTGTACAGGATCTGTGTCATGATCAGCGCAGTCACCGCACCGGCAGACGCTGCCATGTTGGTGTTTGCAAAGATACGGCCAACGTCTGTGATGTCGCCAACAGTACCCGCAGCCAGCTGCGAACCACCGTTAAAGCCGAACCAACCCAGCCAAAGGATGAATGTACCCAGTGTTGCGAGGGCAAGGTTCGAACCCGGCATTGGCACGGTTTTGCCGTCCTTGTACTTGCCCAAGCGTGGGCCAAGGATCAACGCACCAGCCAGAGCAGCCCAGCCGCCGACAGAGTGTACGATTGTGGAACCGGCGAAGTCAGAGAAGCCAAGTTCGGACAACCAGCCGCCGCCCCACTGCCAGGAACCTGAAATCGGGTACATCAGGCCTGTCAGGATCACGACGAAGATCAGGAATGGCCACAGCTTGATACGCTCGGCCAGTGCACCCGATACGATCGACGCAGTCGCCGCAACAAACATCAACTGGAAGAAGAAGTCGGATGCAACAGATGCGTAATCCAGTGCGGCATCAGACGCGGAAAGACCGACTGGCTCTAGCACGGTTGGTACAAAGTTCAGCGCGAAGTAGCCGTTGAAGTCGCCCGGATACATCAGGTTGAAACCCACCAGCCAGTACATGATGGCTGCGATCGAGAAGAGTGCGATGTTCTTTGTCAGTTGCATTGCCACGTTCTTGGAACGCACCAGCCCTGCTTCCAGCATGGCAAAGCCCGCTGCCATCCAGAACACCAGAAAGCCGCCCACAAGGAACAGCAATGTGGTCATGATGTACGGGCCGATTTCGTCGAATGTCGGTGCAGCAGCTTCGGCGGCTTCTGTCGCCTCTTGCGCGAAACCGATTGTCGGGAGCAGCATCAGTGCCGCCCCAATCGATAGATATTTAGTGATTTTCATAGTTTTGTCCCTCGTTCCGCGATCAAAGCGCGTCATCATTGGTCTCGCCGGTCCGCACGCGCAGCGCACTTTCAACGTCGAGTACGAAGATCTTGCCGTCGCCGATCTTCTCGGTCTTGGCAGTGGTTGCGATAGTGGACACGACCTGCTCGGCCATGCTGTCCTGCACGACAATCTCGAGCTTGACCTTTGGCACGAAGTTCACGGCGTATTCCGCGCCGCGATAGATCTCGGTGTGACCGGACTGAGAGCCAAAGCCCTTGATTTCAGACACCATCATGCCGCGCACGCCAACGGTGGTCAGCGCCTCGCGGACCTCCTCGAGCTTGAACGGTTTGATTGTTGCAATGATGAGTTTCACGTTCTTCCCCTTGCAAATAATAATGCAGGCCCTCGTTTCGGCAGCGCCCGCTTGCAGGGGAACAAAGAGCCCGCGATTACCCCAGCGACAAGATTTCGCGCACTGCTGAACAGGGGGTTAACGCACCAGTTTGCACATTTTTTGCACAAAGCAAGAGCTTCGCCTAATTTTTAGGCGGCATAAAAAGGCTCACACACCGACTCATCCGTGCTCTACATTCTCAAGCGCGCAGGCTATAGTCGGCAAAAATCAGACCCAAAGCAGTCAATCGAGCGGATCATGAGTGGAAACGGCAAAAAGCGCACCCCTTTGGTGGCCGACAAACGCTATACAGCGAAACCTGCGGCCAAGAAGGCGACAGGGCAGAGCAAGAAGCCCGCAAAACCGGCAGCCCGGCGCAAGGCTGCGCCCAAAAGGGCCAAGCCGCGCGGCGTGATCGGCTGGATCCTTGCTCCGTTTCGCTGGATGATCCGTCTGATCTGGGCGCTGTCATGGCGTGTAGGCCTTGTGACAGGTCTGATCATCGGGGGATTCTCGCTTTATTTCGCGTCGCAACTGCCGGATGCTTCAGAGCTGATCGACGGGCGCACGCGCGGATCTGTCACGATGACCGATGTGTCAGGCAGCGTTTTCGCGTGGCGCGGCGACCAGTTTGGCGGGATGGTGGAGGCTGGAACAGTATCGCCCCACCTGCGCAATGCCGTCATCGCCACGGAAGACAAGCGCTTTTTTGCCTTCTATCATATCGGCATCGACTTCTATGCAACCACTGCCGCAATGGTGCGCAACTATCGCAGTGGCGGTAATCCCCTGTCCGGGGCAGGCGGGTCCTCTATCACACAGCAAACCGCAAAGCTGCTTTGCTACGGTCAACCTTTTGTGCCCAGTGAATGGGACAGCGAGGCCGCATATGAGGCTGATTGTCGGCGCACCACGCTGCGGCGCAAGATCAAGGAAGCTGTCTATGCCATCGGGATGGAAATCAAATACACCAAGGAAGAAATCCTCACCATCTATCTGAACCGTGCCTATCTGGGTGCGGGCAGCCGCGGGTTCGAGGCCGCAGCCCAGCGCTATTTCGGGATTTCTGCCGCCGAGGTAAACCCCGCACAGGCCGCGATGTTGGCCGGATTGCTGACTGCGCCTTCGGCGAACGCCCCCACCCGCAACCTGCAACGCGCTCAGGATCGCGCGTCTGTCGTTGTCGGGTTGATGGAAGCGCAGGCCTATCTGACGCCGGAACAGGCCCGCGATGCCCGCCTGAACCCGGCAACCCTTTCTGACGCGGCCCGCGCCCGCTCTGGCGGGTTCTTTGCCGACTGGGTGATGGATAGCGGACCCGAGTTCTTTACCCGCAATACAACAGAAGACGTCATTATCCGCACGACGCTGGACCAGCGCATTCAAACCGCCGCGGAACAAGCGCTTTTGCAGGTCTTTGAGAACGAAGTGCGCGAAGGGTCAGAAGCGCAGGCCGCGATTGTGGTGATGTCTGCCGATGGCGCCGTGCGCGCCATGGTAGGCGGCCGCAACATCAGCGCGACAGGGGCGTTTAACCGCGCAACGCAGGCACTGCGGCAGACCGGATCAGCGTTCAAGCCCTTTATCTATGCTGCCGCACTCGATCTCGGGATGTCGCCCTATGGTATGATCGACGATGCGCCGACCTGCTGGCAAAGACGCGGTTCACCCCAATGGTGCCCCGAGAACTATGACCGCGAATTTGTGGGGCCTGTGTCGATGGTGGATGCGCTGGCCACCAGCCGCAACATTCCCGCGATTGTCGTGTCCGAAGAAGTCGGCCGCGAACTGGTGCGCAATGTTGCCGCCGGTTTCGGGATCGAAGGCGATCTGGCTGCGGGTCCCGCGCTGGCGCTCGGCGTGTCGGAAAGCACGCTGCTGGATATGACTGGTGCGTTTGCGGGTATTCTCAATGGCGGTTCGGCTGTGACACCTTATGGCCTGACAGAACTGCGCTTTATGGGCGATGACACACCGTTGATGGATGCGCAGGACGTAGGCATCGGCGAACGCATCATCCGCCAAGAGGCCGCGCGCCAACTGACATGGATGATGACCAAGGTTGTCGAGGAAGGCACCGGGACACGTGCGCGCATCGACGGCTGGCAGATCGCGGCCAAGACAGGCACGACGCAAGGGTCACGTGACGCATGGTTCATCGGTTTCACCGGCGATTACGTCACCGGCGTCTGGATGGGTTACGATGACAACCGGCGTCTGACCGGCGTAACGGGGGGCGGCCTGCCCGCAACAATCTGGCGTGAAACGATGCTGCGGGTCCTGAGCGGCCAGCAACCCACACCCCTGCCAATGAGCATCCCGGAACGCCCCTTTGCAACAGGTGTACTTGAAAGCCAGGGCGGCGAGGCACCGGCGCAGGATATCCTGAACCTGCTCGACAGCATCCTGACGGGAACGAACTAGCGGTCGGGGGCTTCACACCGGTCATAGCGGAACGCATATCCGCTCCAGATCATGTAAAGCCCGGTGCCTTGCGCATCGGGCATCAGCATCGCACGCTCGGTCCATGTTTCGGCCTCGCCAGAGCAGTGCATGTCATAGATCGTGGCGTTCATATCCTCGACCTCGACAGGGTTCAGCATATGACACTCGACCTCGACCCCGTAGAAAATGTTTTCTTCGATCTTGAGCGATCCGCCATCAACACCGACCAGCGCACATTCCGCATTCGCCGTCTGTTTATAGACGCCGTCATAGGGGCTGGCCCAAAGGGCGGCAGGCAAAAACGCCAGTCCAAAGGATAGATTCGCAAAACGTGATCGCATCAGGCCTATAGCTTTGCGCAATTCCGCCTGCTGTTTCAATCTTTGATCGCGACCGACGGGCAACAAGACGCACAACGCTGTGCAGAAAAGCGACACTTCGGTTTCGCCCATAACAGCCCAGAGTGACGATTGCACCCTGCGGGTTTGCCCGCTAGCGTGCGCGCAAATGACAGGAGAACGACCATGAGTGTAATCGAATCCAAACTTGCCGAATTGGGCGTGACCTTGCCTGATGCCCCAGCCCCCGCCGCCAACTATGTTCCCTATGTTGTCGCTGGCGACATCGTATATGTATCAGGCCAGATTTCGGCCAATGCCGATGGGATGATCAAAGGCAAACTTGGCGCCGATATGGAGGCCGAGGCCGGCGCCGAGGCGGCCAAAACCTGCGCGATCAGCCTGCTGGCACAACTCAAGGCCGCCTGTGGTGGCGATATCGACCGGTTGGCCCGTCTTGTGAAACTGACAGGTTTCGTGAATTCGACCGCAGATTTTGGCGACCAACCCAAAGTGATCAACGGCGCGTCCGACTTTTTGGTCGCCGCCTTGGGCGACAAGGGACGCCACGCACGATCAGCGGTCAGCGCGGCCAGCCTGCCGTTCGGTGTGGCAGTCGAAATCGAAGCGATCTTCCAGATCAAATGACACTGCCTGCGTCTTTCTTTGCCCGCCCCATCACCCACCGCGCCTTGCATGACCGCAAGGCGGGGCGGGTGGAAAACAGCCTGAAATCCATTCAGGCGGCAATCGAAGCCGGATACGGGATTGAAATGGATATCCAGTTGACCAGCGACGGTCATGCAATGGTATTCCATGATGATGCGCTGGATAGATTGACAGCAGAAACGGGGCCGGTGCGGGATCGCACGCGTGCTGCGCTGGAGGAGATCCCGCTCACTGATGATGGCGGCACCATTCCGTCGCTAAAGGCCGTGCTGGACTTGGTGGGTGGCAAAGTGCCGCTGCTGATCGAGATCAAGGATCAGGACGGCGCGATGGGCCCCGATGTCGGGCGGCTCGAAAAAGCCGTCTGTGACGCACTTGCCGACTACACCGGTGATGTGGCGCTCATGTCTTTCAACCCCCATTCTGTGGCCGCTTGCGCGCAATATGCGCCCCACATCCCGCGCGGAATAACGACGTCCAGCTATGAGACGGTCTTCTGGCCCGAGGTTCCCGAGCCCGTCCGCGATGTCCTGCGCGAAATCCCCGACTACGACCGCGTTGGCGCCTGTTTTATCAGCCACGAATCCACCGATCTTGACCGCCCGCGCGTGGCCGAACTCAAAGCCCAAGGCGCACATATCTTCACGTGGACAATCCGCTCTCCCGAGGCTGAAGCAAAGGCGCGCCGGATCGTGGATAATGTGACATTCGAGGGTTACTTGGCTTGACGCCGCACCCGATGCACACAAGTTGCACCCTATGAGCGACGCACCCATCGAGATCACCGCGCACCCGACCATCAACGCGATTGACGCGACCGAGTGGGATTCCTGCGCCTGCCCCGAGGCAGCAGATGGCCGCCCCGATGATCCGTTCACGACGCATCGTTTTCTGAAGGCGTTGGAGGACAGCGGATCGGTTGGCCCCGGCACGGGCTGGCAGCCACGGTATCTGACCGCGAAACAGGGTGACGTCATGATCGCGGTCGCCCCGCTTTATGCCAAAGGGCACAGCCAGGGCGAGTATATCTTCGATCACAACTGGGCCCATGCCTATGAAAACGCAGGCGGGCGCTACTACCCGAAACTGCAAATCGCCGTGCCGTTCACGCCGGCCACAGGGCGGCGGTTTCTGACCAAACCGGGGTTTGAGGCCGCGGGCATGTCGGCGCTGATCCAAGGGGCGGTGCAGATTGCCACCGATAACGAACTATCATCAGTCCACGCCACATTCTGCACCGAGGCCGAAGCGATTGGCGGCGCAGAGATTGGCCTTCTGGCGCGTATCGGACAGCAGTTTCATTGGGTAAACGATGGCTATGCCGATTTCGACGCCTTCCTTGGCTCGCTTTCCAGTCGCAAGCGCAAGAACATGCGCAAGGAACGCAAGACGGCCAATGATTTCGGCGGCGAGGTCGTCTCGCTGACGGGCGACCAGATCAAGCCCGAACATTGGGATGCGTTCTGGGTGTTCTATCAGGACACCGGCAACCGCAAATGGGGCACACCTTATCTGACGCGGGCGTTTTTCGATTACGCGCAGGAAACGCTCCGCGACGATATGTTGATGGTGCTGGCGCTGCGCGACGGGCGGCCCGTTGCAGGGGCGCTGAACTTCATCGGGCGCGACACGCTTTACGGGCGCTACTGGGGCTGTATCGAGCACCACGATTGCCTGCATTTCGAGGTCTGTTACTATCGTGCAATCGACTATGCTATCGAACACGGACTGGGCAAGGTCGAGGCCGGCGCGCAGGGCGAACACAAACTCGCACGCGGGTATCTGCCCGTCGCCACCCATTCGCTACACTGGTTCGGCGACGCAGGATTCAAAGACGCCGTTGCCCGCTATCTTGAGGCCGAGCGCGAAGCGATTGATCACGAGATCGAGGTGCTGACCAGCTATGGCCCGTTCCGCAAATCCAATATGGAGGACCACCAATGACCGACAAACTGACCGCCGCCGAGCACGAAGAACACATCACGCCGCTGCTGGAAAACGGCTGGACGCTGGCCGAAGGCGGGGATGCGATCCACAAGGAATTCGTCTTTGCCAACTTTGTCGAGGCCTTTGGTTTCATGACCCGCGCCGCGATCTGGGCGGAAAAGCTGAACCACCACCCCGAATGGTTCAATGTTTACAAAACCGTGAAGGTGACCTTGACGACACATGACGCAGATGGCCTAAGCGCGCTGGACGCCAAACTGGGCGCGAAAATGGACCAACTCGCCGGAGGCTAATGTGGAGCAACTACTCAACACCGTGATCTGGAACGGCAATACGATCGGTGATCTGCTGACGATCCAGTTTCTGGCATCCGCCGTCGGCAGTGTGCTGGCCGTTGTCGCGATCCTGTTCGTGGGCTTTTTGCTGGGCGGTTGGGCGCGCAAGCGCCTGATCGGGCTGGGGCAGTCTTACGCGCATCTGGACATGACGCTGTTCAACTTTCTGGGCAATGTGGCGCGCTATATTGTCATTGGCTTTGCGTTCCTTTTCGTGCTCAACACGTTCGGGGTGCAGACAACATCCGTTGTCGCTGTCATCGGTGCCGCCGGTCTTGCGATAGGTCTGGCCTTGCAGGGTACGCTGTCGAATGTTGCTGCGGGTGTGATGATCGTATTTTTCCGCCCCATCAGGATCGGCGATTTCGTCGAGGTGAACGGCCAGATGGGCACGGTAAAGGAAATCACGCTGAACTACACAGAGCTGGCGGCGGTGAGCAACGTGCAGATCATCATCCCCAACAGCCAGGTCTGGGGCAATACCATCGTGAACTATTCCAGCTATGACACCCGCCGTGCAGAGTGGATCTTTGGTGTAGCTTACGGGGCTGATCTGAAGCTGGCCGAAGAGACAATCCGCGAAACCATCATGTCCGACCCACGGTCAAAGACCGACCCTGCGCCGTTTATCCAGGTGAACAATCTGGGCGATTTCTCGGTCGATTTTCTGGTGCGCGTGTGGTGTGCCAGTGGCGATTACTTTGCCTATCAGGCCGATATGAAGCGCAAGGTAAAAGAGGCGCTGGACGCAGGCGGCATCGAAATTCCGTTCCCGACACGTACTGTGATGCAAGTGAACGGATAAGAGGCCGAGAGTCGACGTGTGATTGCCGCGCTTTACGTCCGGTCGTCGCGCTCTGTCGTCGTTTCTGGTTCGTTGTGATCGCTGGGGTCAAAATCACTGGGATCGTATCCCTCATCATCCTCGGCGATACCTGTGACATGCGTCGTTCCGGTTTCTTCGTCGTAGACAAGCCCGTATTTCGCGCGACCTTCGGACTTGTAGCGACGGTACTCATGGATGCCGGCGTAGATAAAGACCAGTATGAAGGGCACGATAAGCGCGATTGCGATCAGTTGGGGTTCCATCGGGATCGGCCTTTGCATGCGGGGTGTCGTGGTGACGGGCTGCGCCGATACGCAGAATGATACTGCCCGCCGAAACGGGCAGTGTCGGTGTCGCTTAGTCCAACTGCGCCAAGAGCGTTTCGCCAGCAGAAATTTCACAAACGCCGGGGCCCTCTTCCTCGTTGAGGATTTTCACAACGCCGTCTTCAACCAGCATCGCGTAGCGCTTGGAGCGGTCTACGAAGCCGACGGGGCCCGCGCTGAAGTTCATGCCGATGGCTTTGGTAAATGCACTTTCCGCGTCAGCCAGCATCGTGATGCCGGTTTCGATTGCGCGGGTGCTGTCGCCCCATGCTTTCATCACGAAGGGATCGTTTACGGACACGCAGATGATTTCATCCACACCTTTGTCCATGAACGCATCATAGGTCACCATAAAGCTGGGCACGTGCGCGGTTGTGCAAGTGCCTGTATAGGCCCCGGGCAAACCAAAGATCACAACTTTGCGCCCGTTCACCTTGTCGGAAAGCTGTACCTGCTGTGGGCCTTCATCGCCCATCACCAGCAACGTGGCGTCTGGCAGCGTATCACCTGTCTTGATTGTCATAACTCTCGCCTTTGTTCAGAATTGTTTCTCCGTTGAAATCTCATATAGAGTGCGAAAAGCCAACAGCCAGTCACAAGAAGAGGTGAACCCCCATGACGCACGTTGTTATCGTCGGAGCAGGACAGGCAGGCGCATCGCTGGCCGCGAAACTGCGCATGGTCGGATTTGAGGGGGAGATCACGCTGATTGGTGCCGAAAAAGTGCCGCCCTATCAGCGCCCGCCGCTGTCCAAGGCCTATTTGCTCGGCGAAATGGCCGAAGAACGGCTCTATCTGCGGCCTGTGGCCTTTTATGAAGAGCACAGGATCAATCTGCGTCTCGATACCCGCGTGACCGCGATTGATCGCGTGGCAAAAACGATCCGGCTGAGTGACGATACACATCTGTCCTATGATGAACTTGCCCTGACCACCGGCGCACATCCGCGCACCCTGCCCGCAGCCATCGGCGGCATGCTGGACGGCGTTTTTGCCGTGCGCGATCTGAGCGATGCCGATGCAATGGCCCCTGCGTTCACAGCAGGCAAGCGGGTGCTGATCATCGGCGGCGGGTATATCGGGCTTGAAGCGGCGGCGGTGGCGTCAAAGCTGGGGCTACAGGTAACGCTGGTGGAAATGGCGGACCGGATCTTGCAGCGGGTCGCGGCCCCTGCAACGTCCGACTACTTTCGCGCCCTGCACCAAATCCACGGCGTTGATATTCGTGAGGGCGTGGGGCTTGAGCGATTGTTGGGCGAGGATCATGTGACCGGTGCAATGCTGACCGATGGCTCAACGCTGGAGATTGATTTTGCGGTCGTCGGCGTCGGGATTAACCCCGCGAGTATTCTGGCCGAAAGTGCAGGGCTTGATGTGGGCAACGGCATCACGACTGACAGTCACGGGCGCACGTCCGATCCGCATGTCTGGGCTGCCGGTGACTGTGCCTCATGCCTGTTTCACGGCCAGACCATCCGGCTTGAAAGCGTCGGAAACGCAATTGATCAGGCCGAGGTTGTCGCGGTGAATATCGCGGGCGGCGATGAACCTTATGTGCCAAAGCCATGGTTCTGGTCTGATCAATATGACTGCAAACTGCAGATCGCAGGGCTGAATTTGGGCTATACGGATGTTTATGTCCGCAAGGGCGACGCGCCCGGTGTGCAATCGCACTGGTATTACAACGGCGATACATTGCTGGCGGTCGATGCCATGAACGATCCGCGCAACTATATGATCGGCAAGCGTTTGATCGAAGCAGGGCGCAGCCCTGATCCGGCACTAATCACTGATCCCGCAACCGACATGAAAGCCTTGCTGAAACCGTGAGGATCATCGGCGGCACCCATCGGGGCACGGGCTTGGCCTCTGTCGGCCAGGGCGATGCGGCCGCGCATTTGCGCCCCACCACGGACCGTGTGCGCGAAAGCCTGTTCAACGTGCTGCAAGGCGGACGGTTCGGTGATCCGATCAACGGCGCACAGGTGCTTGATCTGTTCGCGGGCACCGGAGCGCTGGGGCTTGAGGCGCTGTCACGCGGAGCGGCACATGTCACATTTGTCGATAACGGGCGCGTGGCGCAGAAACTGATCCGCGAGAACATTACCAAACTGCGCAGGCAGGACGATACGACGGTACTGGGCACCGATACGGCGAAACTGCCACAGGGCACGCCCTGTGCGCTGGTCTTTCTTGATCCGCCCTATGATCAAAACCTCGGTGGCAAGGCGCTAGCCGCGGCAAAGGCCGCAGGGTGGCTTGCCCCTGATGCGCTGATCGTCTGGGAGGAAAGCCGCGCGCAGATTGCACCGCAGGGGTTCACTACACTGGATCAGCGGCGCTATGGCGACACGTGGGTAACCTTTCTACGTCACAACGCCTGACACAAAGCGGTTTGCCTGCCTAAAGCAGCTCGGCGGGTGCAACCCACCAATCCATCTTGGCCACCTGAACGATGCGCGCCACCTGACGCGCGGTGGCCATATCTTTGACCAGTCCAAAACACGTAGCCCCTGACCCCGACATGCCCGCGACAGATACCGCAGGAAGTGACCGGAGCTTGGCAATCGCCTCGCTGATCTGGGGGGCGATGGTTTCGGCGGGGGCTTGCAGGTCATTGCGCTGCGCCAAGAGCCAGCGGACAAAGCCGTCATAGTCGAGTGCGGCGGGCAGTGGCATCATCGGGCTGCCCTGCTTGGTTGCAAGGCCCTGAAACACCGGACCCGTCGGCACCTCGACGGGAGGGCGCACCAAGACAAGCGCACAGGATGGCAGTTCCGCGACCGGTGACAGCACATCGCCAATCCCGGACATCCGCAAAGGGTGTGGTGATGACACGCAAACAGGCACATCCGCGCCAAGCGCCACGACCTCGGGCGTCATCGCGGGAAGTGGCGCGACGCCCCAAAGCTCTGCCAACATGGCCAGCGTCGTCGCGGCATCCGAAGACCCGCTGCCGATACCTGCCGCGTGGGGCAGATGTTTTTCCAAGGTCAGAGAGGCCCCTTTTGTGACGCCCCGCGCTGCGCGCAGCACCTCGGCGGCGCGCATCATCAGATTGGTATGGTCTGTGGGCACACCGATCGAGAACGGGCCGGTCACCGAAATGCGCAGATCGGAAGCAATCGTCGCGCTGAGCTGATCTGCAACGCCAGCAAACACGACCAGACTGTCCAGCAGATGATAGCCATCGTCCCGCTGTCCGGTGACATGCAGGGTCAGATTGACCTTGGCGGGGGCGCTGGCCTTAATCGTCGCCACTGGCAACCCGAATGGGGGCACGCCCCTCATCGACCAAAACCAGATCTAACCCACGCTCTAACTTGTCACGGATACGCAAGGCCTCGTCGGCCTCAGGATCGAACGAGAGGGCGCGATGCCACTGGAACCGCGCTTCGGTCTCGCGGCCAACGGCCCAGAACGCATCCCCCAGATGATCGTTGATCACAGGATCGACCGGCTCGAGTGAGGCGGCCCGTTCAAGATGAAAAACCGCCTCTTCGTAGCGGCCCAATTGGAAATAGACCCATCCCAGACTGTCCACGATGGCGCCGTTATCGGGCCGCGCTGCAGCCGCTGTTTCAATCATCTCCAGCGCTTCATCCAGCTTTTCGCCGCGTTCGACCAGCGAATACCCAAGGTAGTTCAGGACCTGCGGATGATCTGGACGCAACGCCAGGGCCGCGCGGAAATCTGCCTCGGCATCCGGCCATTCATCCAAGCGGTGATAGGAAATGCCCCTTGTATAGTATACGAACCAGCGCGGATTCTGGCCTTCGTCATAGAGATCCAGTGCGGTGGAGTAAGCGGCGATTGCCTCATCATAACGCTCTGCCTGCCGCAAGGTATCGCCCTTGGTGGCGTAGACTTCGGGCAATGCGGGGTGACTACGCGTCAGGGCCTCAAGCACTTCGATCGCCGCATCCTGCCTGCCAGCGGCACGCAGCACCTCGGCCCGGCCCAGTTCGGCGGCGGAAAAAGAGGGATCGTCGCGCGCAACAGATGCAAAAGCGGTATTGGCAAGGTCATATTGTTCAAGTTCTTCAAGCAACCGCGCAGTCATGAGAACCGCAGCCGTGTTTTCGGGCCAAAGGTGGCTTGCCGCACGGGCATACATCAGCGTGAATGGTGCCGGTGCGTCTTCCTGCACGATCCCCGCAATAACATGGCAGAGATCGCCGAGCCCTTGCGCAGGTGTGCGCACGGCTGTGTAGGCCACAGCTTCGTCCGCGACGATCCTGGCACGCAGATCGGCAATGCCGGGATCAAGCTGATCACCAAAGACACCGTCGATGATGGCCAGCGCATCGCCGTTGCGTCCCAACTGGCTCAGGATTTGCGCGTGGGCGATGGCACTCTGGCGGCTGTAACGCATTCCCCCCGGGACCTGCCCCGAGAAGATGGCATCGGCGCCTTCGAAATCGCCCACAGAGGCCAGCGCATAGGCTTTGTGCGTCAGCCCGTAGATCATCATGCCCTCAGCCGCGATCACTTCATCAAAGCTGGCAGTAGCGCCGGTCATGTCGCCCTCGCCCAGATAGGCCCAGCCCTTGGCCAGACCATCCACCAGCGGCCCGACAGAGCGGCCTGCTGCGAGCGTGTCGAGAATACCCTGCCAATCGCCCGCTTTGGCTTTGGACATCATCAAGGTCAGGTTGGCAACCTGGCTCTCGTACCCGCGTGCCGCGATAGTTTCCGCGATCGGCAGCGCCCGCGCGATATCGCCCAAGGCGATATAGGCGGTCATTGCATTCTCAAGCAGTGCTGGTTCAGCGGGATCAGAAATCAACGCGCGTGACAAACGCCGCGACGCCTCGGCAAAATCGTTCGCCTGCAGGGCCTGCCGCGCCGCGAGATATGATCCCGCATCCGGATCTGCGAAACTTGGACCCCAGCCCAAAATGGCGACGGCCGTGATCGCTCCGAAAAATGATCTCTTCACTACAGTCAAACCTGAACCTCTATTGCTTTTACCGCACCCTAAGCAGGGAAAGGCTTGCATGCAAACGGCGCAAAGTAAGGGTGGCAAATTGTTGCGGGTCAGATGGAAATTCAGAAAGCCTGGGCACAGCGGGACACAAGAAGACAGGCCATTACGGCCCATCTGCTCGCCCTGCCAATACTGCTCGCATGCACCTATTAAATATGGCGCTTCACGTTAGCAGTGACACTAAGCGATAAGGTGATTCGCAGTCAAGTAACTGATTCGCGAATCGGTCAACTTGTTGGGGCGTAAACCCGGCAGAGCGGATCGACGGGGACAGGGCTGACCAGAAAAGGGGTCTCTGGCGGCATGCCGCTTTCTTCAACCCAGCGCCCGTTGAGGCAAAAATCCTGTGCATAGTTCCCAAGGTTGAACCCGAAACCGGGGTTGCCACAATCCATCGCCGTGCCATCGGCGTTCCATGCCTGAGACACACCAAGACCCATCTCGCCCGGCGTCAGAAAAACGCTGCGCGCGGGATCATAGTTGAGAAACCAGCTCGCACCCTCACGCATTGTGTCGATGTCCCATTTGCCCAAAAGCCGCTGGTCCTGGTATCCGGCAATCCGGAACAGGGTGACATCATCTTGGGTGATCAGAGGTTTGTTCAGTGCGGTTGGCGTGATCGACATTTGTCCGGTCATCGTATAGCCGTTCGCCCCTTGCCAGCAGAAATAGAAGTCTGCCGCATTGGCAGAATTCGCCAGCAACGAAAGTGCGAATGCCACCCGCTTGATCAACCACCATTCTCCCGCATCACATGCCCCGCCAGATAGAGCGATCCGCAGATCAGGATCCGCGCATTGGGCGCATCCTGCTTGATCGCGACGATTGCCTCTTGAACAGTGTCGGCAATGCGGGCCGGTAATCCAACCTTTTCCGCCTCTGCAGCGGTCGTTGCCGCAGGCAATGTGGCTTTTTCGCCGGGAATTGACAGGGCGGTCAGCGATTCTGCGACACCGGCCAAGGGGCGCAGGTAGCCGCCAATATCCTTGGTGTTCAGCATCCCACAGATCAAATGCGTGGGGCGTGCCGGTTGCGCGCGTAGCGTCTCGGCCAGCGCCAGCCCTGCGGCGGGGTTATGCCCACCATCAAGCCAAAGCTCGGCAGGGGCCGCGAGTGACACCAAGGGCCCTTCCGTCAATTTTTCCATCCGTGCGGGCCAATAGGCGCGGGTCACTGCCGCCTCGCAGGCTGTTTCGTCTTTGCCCAGTGCGCGCAATGCAGCAATTGCCGCCCCTGCATTCATCACCTGATGCGGTCCGGGCAAATTGGGCAACGGCAAGTCCAGCAGCCCGCGCTCGTCCTGATAGACCAGCCGGTCACGCTCGACACTCACATGCCAGTGCTGACCATACGCGAGAAGCGGCGCGCCGAGCGCTGCCGCCTTTGCTTCGATCACATCCATGCTTTCATCGTGCTGCGGACCCACGATACAAGGTACGCCGCGTTTGATGATGCCTGCCTTTTCGCCCGCAATCGCAGCAAGCGTATCACCCAGATATTGTTGGTGGTCCAAATCGACCGGCGTAATGACTGTTATGGCAGGGTCTGCGATCACATTGGTCGCATCCAGACGCCCGCCAAGGCCGACTTCAAGTAGCGTGTAATCCGCAGGCGTTTCCGCAAATGCCAGTAGCGCTGCGACGGTCGTGATCTCGAAATAGGTGATCGGATCGGGCCCGTTCGCCACATAGCAACGGTCCAGCACATCCATCAGTGCCTCTTCCGTGATCAGCGTTCCTGCCAATCGGATTCGTTCGTGAAAGCGCGCCAGATGCGGTGATGTGTACGCATGAACGGTTGATCCGCCCACCTCCAATCCTGCACGGATCATGGCTTGGGTCGATCCTTTGCCGTTGGTGCCCGCCACGTGGATCACGGAGGGCAAGCGGTCTTGGGGGTTGTCCACAGCCGCCAGCAGGCGCCACACACGGTCCAAGGTCAGGTCGATGACCTTGGGATGCAGGGCCATCATCCGTTCAAGGATCGCGTCAGAAGTCCGGCTCACTTGGCCTCTTCTTCCGCCGCAGCGATTTCCTCGGTGGCTTCCGACTTGATCTCTGGCGCAGGCAAATCACCCTTCACCGGTGGATCCTGCCGCATCAACAGGCGCACGATTGTCACCAGCTCATCCTTGAGTTCGGTCCGCTTGGTCACGCGGTCCAACATGCCGTGATCAAGCAGGTATTCCGCCCGCTGGAACCCTTCGGGCAGTTTTTCACCGATGGTTTGCTCAATCACCCGCGCACCGGCAAAACCGATCAACGCATTCGGTTCGGCAATCTGCACATCACCCAGCATCGCGTAGGATGCGGTCACGCCGCCCGTGGTCGGGTGCGTGAGGACAACGATATAGGGCAGTCCCGCCTCTTTGAGCATCTGCACCGCGATTGTCGTGCGGGGCATTTGCATCAGCCCAAGGATACCTTCCTGCATGCGCGCGCCGCCTGCGGCGGAAAACAGGATCAACGGGCATTTCAGCGCGATAGCGCGCTCGGCTGCTGCCACAATCGCGTTGCCGACATACATCGACATTGACCCGCCCATGAAGGAAAAGTCCTGCACTGCGACGACAACCTGCGTGCGTCCCATTTCTCCTTCGGCCACCAGCATCGCATCTTTTTCGCCAGTTTTCTTCCGGGCTTCCTTAATGCGGTCGGTATAGCGTTTCTGGTCGCGAAAATGCAGCGGGTCTGCTGTGGGTTCAGGCACCGCAACCTCGACAAAGACGCCGCCATCAAAGATGGACCGCAAACGATCACGCGCGCCAATCGCCATGTGATGATCGCAGTTAGTGCAGACATTCAGGTTATCCGCCAACTCGCGGTGAAACAGCATCGTGCCGCAGTCATCGCATTTCGTCCAAAGATTGTCCGGCACCTCGCGGCGTGAAAACAGCGAGTTGATCGTGGGTCGAACGTAGTTGGTAATCCAGTTCATAAGTGCGGCCTTTAAGGTCTGTTCACGGTCTGAAATATGACGCCACGTCGCGAAATGCAATCAGCGCCGCAGCGCAATGCGTGCCGCAAGCCACATGATCAGGACCGAGGTGAGCATCGTCAGCAGCTGAAACACGATCCACGGCGATAAGAGCGCCTCTATGCCATAAGCATAAAGTGCCGGGTCCTCATAGGGATAAAGGAAAAGCGCCAGCCCCGATGAGGGCCAGCCCTGTACCCCGACGACAAGCAGCGCAAAGACATTGTTCGCCATGTGCAGCCCAATCGCAGCCCCCAGGTTCCCTGTGCGCGCGGTCAGATCGGCGCAGGCGATGCCCAGCGCAGTGGCCCAGATCGCCCAGATCGTCCCTTCGGCAGCCCCGTTGCCATTCCAGAAATGCAGCCCCCCGAACATCACGGAAGGCAGGATCATCCACGCCCAGGGGCTATCCGAAATACACGCACATTGTTGTTGCAGATAGCCGCGAAAGATCATCTCTTCGGTGCCGACCTGGATCAGCACCGCCACCAAAGCCAGCGGCACAAGTGCGGCCCAGACGCCGAAATCACGCACCTCGGCCAGATCGGCGGGGTTGATCCAAGGCGGCAAGAATTCCAACGCCAAAAGCCAGAGGCCCACGGCTGCGCCAACGCGGATCAGATCGCGCTTGGCCGCTTGCGCGGGTCCGATCAGCGACCAGAACCCGCGACCATGCAAAAGGCGCAGCAGCACGAGAAAACCGACAGCCGAGATCCCAAAGGACGCAAACTGCGCGAGCGTGCCAAAAGCTGTCGTACCCTCATAGAATGCGTCAACCGCGGCATCGGTGGGTAGAAAGGCCGTAAAGATCGCAGGCGACAGCGCGAATACAATCTCGAAACTGACGATCATCACAAGGATGCGCCACGTCTCGCGCGCGGCCCAAGCGGGTCTGATAAAACTGCGGTGGGCTTCGTAGGGGTGGCGCATTGGGCGACCCTAGCGCAGTTACCAACCGCCGCAACCAGCTTTGGAGGGCTTGCGCCGGACCTGCCCTCTATTTAGACCGTTTCCAAAGCGTTTGTGAGGAGATTGAAATGCCCAAGAGCCCCGTTGACAAGACACACCTGCCCAGCCGCCATGTGACCGAAGGCCCGTCGCGCGCGCCGCACCGGTCTTATTTCTATGCGATGGGGCTTGATGAAGAGGCGATCAAACAGCCTTGGGTCGGTGTCGCGACCTGCTGGAACGAAGCGGCCCCTTGCAACATCTCGCTGAACCGTCAGGCGCAGGCTGTGAAACTGGGCGTCAAAAAGGGCTATGGCACGCCACGCGAATTCACCACGATCACCGTCACTGACGGTATCGCGATGGGCCATGAGGGCATGCGGTCCTCGCTGGCCTCGCGCGATGCGATTGCCGATACGGTCGAACTGACGATGCGCGGCCACTGCTATGACGCGATTGTTGGCCTTGCTGGCTGTGACAAATCCCTGCCCGGCATGATGATGGCGATGGTCCGCCTGAACACGCCGTCTGTCTTTATCTACGGTGGTTCCATCCTGCCGGGCCGTCTGGATGGCAAGGACGTGACCGTGCAGGACGTGTTCGAGGCCGTGGGCAAACACCAAGCGGGAAATATGACCGACGCCGAGCTTGAAGTACTGGAACGTGTGGCCTGTCCGTCGGCGGGTGCCTGTGGTGGCCAGTTTACCGCCAACACCATGGCCTGTGTGTCCGAGGCGATTGGCCTTGCGCTGATGAACTCTTCTGGTGCCCCTGCCCCCTATGAGAGCCGCGACCAATATGGTGTCGCCTCGGGTGAAGCGGTCATGAACCTGATCGCCAAGAACATCCGCGCCCGTGACATCGTGACACGCAAGTCTTTGGAGAACGCAGCCCGTGTTGTGGCCTGTACCGGTGGTTCTACCAATGCTGGTCTGCACCTGCCTGCAATCGCCCATGAGGCCGGCATTGATTTCGACCTGATGGATGTTTGCGAAATTTTCCGCGACACACCTTATTTCGTGAACCTTAAGCCAGGTGGCGATTATGTCGCCAAGGATCTCTACGAGGCAGGCGGTGTGCCGGTGGTTCTGAAAGAACTACGCAAAGCCGGTCTGATCCACGAGGACTGCATGACCGCGACAGGCCGCTCGATAGGCGAAGAGCTTGATATGATCGCAGGCGAAGCAGATGGCACCGTGATCTATCCGGTTGAAACCCCGATCACGCCAACAGGTGGTGTTGTCGGTCTGCAAGGCAACCTTGCCCCTGAAGGTGCGATTGTAAAAGTGGCGGGCATGGCCAGCGACGAGCAGGTCTTTACCGGCCCCGCACGCGTGTTCGAAAGCGAAGAGGACGCATTTGCCGCAGTCAAAGCCCGCGAATACGAGGAAGGCGAAGTCATCGTCATCCGCAACGAAGGCCCAGCAGGTGGCCCCGGTATGCGCGAGATGCTGGCAACGACTGCCGCACTGTCAGGTCAGGGCATGGGCAAGAAAGTGGCGCTGATCACCGACGGCCGTTTTTCGGGCGCGACACGCGGGTTCTGTGTGGGTCACGTCGGACCAGAGGCCGCGCATGGCGGGCCGATCGGTTTGCTGGTCAATGGCGATGTGATCACAATCAATGCGGTGACGGGTGAGTTGAGCGTCGATCTCACGGACGAAGAACTGGCCACGCGCAAGGCGAACTGGAAAGGCCCCAAAGAGACGATCTATGCCTCTGGTGCGCTTTGGAAATATGCCCAGCTTGTGGGTGGGGCACGTTTGGGGGCAGTTACGCATCCCGGTGCGAAGGCCGAAAAACACATCTATATGGATCTGTAACGGCATGATCCGTGCCACTTGCGTAGTTCTTGGGGTGCTGGCCATGACGGCCTGCACCCCGATTGATCAGGTGACACAGTCTGTTTCGCTTGGTCAGGGCGCTATTATTGCGACCGCGCCTTCAGGCTATTGTGTTGATCCTCGATCAAGCCAACTTGCAAAGGATTTTGCGATGTTGGCATCCTGCGCCACATTGGGGCACAGCACCGCCACGCCCGAAATCGTGGGTATCGCAACCATACAGGTGGGCCCCCCCGACAGCGGGCGCATTGCCGTGGACGAAATCGGCCTGCGGGATTTTCTCATCACGAATGACGGTGTCCGCCTGCTGACGAAAGCGAACAATCCCGATGCTGTGAATGTTTTGTCCACGCAGGCCTTCAACGATCAGGTCATGATCCATTTCACCGATCAGGGGCCACCACCGCTGGACGGTCTGCAACAGGAAGAATGGCGCGCCTTTGCAAATGTGAACGGGCGGCTGGTCACCATCGGCGTGCGCGGCTTGGCGGCATCACCGCTTGAGGACGGGCAAGGCGCAACCTTGCTCAAACAGATCCTTGCGGGCGTAAAGGCACCAACCGCCGCGGCGACAGACAGCCCAGCCGAAACCTGAGCGGTTTTCATCGCGCGTTTTGTTGGGCAAACTTGTCCCGGTTAAGGAAGAAGACTGCGCATATGCCATTTCCACTGCAAGGCCGCATCACAAGGTTCCTGCAACGCCGCAGCATTGCACGGTGGCGAAAGGCGACCAATGCGGTCGGGGCGACCGACCTTGCATCACTGGATCAGGCGAACGAAGCCGCCAAGAAACTGCTGCGCCACATTCAGGCCTTCCGCTTTGCCGCTGACAGCAGGCTTGCACTGCCACGGATCGGCTCTGATATTTTTCCCCAGCCGCCCGGCACGGACTGGGCGTGGCGGCCAAAACCCTGGCGGGCCGCAGCAGACATACCGGGGCATGCGCCTGCACTGTCCAAGATGGAAATTACCAATGAACTGGTGATCTTTCACGACTGCCCCCGCGGTGAAGTCATTCTCCGGCAGGTCCGCAATACCCATGACACCGATCTTGCACCTTTCGGGATCATGCTTGAGACCTTCAACTTTGTTGGCAGCTATCTGTCACTTGTGATCGAGGTTCCCGAAGAGTCCTGTGAAGGGCTGCGCAAGCGCCATCTGATCCGGTTGGCGGCGCTAATCACGCGCGAAAGACCGACAGCTATCTACGCGCGGCTGAACGTCAAGAACGGCCCGAACACCGAACAGGTGCTGCTGACCTTGCCGGACAATGCATCAGAAACCATGGTCGAATTCGATCTTGCCTACAGCGGCCTGAATGAACGGCGGGCCGAACGGATGTGGATTGATCTGATGATCGAACGCCCCGCGATGAACAAACTGACTATTCGTGATCTGACACTCAGCCGCTATCCACGTGCTGAAATCTAAGGAAACGATCCCATGGCCACTGCGCATTTCATCAACACACGGATCAAAGCAGGCGTTTGGCACGGCGACCTGACGGGTGCCGGACAGGAACAACCGGTTTTGCAGGTCACCCATCTTGGTCAGGCTTTGCCAGAGCTGAATTGTACCTATGATGCGGAACATGATGTCTGGCATGTCGCCGTCCCGATCCCAACGGCATTGATCGCGGATGGGGTACAGACCTTCCTGATCGCCAACCAAAGCGGTACCACATTGGAGAGTTTCACACTGATCGCCGGCGCCCCGCTCGCCGAAGACTTGCGCACCGAGATTTCGGCCATACGAAGTGAGCTGGAGGTTCTCAAAAAGGCTTTTCGCGCGCATTGCGGCGAAGGCTGATGTGACCATACGTCGCGCCTCGCGCATCGGATCAAAACAATACAGCTGATAAACTCATTGTCAGATTGACAACCAGTGCACCTCTCGGCCCGTAACAAGTTCGTTAACAGGGAACGAAAGGAACACCCAATGAACCGTCGCTTTGCAATCAAATCTACCATTCTCGCCGCTGGCGTTGCTGTTGCTGCAGCTTGTGCGCCCATGATGGAGAGCGAGCCTGATATCGTCGATATCGCGGCTTCCAACGGTAACTTCAACACATTGGTCGCTGCTGTGACCGCTGCCGGTCTGGTGGACACATTGAAGGGCGAGGGTCCATTCACTGTCTTCGCACCAACAGACGCGGCTTTCGCCGCCCTGCCAGCAGGCACCGTTGAAACACTGCTGATGCCAGAAAATATCGACCAATTGACAGCGATCCTGACATATCACGTCGTGCCCGGTGCGGTCACTTCCGATCAACTTGCCGGTCAGCGCCTCAGCGTTGCCACCGTCAACGGTGAAGAAGTCCACATCGACGGCCGCAACGGCGTGACCGTTGAGAACGCGACAGTGACAACAGCAGACATCATCGCGTCGAACGGCGTGATCCACGTCATCGACGCCGTTCTGCTGCCATAAGCCATACCATCCACCCAACCGCGTCTTACCTCTGGACGTTGCGGTCGGGATGCCCCAAGGGCACCAAACGGCCCCATCGCTCGATTGCGGTGGGGTTTTTGGATGCGGAAACGTGCTCTTCGCGCAACTGCACTGGTAAGGTGGACACCGCGCTGCCGCCGGAGGCATGCGCAATCAGCCAGCCCGAGGCAACGGCAGGTTTGGGCACGACGCCATCCGCGCGAATATTGTTGTGTAAACGTCGTTCGCACAGCATCCTCGTGGCGGAATGCTTGTTGGGGGCGAAGCTATCAAAATCATGGGCGCGTTTGGAGAAGTCATTCGGGGCGGATACGCGTCTGCATTGTGGATATC
>NZ_DASYOK010000127.1:0-3939 GCF_036007805.1 Yoonia sp.
GATGCGCGCGGTGTCGCGACGCTGGCCCTTGCGCGGCCTGAAAAGCACAATGCGCTGTCGCAGGCGCTGATTGATGATTTGACGGCAGTGGCCGCCAAGATTGCGGCGAACCCTGCGATCCGCGTTGTTGTCCTGACAGGGCAGGGTGCATCCTTCTGCGCAGGTGGTGATCTGGGCTGGATGCAGGACCAGATGGCAGGGGATGCCGCCGCAAAACGGGTGGCAGCACAGTCTCTGGCGCAGATGCTGGGGGCGATCAACACCTTGCCACAACCGGTCATCGGGCGGGTGCAGGGCAACGCCTTTGGCGGCGGTGTCGGGATGGCCTGTGTCTGCGATATCGCGATTGCGGCGGATCACGCCAAATTCGGGCTGACCGAGACCAAACTGGGGCTGATCCCCGCGACCATCGGGCCTTATGTTCTGGCGCGGATGGGTGAGGCAATGGCGCGGCGGGTGTTCATGTCAGGCAGGCTTTTTGACGCTGCCGAAGCTGTTGATCTGGGTGTTGTCGCCAAAGCTGTCCCCGCAGCTGCGCTGGATCAGGCGATCGAGGCGGAAGTGGCCCCTTATCTGCAATGTGCGCCTGATGCCGTTGCTGCGGCCAAAGCCTTTGCGCGCACATTGGGCCCCGTCATCGACGAATCGGTGATTGCGCGGTCCATCGACGCGTTGATCGCCCAGTGGGAGGGCCATTCAGCGAAAGAAGGCATTTCTGCCTTTTTTGAGCGGCGAAAACCCGATTGGACCGTCACTTCGGCGTCATAATCGTCAGAATTGTGTCTCACTTCTGACCGATTTCGCAGGGCATTCTACCTGTGGAGTAGGAGAGTGACATGCAATTTGAATGGCCCACAGCCGAACAGATGATGTACCGCATGATGCGTTTGCGCCGCTTGATCGCGCTGGCGGTCGCAATTCCTGTGCTTGTGATGCTGGGCGTGGCGTTCTTTGATCCCGCCGCTTTGACCCCCGAGCGCGCGACACTTGCGTCCTTGTCGGTTGCGTTGCTGGTTGTCGGTCATGTCGTCCTTTTCCCCAATGTCACGCTTGAGACGATCGCTTTGTCATTGTCGGTGACGGCGCTGATCGTCGTGATGCCGTTGATCAAGATCGTTGCAGGCTGGGCCCCTGCCGCGCACCAGTCAGCCGCCCTTGTTATTCTGGTGTGCCTCTCTGTTGCAGCAATGGGCGTGGTGATGGCGCTTTTGCAGATTCTCTTCAATCTGCTGGCCTATGCGGGACCTGTCTGGCGGATTCGCCTGAAAACAAAACTCGCGCT
Organism: Yoonia sp.; assembly: GCF_036007805.1. Classification (GTDB taxonomy): domain Bacteria; phylum Pseudomonadota; class Alphaproteobacteria; order Rhodobacterales; family Rhodobacteraceae; genus Yoonia. Next base: position 1,283 of record NZ_DASYOK010000127.1, read on the forward strand.
GCCCTGTTCCGCTTCGGTGGCACGCCGCCAGTGCGCATTGCAGCCGCAAACCCGCCGTGGACGAATCCTGACCGGTCCTGCGGATGACAACGGGTTCTTTGATGTGGCCGTTGCGGCCCCCCATGCCGCTGACCCCCAAAACCCCGACCAGCCAATGATTGTGAAGGTCGACGCCAAGGTGCTGACATCAACGGATGCGCGCCATGATGTGATGATCGTGCTGCCGAACGGGTCTGTCACGGTGACTTCGCAGAGCTTTACGTCCGAGGGGAATGGCTGCTGTGTCGAGGTGACGGATATGCCGGGTGATTTCACTGTCGGAATGCACGCGATCTTCTGGCTGACCGATCAGCAGGCCGATAACCTGACCGAAATGACCGATATCATCCTCGGGCAGGAAACGCGGGCGAATGGTTTGGCGCATAATGTGTCACTGCTCTCTGTTGCAGGCGCTTTGCTGTCGCCACGCCATCCTGTGGCCAATCGCGCGAAATAAATCCTTTCAAATTGCTGTGGTGTGACCTTCCGCTCGGTTGACCCTTTGTGGTGGCAACGGTATGCACAACGCAGCCAACAGACGGCGCGTGTCATGCGCGCCCTGCCGAAAGGAACACACCTTGCAGGAAATGCTCTCTGAATACCTGCCGATCATGATCTTTCTGGGGCTCGCCATTGCGCTGGGACTGATCCTGATCATTGCTGCGGCCATTGTTGCGGTGCGCAACCCTGACCCAGAAAAAGTGTCCGCCTACGAATGTGGATTTAACGCATTCGATGATGCGCGGATGAAGTTCGATGTCCGCTTTTATCTGGTCGCGATCCTGTTCATCATCTTTGACCTTGAAGTCGCGTTCCTTTTCCCTTGGGCCGTGGCCTTCCAAGACATTAGCATGACGGCGTTTTGGTCGATGATGGTGTTTCTGGGTGTGCTCACGATTGGCTTTGCCTACGAATGGAAGAAAGGGGCGCTCGAATGGGAGTGATGACTGGAACTGCGGTAGGTGCCGACAAAGAACACGGCGCGCAGCTGATTAATTCCGAGTTGCAGGACAAGGGATTCCTTGTGACCTCAACCGCGGACATCATTAACTGGGCGCGCACCGGTAGCTTGCACTGGATGACCTTTGGTTTGGCCTGCTGTGCAGTGGAAATGATGCACACCTCGATGCCGCGCTATGACCTTGAGCGGTTTGGCACGGCCCCGCGCGCATCCCCGCGCCAGTCCGATCTGATGATCGTGGCCGGTACGCTGACCAACAAAATGGCCCCTGCGCTGCGCAAGGTTTACGATCAGATGCCAGAGCCGCGCTATGTGATCTCGATGGGGTCCTGTGCGAATGGCGGCGGCTACTACCACTACAGCTATTCCGTAGTGCGTGGCTGTGACCGCATCGTGCCTGTTGATATTTACGTGCCGGGCTGTCCGCCCACGGCCGAGGCGCTGCTTTACGGTATCCTGCAATTGCAGCGCAAAATGCGCCGCACCGGTACTATCGTGCGCTAGGCCGCACGGGTGAAAACGTCGTCCGTTGAACGCGGCGAAAGGAAGAGAAAATGACTGAAGCCCTGCAGGAACTTGGCACCCATCTTGAGATGAAGCGCCGCGACTGCGTGCTGTCTTGGGAAGTCGCCCATGACGAACTGACCGTAACTGTCGCACCCTCGGCGCTGGTGGCCTTTGTCGAGTTTCTCAAGATGGACGGCGCCTGCAAGTTTTCCTCGCTTGTGGATATTACGGCCGTAGACTACCCCAGCCGCGCCAAGCGCTTTGACGTGATCTACCATTTCCTGAGCATGTATCAGAACCACCGCATTCGCCTGCGCGTGCAGATCCGCGAAGAGGATATGATGCCCTCGATCATTTCGGTGCATCCGTCGGCCAACTGGTTCGAGCGCGAAGTCTTCGATATGTTCGGTATCCTTTTCTCGGGGCACCCCGATCTGCGCCGCATCCTGACGGATTACGGTTTCCGCGGCCATCCGTTGCGCAAGGATTTCCCGACAACCGGCTATACCGAAGTGCGCTATGACGAAGTGCAAAAGCGCGTGGTTTATGAACCCGTCAGCCTTGTGCAGGAATACCGCCAGTTCGATTTCATGTCACCTTGGGAGGGGGCTGAATACATCCTGCCGGGCGACGAAAAGAAAGCAGAGAAAGCAGGCTGATGGCCGCGCCAACCCTTCTTTTCTGCGTCGGTGCCACGAAGGCGGGCACGACATGGCTTTATCGCTATCTGCATGATCACCCCGAGTGCGCCATGCCTGCGGTGAAAGAAGCACATTATTGGGATACGTTCGACGCGGAACGCTGTGAAAAACAGTTGGTGGCCTTTCGCGTCCGTCTGCGTGAAATGCGCGCTGCCAAGGTGCAAGCCGATGCAGAGGGCCGTCGTTGGCAGGTCGAGAATATGGATCGCCGCATCAAGGATATGCAGGCGCTGATCACAGTCCTTGAGGGTGATCGCAAGGCAGACAGCGCCTATGCTGCGTGGCTTGGGAGCGGGCGTGACGCGGCTAGGGTGGTGGGTGACATCACGCCGAATTATGCCACGCTGAGTGATGAAGAACTTGCGCGGATGCGTGACCTTTCACCCAATACCAAGTTTCTCTATCTGATCCGTGATCCGCTTGATCGCCTCTGGTCGCATATCCGGATG
>NZ_DASYOK010000128.1:0-6253 GCF_036007805.1 Yoonia sp.
TCTTCCGGTGTCATGTCCTCGGGTCGCTTGCCTTTGTTCGCCATCAGCGCCATGCCTTTGCTCATGCCTTTGCGCATCAAAATCCGCATGCCCATATTGATCAATTGATTCACGTTCATCTGCGTCTCCCTATCTCTGCGCTGCTATGTAAGGCCTGCGGATTAATCTTCAAATAATTCGGACTGGTCATCGTCATCATCATCGTCGTCGGTCTCGCCCAAGATCTGCGCGCCCGGTGGCGGACGATTTTCCAAAAGACCCGCAGAGCGCAATTCCTTCAGGCCCGGCAAATCGCGGGCGTTTTCCAGACCGAAGTGATCCAGAAATCCCTGCGTGACAACAAACGTCACAGGCCGCCCCGGTGTCATCTTGCGGCGGCCAAAGCGGATCCATTCCAGTTCGATCAACTGGTCAATCGTACCACGGCTGACGCTGACACCACGGATTTCTTCAATCTCGGCGCGCGTGACGGGCTGATGATAGGCCACAATCGCCAAGGTCTCGATCGCGGCACGGCTCAGCTTGCGGGTCTCGACCGTTTCTTTCTGCATCAGAAAGCCCAGATCACCCGCTGTGCGGATGGCCCAGGCATCACCCACCTTCACCACATTCACCCCGCGCCCCTCATAGCGTTTGCGCAGATGCGCAATCGCTTCGGCGGGGTCACAACCATGCGGCATCCGGCCCGTCAATTCCGTGATCGTCACCGGATCAGCGGTGGCAAAGAGAATCGCCTCGACCATGCGTTCCTGCTCGCCCATGGGCGGCGCTTCAAAGAGGCTTTCGTTCTTGGGGGTCTCTGTCTTAGCCATCACGCGGGTCTTTCTTGCGGATTTCGATCGGGGCAAACATTTCACCCTGTCGAATTTCAATTTTGCCTTCTTTCGCCAGTTCCAGCGAGGCCGCAAAGGTGGCCGCCGTCGTCGACCGGCGGCGTTGCGGATCGGCGTCCCAACCATCGGGCAGATAGCTGACGATATCTGTCCAATTGCCCGCAAAGCCGATCAGCGACCGCATCCGTTCCAGCGCCTGTTCCATCGTCATCACATGCTGACGGTCCATCACAAAGGGGCGGAAATCATCGCGTGTGCGGATACGCGCGTAGCCCTGCATCAGGTCCAGCAGCGTCGCTGTATAGGTCACGCGGCGCACGCGCTGCACGTCTTCGGTGATCCCACGGGCAAAGAAGTCACGCCCCAGCTGGTCGCGCGCCATCAGTTGGGCGGCGGCATTACGCATTGCCTCAAGCCGTTCAAGCTGGAACGCCAGATGTGCCGCCAATTCCTCGCCGGACGGCCCCTCCTCCGAGGGGTCAGGCGGCAACAAGAGCCGCGATTTGAGGAAGGCAAGCCAGGCCGCCATCACCAGATAATCCGCAGCAAGTTCCAGACGCAGGCGTTTGGCCTGTTCCACAAAGGCCAGATACTGTTGGGCCAAGGCCAGAATGGAAATCTGGCGCAGGTCCACCTTCTGTGTGCGCGACAGCGTCAGCAACAGATCGAGCGGGCCCTCGAATGCGCCCACATCAACGATCAAGGCCTCAGCGGCGACACGCTCGCTGACACTGATCGTGTCTTCCTGGAAATCTTCGCCCTGCATCTGCCCTCAGCCTAAATGACGGCCAAGTTCCGCTTCCAGCGCCCCGATGTCAATATTTGCAGGTGTTTTTCGCAATGCCAAAGCACGATTTGCGCGGGTTATGGCCGCGTCCGTCATCGCGCCTGAGGCCTGTGCCACAGCCGCCATTTCATCCGCCTTGCCGTTACAATGCAGGATAATATCACAGCCCGCCGCGATACTCGCCGCTGCACGCTGCGCGACCGTTCCCGAGAGCGCCTCCATCGACAGATCATCAGTCATCAAAAGACCATCGAAACCGATATGCTTGCGGATCACTCCCATCATTCTAGCGGATGTTGTGGCGGGATTGGCGGGATCAATATCCGAGAATACGATATGCGCCGTCATCCCCATCGGCAGATCGGACAGCGCCGCAAAAGGCGCGAAATCCCATGCCTCCAGCTCTGCACGCGGCGCATCCACACGCGGCAGGTCCTTGTGGCTATCCACCGCCGCCCGCCCGTATCCGGGGATATGTTTCAACACGGGCAGCACACCACCGGCCAGATGCGCATCGGCACAGACGCGGCAGGCATCAACGACCGTCTGCACATGATACCCGTAAAGGCGGTTCTTCAGGACCGGATGCGTTGCCTCTTCAGCGATATCCGCCAAGGGTGCGCAATTGGCATCAATCCCGACATCCTGCAGTTCTGCCGCGATCAACCGGTTGCGGACCCAATGGGCGCGCAGCGGATCAGTGGCGCGCGCCATCTGGTCCAAGGCAGGCAGATATTCACGCCAATGGGGGCTCCGCATCCGCTGAACGCGCCCGCCCTCTTGATCAATCAGGATCATCGCATCGCGTTGCACGGCCTCGCGCAGACTATGCGTCAGGCGGCGCAACTGGTCGGGGTTGTCGATATTGCGCGCAAAAAGGATAAAGCCAAGCGGCTGGACCTCGCGGAAAAAGCCGCGTTCCCAATCCGTGATCTCCAGCCCCTCGGGGCCGAAAATCGTTGCATTCATCGTCACTTAGTTGACCACCACAGCAATACATTCCGCACCTTCGGCCTGCAAGGCGGCACAAAGGCGGCGAGCTTCGGCGCGGTCTTCAAACCCGCTGGCCCGCAGCCGGTACCATGTGGCACTGCTTTGGTTACTTACCTGTATGACGCGCTCACGCCCGCCCATCAACTGGCCAAAACGCGACTGCAGGCGGTCCCATTCGGCTGCGGCAAGGCTGGGGTTGGGAAAGGCGCCCAGCTGCACAAGGTTGGTACCGACAGGAAAGTCTGCGGTGGTGACAGCCACTTCGCTGGTGGCCGGTGCGGGTGTTGCTGCAGGTGTTGCTGCGGCCACCGGCGCAGGAATACGCATATTGGCAGGCCGGATCACAGGACGCACAGAGGTGGAAACACCAGGCACAGTTGCCGGGATCACATTGGGGTCTTGTGCCTCTTCTTCAGGGATCATCGGTGGTTCGGTGCTCAACGCCGCCAATTGCGCGGCAAGTGCTGTAGCATCATCCTGCACTTCAGGGGCTGCAACGGTCTCATTCTCGAAAACCTCTGCTTCAAATCCTGCTGTGACGTCTTCAATGGCTGCCGATACGGTTGAGATCACCTCTTGCGCAGGTTGAACATCAAGGTCCTCTGGCGACAATCCGGCCGTGCGTGGCGCCAGAACCAAACGATCCTCGGGACCGCCCGCTTCGCCCATGGCCGCGACTTCATTCACCGAAAGCCCCGTATGCGCGGCAACGCCACCACCGGGGTTGTCGGGCAGAACCCGCATATCGCCTTCCATTGCGCGCACCACGGGGATCCCGCTGACATCACGGACAATCAGCTTGTATCCCCAAAAGCTTACGCCAAGGATCAGCGCCAGCGAAAACGCCGCACCTGCGAAGTTGACTAGATTGGTTGAGCGCGGCTCACGTGCCGCCCGGGCAAACCCGTCATCGTATACTGCCATCTCTGCCTCACTGCGCCCCAGACCTTATGGTTTTTTTCGGGGTCAATATTTTCAGCTCGATCCGGCAGCCTGTACGTTATCGCATCTCTTCCGCCGGAGTGACGCCAAGAATACCCAAACCGTGCAAAATAACAATCGCTACGGCCCGAATGAGGGCAATTTTCGCTTGTGTGGTATCTGAGTCACCCTCTTGGACAAAGCGCAGGCTCTCGTCCGCGTTCCCTTGGTGGTAAAGCGCATGGAAATCCGACGCCAGATCATAGAGGTAAAAGGCGATCCGGTGCGGCTCATGCCCGCGCGCGGCGATTTCCACCAGACGCGGCCATTCGGCCAGTTTCTTGATCAGCGTCAGTTCCGCTTCATGGGTCAGACCCGTCAGATCAACACCCGCCAAAGTCGCATCAGAGACATCCGTGAACGCTTCCGCCTTGGCCACGGCGGAATTCACCCGTGCATAGGCATAGTTGACGTAGAATACCGGATTGTCCTTGGACTGCTCCAGCACTTTGGCAAAATCAAAGTCCAGCGGCGCGTCGTTCTTGCGTGTCAGCATGTGGAAACGGGTCACATTGGTCCCGACCTGATCGACCACATCGCGCAGGGTCACAAAAGTCCCTGCCCGCTTGGACATCTTGAAAGGCTCGCCGTTCTTATAGAGCTTCACCAGTTGCGTCAGCTTCACATCCAGCGGCACGCGGCCGTCCGACAGGGCCGAAACAGCGGCCTTCATCCGCTTGACGTACCCGCTGTGATCTGCGCCAAAGACGTCAATCAACTGGTCAAAGCCGCGCTGCACCTTGTCATAGTGATAGGCGATATCGGGGGCAAAATAGGTCCAAGAACCGTCCGATTTCTGCACAGGACGGTCCACGTCATCGCCATGGGCGGTGGATTTGAAGAGCGTCTGTTCCCGCGGCTCCCAATCCTCGGGCATTTTGCCTTTGGGGGGTTCCAGCACGCCACGATAGATCAAGCCTTTGGCGTCGAGTTCGGCAATCGCCTTTTCGATCAACCCCGTGCCATAGAGCGATTTTTCCGAAAAGAAGCTGTCCATGACCACACCAAGCTGGGCCAGATCCTCGCGGATCAGCTCCATCATCGCTTCGGTAGCGAAGTCACGGATGTCTTCAAGCCAGACCTCTTCGGGCTGCCCGACATAGGTGTCGCCTGCCTTTTCTTTCAGCGCTTGGCCGACAGGGATCAGATAATCGCCCGGATAGGTGCCATCCTCGAACGCCACCTCTTGGCCATGCGCCTCAAGATACCGCAGATAAACAGACCGCGCGAGCACATCGACCTGCGCGCCGCCATCGTTGATGTAGTATTCTTTGGTGACATCATAGCCCGCATAATCGAGCAGACGCGCCAAGGCATCGCCGAAAACAGCCCCCCGCGTGTGGCCTACATGCAAAGGCCCCGTGGGGTTGGCGGACACATATTCCACCATCATTTTCTGGCCCCGACCCAGCGTGGATTGCCCGTAGGACGGATCGCTCAGCACGGTTTTGACCACGCCTTGCCACACGTCAGGCACAAGCCGCATATTCAAAAACCCCGGCCCCGCCACTTCGGCCACCGCGATCTGCGGATCGTCCAGCAGCTTTGACGCCAGCGCATCCGCGATCACACGGGGGTTCATTTTGGCAGGTTTTGCCAAGACCATCGCCGCATTGGTCGCCATATCACCGTGGGCTGCATCCCGTGGCGGCTCGACCGAGACAGCAGCGGTCGAGAGGCCATCGGGCAGCACACCGTCAACGACCAATTGGTCCAGACAGGCCAGCACACGGGTGCGAATATCAGCAAAAAGGTTCATGGGTCATCCAACAGCTTTGTTTAATTGGGGTTTACCACCCCGATAGCGCAGGGCAAGCAGACTTTTGATAAAAGTCTGACACCCTTAATTCCCGTCAATCACCCCGGGTGGAATATCCTCGCCACCAATCAGCCGCTTATGTTCCTGAATGGCAAAGCGGTCTGTCATCCCGGCAATGTAATCCGCCACAATGCGCGCCAGCGCAGTTTTATCCGGCGCATCCGCCACATCCTTGCGCCATTGCTTGGGCAACTCGTCGGTGTTTTCCATGAAAAACGGGAACAGGTCGTTGATCATCTGCGTCACCACGACCCGCATCTCCACCACCGCAGGGGCGCGATACATCCGCGTGAACAAAAAGGCGCGGATCACCTTCAGGTCTTCCCAAAGGGCCGGCGAAAACTGGACCATCATCCGCCCTGCGTGGCGGATATCATGCACGGATTTGGGGGCCAGTTCCGTCAGATTGCGGCGGCTGACTGCGATTACATCCTCGACCAGCACACCAAAGAACCTTCGCAGCGCCTCGTGCCGGCGGCGATAGTAATTGAGGTCCGGGTATTTCGCATCCACCCGCGCAAAACAGTCGCGCAGGATCGGCAGTTCGGCCAGTTCATCGGTGCTGAAGAGCTCTGCCCGCAACCCGTCATGCAGATCATGGTTGTTATAGGCAATATCATCGGCCAAAGCCGCCGCCTGTGCCTCGGCACTGGCGTGCGTATGCAGTTCCAGATCATGGCGCGCGTTATAGGCGGCCAGCGCATAGGGCACCTGCCCCACAACCGGCCCGTTATGTTTGGCAATCCCTTCCAGCGTTTCCCATGTCAGGTTCAGCCCGTCCCATTCCGCATAGTGCCGTTCCAGAGAGGTCACGATATGCAGCGCCTGCGCGTTGTGATC
>NZ_DASYOK010000129.1:0-3939 GCF_036007805.1 Yoonia sp.
TCGCTCTCCATTATAGTGATATTAATTTCCCGCGACGCGCTGATGGCGCAAGCGTGCCGTCGCGCGCTGATGGCGCGAGCATTCCGCCGTTGCCCGAATTTGCAGGACTTGCTCGGCGGCGCTTGCTGAGTTCAAGCGTTGTGCCAATGCCGGTTTGTGGGGATGCCGCGCCAGTTCCAGAACCAAAGACCGCACGGACGCCAAATCCAGCAGCAATCTGGACAGCAACAACGCCATCACCCTGCGCGCTGACGGTGCGTGTCGCGCTGCCAGTTCCGATCTGGGGTAGGGCAGCGCTTTCCCCCGCGCCAGCAACGAGACGCAGGCCTGCACCGCCACCTGTCTGCGCTGATGCCGTGCCGCCGCCTTGGCCGTTTGTCACATCCAGCGAAGTGCCGCTGCCGGTTTGCAATGAAGCTGCGCCGTCGCCGCTACCGGCGATCAATCGCAGTCCTGCGCCTGATGCAATTTGTGAAGGTGCGACACTTTGGCCGCCACCTGTGATTAGCCGCAGTCCCGTGCCTGTTGCGGTATGCGCTGAAGCAACGCCCGCGCCTGTGCCTGTGACGGCACCAACAACCGCACCGCTGCCGTTCGCAGCCTGTGCGGAAACAACCCCGGTCCCGCTGCCTGTCACAACAGGGGCGGCGCTGCCTGCACCGAATTGCGCAGATACTGCACCAGCACCAGAACCGCCAACAATGCGTTCACCTGTGCCGATCGACGTTTGCGAAGGCGTTGCAGCTACGCCGGAACCACCAACAGCGCGCAGCGCAACCCCCGCAGCGGCCTGCGCCTCTACCGTGGCCCCGCCTGTCCCGCTGACTGTGCGCCCTGCAGCACCGCTGCCGGTCTGTGCGATTGTGGTCGCCAAACCTAAGCCGGTGACCTCGCGCTCACCCGCGCCGCTACCCGTCTGGCTTGATTCCGTGCCCGCGCCCGCGCCTGTCGATTCACGTTCTGCCGTGCCCGTTGCAGTCTGCGCCGATACCGTACCTGCACCAGTACCCGTGACGGGTGCTACTACAGCACCATATCCAGCTGCCGTTTGCGCAGATACGGCTCCTGTGCCACTCCCTGTGATTTCGCTACCGCCCGCAGCGGGCGTAAACCGGATATAGACGACACCACGACCGCCATCAGCACCGGCTGCGCCACGCTGACCACCGCCACCGCCGCCCAGCCCGTCTGTTCCCGCTACTGCAAACTGATGTGTGTCCCCACCGTTGCCTGAGCCACCACTACCGCCGCCCCCGTCGCCTCCTATACCTCTTGTACCATTGAAGTAAGGGACGCCTTGACCAGCGCCACCGCCGCCGCCAGCGTAAATGACAGCAGAGCCTGTAATGCTATTAGAAAGACCGTCGCCCCCGTTGCCGACATCGCTTGTGTTACCAGCTTCTGATGCACCGCCGCCACCGCCGCCTTGATCCCCAGCAGAGGGCGCATCGCCGCCATCGTTACCTTGACCAGTCGTTCCCAAGCCGCCAGCGCGCGGACCGTCAGAGCCGCTACCGCCGCCAGAACCGCCTGTGCGGCCTACGTTTTTGGTCAGATCGCCAAAGTCCAAACCGCGACCACCACCGCCACCACCAAGAGCGGCTGTAGGTGCGTTTGTACCTACAATAGAGGAGTTTCCTCCGGTTTCGCCTTCATCGGCAAACCCGTCTGATGCAGCACCAGCAAACGGTCCCCCAGCGCCGCCTTGCCCAACAGTAACGCTGTATGTCTCAGCAGATACCGTGAAAGTGCCAGCAAGCATACCGCCCGCTCCGCCGCCAGCACCCGCGTTGCCAAATTCCCCAGCACCGCCGCCACCGCCGCCCGCAACAATCAGGTACTCTACCGTTCCACCCGCCGAAAACGTAATAGAGCCGTCAGCGGCAAACTCATAAAGTTCGTCGCCAGCGACTTGGGTGTTGGTAGGTGATCCGGTTGTGCCGGTGACGGTGGGCATAGACTATGCCTTACGCTGGCTGTGTGTGGGTATAGCTGGACATTGACACGGTATCGCCCGCGCCGATGGTCAGGCTGGATAGCTCAATATCCCCGCCGCCGCCGGTCGCCGTCACGCTGACAGTAAACACAGGGGCCGCCGCGCTGGTCCTGAAAACCGCTTTTGTAATTGCGCCACCTGCCGCGCTGCTGTCTGCCGTGATGGCATTCGCTGTTGCGGTGCCGTTCAATGCCGCGCCGAACGCCGGAGTCCCGAGCGTCAGAGTTGCAACTTCCGCGTCGGCGGATGTCTGAAATTGAATTGTGCCGCCGTCAAGTTGATCGACAACCGCGTCACACGCAGCATTGCGCGCCACCGTCTCAAGAACTACTGCCATTTTGTTTTCTCCTAATGTTTGGCCATATATGGCCGGTTTGGTTGATTGTTTGCCGGATCACTTGCGCAGCCGGTCGATCCCCAGCACGCCAAAGATTGCCATCACGATCAGACCCGCCCATTCATCCAGCGGCGCTGGCAGGGCAGCCACAGTCCAGTCCTGGGGATAGGCACACCCTGCGCACCAGAACACCGAATACAGCAGCACAGCAGACCACCAGAACGCCAGTGGCAGAGCAAAGACCAGCATCAACCAGAAGCCACCTGCGCGCATGAAGTCGGGTCGCGTGCGATAATGTTCACGGATGATATCCGCCTTCAGCTTGTCGCGATCCGTCTGTGCTGTGACAGTCCGATCGACAGTTGTCAGCACGCGATCGAGCACGCCCCCCGTCAGCCATTTCAGCAATGCGTGGATCATGACAGCATCCAGCCAAGTGTCAGCCCAAATGACAGGACCGATGATGCGCCTGCAAAGAAGAGAACGGACGGCTCTGTCCAGCTGAAGCGCGTCACGGCCAGCAGCAGGCCGCAGATCCAGACCACACCTGCCACACCCAAGGCAACGGCAAGGTCAGCCAGCAGCGCCATCATTCTGAGCGGCCCCACTTGCGCCAAACAGCAATCGCTGCAAGACCATTTGCTAGGATCGATGCGAGGTAGGCCGCGACGGCGCGGACATCGATCGGGTGCAGGTCGAACATGCCGGTTGCGTGATCATAAGTGCCGTAGCCAGCCATCGCTACCACTGTAGCAATGCCAGCCAGAACAGCGAAAATGTAAACGCCGAAACGTGCATTGGTGAAATTCATGGCCGTGATCCTTCCGCGATCCGTTGATATGCGTCTGCTCGTTCTTTGTCGTGGCGTGCGCGGCCGAGCAGGATGACCGCAATGAAAACAACTGCAACGCCAATGCCAATGAGGCCCCATGTCGGCAGGTCTGCCAGCGTTGCACCACCAGCACCGCCGACAGGCAGCGCCGCTGCGCCTGCTTGCTCCTTTTGCGCCTTGGCTTGCGCCTGCGCTTTCTGATCGAGCAACACAGGCCGCACGTCCGACCCTTTGGCAGATGCCGCCATGCGGACACCAACAGCCTCGACAGATGCGACGCGGCGCGACCAACCACGCCCAAAGGTGCTGAAGGTGCGCAACCCGCGCAGGAACCCCATGCGCAGGGCGCAGGCTTTTACGACGACCGCTACGGGATCCGCCTTGGCGGCGGCGCCGACAGTCACTGGGCCAACCTTGCCGTCAGCACCGACGCCGAGCGATCGTTGCAACCACTGCGCGCCGCGCCGCACACCGCTGTTGACGGCCGGGTCAAAGGTCACCAGGTCAACGCCTGTGGGCAGCTCATCACCGCGCACCTTGTTCCAATAGTTGTGCCGGTAGATTTGGCGCGCCTCGGCTTTTGTCAGGTTCTTCACCTGGGCAACGGTCTGTGGCCGGCCGCGATATGCGGACAGTGTGCCGATCGTGATGCCCCAGTTGGTGGCACCGCCCGGATCCTTGGGGTGGTTCACAAAGCCGCCTTCATGCGCGAAGATTTCGTCCATGCAGGCGGGAAAGTTTGATGCAGTCATCGGTCTCTCCGATACAAAAAAG
>NZ_DASYOK010000130.1:0-18703 GCF_036007805.1 Yoonia sp.
GGTAACACCTTTGGCGGCCTCTGATACCTCTCATGTCATAGCACTTTATGGAACGGCCCCCGTGGCGGACCCTGCCTTTAGCGGCTTCGAGAGCGTCAATCACAAGGGCCAGTTTATTGCATTGGCGACGGTCGATGGCGCAGCAGCCGCGCAGGCGTTACTTAATCAACACCTTGGCACGTCCGGTCTGGAAGAGGCTGCGATCTACAGTATCCGCCGCGATTACGGGCAGCATGACCGGACGCAAGCGCCGACTTAACCATTCTCATGGAAGTAATCATAGACTGTCTGCGCCAGCTTTGCTGACAGACCGTCCACTGCTTTCAAATCGGCCAGATTCGCACGCGCAACGGCCTTGGCCGATCCGAAATGCGCCAGCAGCGCGCGTTTGCGTGTGGCCCCGACGCCGGGCACATCATCAAGCGGCGTGGCCCCGATGGCCTTGGACCGCTTGGCCCGATGCGTACCGATGGCAAAGCGGTGCACTTCATCGCGCATCCGTTGGATGAAATAAAGCACGGGGTCATTATGGCGCAGCGCCATGACGGGTTTGCCGGTGCGGTGGAATTCCTCTTTGCCCGCGTCGCGGTCCTCGCCTTTGGCGACGCCGACCATCGGAATATCACTGACGCCCAGAGCATCCATGATCGCGCGCACAGCACTGACCTGCCCCTGTCCGCCGTCGATCAGCAACAGGTCGGGCCATGTGCCCATGGTGCGCTCAGGGTCTTCTTTCAGCAAACGCTGGAAGCGGCGGGTGAGCACCTCTTTCATCATGCCAAAGTCATCACCGGGTGTCAGACTATCGCCCTTGATGTTGAACTTGCGGTACTGGTTTTTGTCAAAACCATCCGGCCCCGCCACGACCATCGCCCCCACCGCATGGGCGCCTTGGATGTGCGAGTTATCATAAACCTCGATCCGCTGGGGCACCTTTTCCAGATCAAAGGCCTCAGCCACACCTTTCAGCAAACGCGCCTGCGTTGCAGTTTCAGACATCTTGCGTGCAAGGCTCTCGCGGGCGTTGCGGAGGGCATTTTGCACCAGTTCCGCCTTTTCGCCGCGCTGGGGCACCATGATTTCGACCTTGCGTTCGGCCTTTTCGGCCAGTGCGGCGGCCATCAGATCGTCGTTATCCAGACCATGTGACAGGATCAAAAGGCGCGGCGGTTCGCGGTTGGTATAGAACTGGCCGACAAAGGCCTCCATCACCTCGGACATATCCTCATCCCCGCTGATGCGCGGATAGTAATCGTGATTGCCCCAGTTCTGGTTGGCGCGGATAAAGAACACCTGCACGCAGGCTTGGCCACCGTCGCGGTGCAAGGCGATCACATCGGCCTCGGCTGTATTCTGCGGGTTGATACCTTGGGCCGATTGCACTTGGGTCAGCGCCTTGATCCGGTCACGCAGGGCGGCGGCGCGTTCAAATTCCATCGCTTCACTTGCGTCTTGCATCTGTTTGGCAAGCGTTTCCTGAATACCTTTGGTGCGGCCTTGCAGAAACTTTTCGGCGTCGCGGACAGACCCCGCGTAATCCTCTGCGGAAATCAGGCCACAACACGGACCAGAGCAGCGTTTGATCTGATATTGAAGGCAGGGCCGCGTGCGCGTTTCAAAGTCGCTGTCCGAACAATTGCGCAGAAGGAACACACGCTGCAGTTGGTTCAGCGTGCGGTTCACTGCACCGGCACCCGCAAAGGGACCGTAGTAATTCCCTTTCTGGTTCTTGGCACCCCGATGCTTTTTGATCATCGGGAATGCATGGTCTTTCGTGACCAGAATATTGGGAAAGGATTTGTCGTCGCGCAGCAGGACATTATAGCGCGGTTTCAACTGCTTGATCAGGTTCTGCTCAAGCAACAAGGCTTCGGTTTCTGTCCGTGTCGTCAGGAACATCATCGTTGCGGTTTCGCGGATCATCCGCGTGATACGGGGCGAATGATTGCCGGGGCGGGAATAGTTCGACACCCGCGCCTTAAGGTTGCGCGCCTTGCCGACATAGAGAACGCGGCTATCCGCATCGAGCATCCGGTACACACCAGGCGAGCTATCCAGCGTGCGCAAATACGCGTGGATCACGTCATATCCGGTGGGGATTGGCTTGGTGGGCTGCTCTGTCATCTGTCTGGTCTGTGATTCTGGTTTGTCTGCAATGGTAACGCACCGAGAACAAGAGGAAAGGCATCCACCGTTTCTGTGGATAACTCCGTGGGTTATTCTTGGGCAGGTGGAAATTTCTGTTGTATTTAGCAGGGTTCGGCTATTTGCGCAAAAAATAGGCACTTTCCCAAGGCATTGAAAAGTAACACTATTTTAATTGAGAATTCGTTAACACCTTGAAAAATAGGCGGTTTGTGACGTTTTTGTGAAGACGCAAGGGGGCAGTGCACAACTTGCCGCAGCTGTTATTCCAAACCCAACACGTCAGGCGTTTCCCACGCGAGGTGCTGGCCCCCGTCCACGGCCAGCATTTGCCCCGTAACAGCAGGCGCATCGAGAAAATATCCAAGGGCGGCGGTGATGTCGGCAGGGTTTGCCCCCCGCTTCAGGATCGTCGCGGCGCGCTGCCTCGAGAAGTGCTCTTTGCTCTGCCTGTGACCCTGCAATGTCGGCCCCGGGCCGATCCCGTTGACCCGCACGCGGGGGGCCAATGCCTGCGCCGCCGTACGCGTCATCGCCCAAAGGCCCATCTTGGCGATGGTGTAGCTCATGAACTCGGGCGTGAGTTTATGGATGCGCTGATCGAGCATATTGACGACAAGGCCACGGGCAATCGGTTCGCCCTCAGCGTCGGGCATGGCGTCCGGCACTTGTGCCGCGAAATGTTGCGTCAGCACGAAGGGCGCGCGCAGGTTGGATTCAATATGCCTGTCCCAGCTTTCGCGGGTAGCGGAGGTGACGCTGTCATGCTCAAAAATCGAGGCGTTGTTTACAAGGCAGGTGAGCGGTCCGCCCAGCGCCTCTGTCGCGCGGCCGATCAAAGCCTGCGTTGCGCCTTCGTCCAGCAGATCCGCCTGCAATGCCACGCCCTGACGCCCCAGCGCTGTGAGCTGGGCCACGGTGTCCTGCGCACCGGCCTCTGATCCGGCGTAGTGCACAGCCACATCAAAGCCGCGCTGCCCCAGATAAAGCGCCATTGCCTGCCCCAAACGCGCGCCTGCGCCTGTAACTAGCGCCTTCATTTCAGCTGCTTATCGCACTGACATGGCCCTTTGCCGATCCGGTACCGCAGGCATTTCGGGCATTTGGCCTGCGCCAGACGCGCCTGTCCCGGGAACCGCCATTTACCGAACAGCGCCAGCACCAACATGAAGGCCAGAAAGATAAAGATCGCTTTCAGGATCACAGGCCAAACCTCGCAAAAGCGGCGCGCTCTTCAATCCCTGCGACCGCATCGTCCATAATACGCGCACCAAAGCGGGCAAAGAGCGGCTTTTTCTGATCGTAGCGCTTAAATCGTACCTTGTCGCCAAATCGTTCTTTCATCACGGGCACCAGATGGCCGATCCCGTCGACCAAACCTTCATCGACACCTTTTTGGCCAATGTAGACTTCGCCAGTGAACAGATCAGGATTATCCGACAGCTTGGTGCCGCGCCGCGATTTCACGTAGTCGATGAAGGTCGCGTGCAGGTCTTCGAGCCAACCCTTGAGCTTTTTCACATCAGCGGGTTTTTCGGGCTTGAACGGGTCCATCATGGATTTGGATTTGCCGGCGGTGTGCACACGGCGTTCAATACCGATTTTTCCGATTGCGTCGGTTGCGCCAAAACCCGCGCTGATCACGCCGATGGATCCGGTAATCGAGCAAGGATCGACAAAAATTTCGTCCGCAGCACAAGCGAGCCAGTAGCCACCGGAGGCCGCCACATCCTCAACGAAAGCAAAGACAGGAATTTTCTTTTCGTCTGCCAAGCGCCGGATGCGTGATGCGATCAGGGACGATTGCACAGGCGACCCGCCCGGGCAGTTGATTTCCAGTGCGACGGCCGCAGGCTTGCCTTTGCCAAAGGCCTTTTCAATGACAGGCGCAAGGCCGGGGTTATCAAGCCCCCGACCAGAATTGACGATAGCGCCCTGAAGCCGGATAACGGCGACATAGGGCTCGGACTTCATGAATGGAATAAAACGTTTCATGAAGACTTACTTAGCCCTTCCAATGCAGGGCGCAAGGGTTACTGCCTGATCCGCCATCCCGTGCGGAAAATCCACCATATGACCATCAGACAGATTGCCGTGAACAGCGCTATCGCAAAGAGCGAGGCACCGATTCCCACATCCGCCTGCCCGAAGAAGGACCAACGGAAACCGCTGATCAGATAGACGACCGGATTGAACAGGGTGATGGTCTGCCAAACGGGCGGCAACATCGTGATCGAATAGAAAGACCCCCCGAGGAAAACCAGTGGCGTAATCACCAGCAGCGGGATCAGTTGCAGTTGCTCGAAGTTGCCTGCCCAGATGCCGATGATAAAACCCAAAAGCGCAAAACTGACACAGGTCAAGACAAGGAAAGCCATCATCGCGACGGGGTGTGCAATCTGGATATCCACAAAGAAGAACGACGTCACAAGAATCACAACACCGATGAACAGCGCCTTGGTCGCGGCGGCACCCACATAGCCTGCCACCACCTCAAGAAAGCTGATAGGTGCGGAGAGAAGTTCGTAAATCGTCCCGATGAATTTCGGGAAATAGATGCCGAAACTGGCATTGGTGGTCGCCTGGGTCATGACCGAGAGCATAATGAGGCCGGGTACGATGAATGCGCCGTAGCTCACGCCTTCGACCTCATTAATGCGGCTGCCGATGGCGGCGCCAAAGACGACGAAATAGAGTGCGGTGGACAGCACCGGCGAAATAAAGCTTTGCGTGATCGTCCGGAAGAACCGGCGCATCTCAAAGACATAGATTGTCCAAATCGCGTTCAGGCTCATGTGGTTTCCTTTACAAGGCCGACGAAGATGTCTTCGAGGCTGCTTTGTTGTGTTTGCAGGTCTTTCATCTGCAAACCGGCCTTTTGCAGGTCGGCCAGAAGGGTGGTGATGCCCGTTCGTTCGCCTTTGGTGTCGTAGTGGTAAAGCAACGACAAACCGTCGTGGGCGCGGGTAAGCTCATAGTCAGCCAACGCATCTGGGATCACCTCGACCGCAGCGGACAGTTCGATTTTCAGCTGCTTGCGCCCCATCTGTGCCATCAGATCGGCCTTGTCCTGCACAAGCAGGATTTCACCTTTGTTGATCACACCGACACGGTCGGCAATCGCTTCGGCCTCTTCGATGTAATGGGTGGTGAGGATGATCGTGACACCCGAGGCCTTGAGGTCCGCCACAACCTCCCACATGTCCTTGCGCAGTTCCACATCGACGCCGGCGGTGGGTTCGTCCAGGAACAGCACCCGGGGTTCATGGCTCAGCGCCTTGGCGATCAGCACACGGCGCTTCATGCCACCCGAGAGCGTCATGACCTTGTTGTCCTTTTTGTCGTAAAGCGACAATTGCTTGAGGATATCCTCAAGATAGGCATCGTTGCGGGGCTTCCCGAAAAGGCCACGCGAAAAGCGCACGGTGTTCATAACCGTTTCAAAGGGCTCAAGATTGATCTCTTGCGGAACAAGGCCGATGAGGGCGCGCGCGGCACGGAATGCTTTTTGCGTATCATGCCCGCCTACAGTGACGGTGCCCGAGGTTGGCACTGTGATCCCGCAGATCGTGGAAATCAGCGTCGTTTTGCCTGCGCCATTGGGACCAAGCAAAGCGAGAATTTCGCCCTCCTCGATGTCAAGGTTCACGGATTTGAGCGCCTCAAACCCGCCAGCATAGGCTTTGCGCAGATTTTGGACGGAAACGATTGCGGACATATTGGTGCCTTTGTGTTGGTCGCCGCTATCTAGCGCACCCAGCGCAAAAGAAAAACGCGCCACGGGGTGTGCGCAGGCGCACAGTGATCACGTCATCCGCGTCGCCACATCCAGCATCCGGCACGAAAAGCCCCATTCGTTGTCGTACCAGCCAAAGACCCGCAAGAGCCCGCCTTGGGTAACGCGGGTTTCAGGGAGTGACACCACAAGGCTTTCGGACCGCGCGCGCAGATCGGTTGAGACAAGCGGTTTGTCAGTCCAGCCGATAATGCCGGACTGGGCCCGCAAGACGGCATGGACGTCTTCACACGTCACTTGGCTGTCCAGCGTGACGGACAGATCAACGGCGGAAACAGAGGCGACGGGGACGCGCACCGCGGCAGCCTCGATCCGGCCCGCGATATCGGGCAGCACCTCGTTCAGAAGCCGCTGCGCAGAGGTCGTGGTCGGCACCATCGACAGGGCGGCTGCACGGCTGCGCAGCGCATCCCCCCGTGGCGCATCAATGCTGGGCTGGCTGCCGGTATAGCAATGGATCGTCGTCATCCAACCTGTTTGCAGACCCCATGTGTCATCAATGAGCTTCACCAGCGGAGCCAGCGCATTGGTGGTGCAAGAGGCATTCGAGACAATGGGCTGATCCTTCAACAAGGCCTCATTCGCCCCCAGCACAACGGTCAGGTCTGCGGCAGCGGACGGCCCCGAGATCAGCACCCGCCGCGCGCCCGCTTGCAGACCGCGCTCTGCAATGGCGCGGCTTTCGGCTTTGCCGGTACATTCAAGCAGGATATCAACATCTGACAGATCAAGCGTCGAGACGTCGACGGTCTGCGTGAGCGGGATCGCCCTTCCGTCAAGCACAAGCGCCCCGTCCGCATAGGCAACATCACCGGCATAAGGACCGAAAACGCTGTCGTATTCAAACAGATGCGCGCAGAGCGCGGGATCGGCAATATCGTTTATACCGACCACCTCGATATCCGGCCAAGCACCTGCCGCATGGGCCCGCAGCATTGTCCGGCCAATTCTGCCGAACCCGTTGATGAATACACGCACCATGTGATTGCCCTTACTGTGTCATCTTGAATGCTGCACCTTTCGCACAGGCACCACAAGCGAGGCTTGTCCGCAAACGTGTCTAAACGGGAATAAGGGAATCGCGCCGATTCTCACCGTATTCGTTGACAGAATCAGGGAAATACCCGGTTTCGACCACCGTCACGCAACAAAAGTATTGCGCAAAATGCCCAAAACGGGGGCATTCACCTTTGGCGAGACACCAACTTGAGACAGCTGATTGCACCATCCCCAAAGCCGTAAGTTTTCAGTTAAAACAAAGGCAAATAGGCGAGTTCCCGCCGGTCACTGTTTCTGCTGTCGGACCTAATGGTGCACAGTACAAAAGATTAAGAACCACTAAACAACAAGTTAGTGTCACTTTTTGGCCTAATTTGAATGAGACCAAGATGATCGAAGACGAATGACCGTCGTGTGAGTGATGTTTGAAAGCTGGGTAGACAGATGGCTAAGCCGCAAGTGAAAGAAGATACGACTGAAAAGGATAGCTTCGTTGATGAGTTGAAGCCGGGCACAAAGCTGATGCACGGCCAGTATACCATCGAGAGTTTTCTGAATGCCGGTGGTTTCGGCATCACGTATTTGGCCAAGGACAGCCTCGACCGTAAAGTCGTTATCAAGGAATGCTTCCCCGGTGCATTTTGCCGTCGCAGCCGTTATGTCGTTCAGGCCCGTTCACGCGCCCATCAGAATGAGCTCAAATCCATTGTCCGCCTGTTTGTTCAAGAGGCCCGCAGCCTCGCGAAGCTGAACCATCCGAATATTGTCGGTGTGCATCAGGTTTTCGAAGACAACGAGACTGCTTACATGGCGTTGGACTTTGTGACAGGTCGTGATCTTCTTGATACCATCGAAGACCCCAACCACGGCCTGAACGCGACACAGATCAAGTCAATCCTCAAAGAAGTATTGGGCGCGGTTGGGTTCATCCATGACCAAGGTATCCTTCACCGCGATATCTCGCCCGACAACATCCTGATTAACAAGGATTTCCATCCTGTCCTGATCGACTTTGGTGCCGCCCGCGAGGAAGCGACAAAGCAAAGCCGTGTACTGTCAGCACTGCGCGTTGTGAAAGACGGCTACTCGCCGCAGGAATTCTACATTGCCGGCTCCGAACAGAGCCCAAGCAGTGACCTTTACGCGTTGGGTGCGTCTTTCTACCACCTGATCAACGGTGATGTACCGCCGAACTCGCAAGCCCGCCTGGCTGCAATCGCGTCTGGCGAAACTGACCCGTATCAGCCGCTTGCAGGTCGTTTCGACGAATATGAGCCTTCTTTCCTTGCCGCAATCGACAAAGCCCTTGCTGTCCTGCCAAAAGATCGCGTCCAATCCGCCAAAGAGTGGCTGGAGATCATGGAGGGCGGGCAGAGCAATGTGACGCCGCTCAAAGTTGGCGCGACAACTGCTGCCGAGCCTCAAAAAGCCGCAACGAAAGCCGCAGTTGCCGCTGCACCAGCCAAGAAATCCAATATGCCAGTGTTGCTGGGTTCTGCGGCTGCAGTCGCCCTGCTGGTTGGTGTCGGCTTTATAACAATGACCGGCGGCGAAGATGCACCGGTTGCAGCGCAAGAACCTGTCGCCGCCGCAGCGCCTGCTGCGGTTGAAGCACCGACTGTTGCAGAAGTACCTGCCGCACCGGTTGTTGCAGAAGCACCTGCCGCACCCGCCGTTGCGCCCGCACCAGAACCAGCGCCTGCTCCTGAAGTAGCCGCAGATCCTGTCGTGGCCGAAGTGCCCGCGTTTCTTGCGCCACGCGAAGAGGCCCCTGCACCTTCTGTTGCCGAAGAACTGGCCGCGTCGGTTGCCACAGTGCAAACTCCGGTAATCTCACAAGAGCCAGCGCCAGAGGAGACCGCAATCGTCCCGCCTGCTGTTATTGAACCACCTGCGGTAGCCGTTGCACCAACACCAACAGTACGTCCGGCAGCACGCCCTGAAAGCGTTGAGATCGCGGCACTGCCTGCTCCTGAGCCGCTGCCAGAGCCTGTTGCGACACCACAGCCTGCCGCTGATCAGCCTGTATCCAGCGACGTTTTGCCAACTGCAACCCGTCCTGTAGAAGTGTCTGAGAGTGCGCCAGTCGCCCTGCCGACGACCCCAGAAAATATCGAAAGTGTCGGATCTGGTCCATCTGTCGAGATTTCCGCCATAATACCCGGAAACGAACTACCGCCAGTAGCCGCTCCTGTCACAGGGTCCTGGACTGTTCAGCTGCCTTTCACCGCCGCTGGCGCGCAATCGAACATTGTGGCCGAAGCCGGCCCGATCTCTCCCGTATGGGTTGAGCCCGGACTTGTCATCGTGGCCGTGAATGGCATTGGCATCGACGCGATCTCTGACATTCCAGAGGCACTTCGCCAGCAAATCGGCGACGCGGATCTCGCACCGACGATTCCGGTCGCATTCAACACAGTCAAGCCATCAACCGGTGATTTCGTGCAGTATAACTGGGTTGTTCCGGTCGTGCAGAACGTCACGTTGGTCGATGGGACCGCGTTCCAGACGGCATTCTCCGGTACAGGCTGGACAACATCTGTTGTGGCACTTGATGGCGTTGCACCAGGCGGGCTGGAAGTGGGTGATGTGATAACCTCTTATATTTCGACCGGTGAAACGATTGATCAACGCGACTCGATTATGAATATTTTTGAGCGTGAGCTCGCGGACGGAACGGAACAATTCAGTTTCGCAGTGCAGCGCGATGGCGGCCTTTGGGTGGCTTCGCACACGGTATCCGGCGCGGCAGAGTAAAATATGTCGAAGCGGTCCCGCAGGACCGCCCGACATCAGTAAATTGGAGGGTAGCAAGATGAAATTCATTCGTGATCTACTTGGAAAGAAGCGCAGCGAAACAAATCCACGGCGCGCGAGCTCTGTAGAATCGTTGGAACAATCCTATCGCGAGACGATCGGATCAATGGTGGATGAGGCCGCGCCTCTGGGCAAACCAGCCGTGGCTACTCCTATTCACACCGATACCAGAGCCGATGTGCGGGTTGTCACAGCAGAGCAGGCACCTGCCGCACCTGCCGTGCCATCAGCACCTGCAGCACCTGCAGCCGTGAATATCTGGGATCTTGAGGATGACGGAACATCGACCGCCCTTCCGGAACCAACAGCGCCAATTGCACCCGCACGGCCCGTCATTGCCCCTGTTGCGGAACAGGCTGTTGCTTCTGCGGCGGCTGCACGGTCGCCCGCGCGGTCGCGCCGGACGAAAACCCGCCTGATCGGCTTTGACAAATCCGATGGTGATGTTGTCGACCTGTTCAACGACGCCCAAAAGGCCGCACCCACCAAGAGCGTGCGCTTCCCTGTTGGCTGGATTGTTGTTGCCGAAGGACCGGGACGTGGCGAAAGCTTTTCCCTGATGGCTGGCATGTCACAGATTGGCCGTGGCGAGGATCAGGCGATCCAGCTCGATTTTGGTGACAACTCGATCTCGCGTTCGAATCACGCCGCAATTGTTTATGACCCCGACACCAAGGAATTCTTGCTCGGCCATGGCGGCAAGTCGAATATTGTGCGCCTGAACGACAAGCCTTTGATCAGCAACGAAACACTGAAAACGGGTGACGTTATCCGTATCGGTGAAACCGTGCTGCGGTTTGTTGCACTGTGCGACAAATCATTCAACTGGTCCGATGGTGCGACCGAGGAGGACGAAGATGTGGCGATCGCCTGAACCACGTTTTGACGTCGCATCTGCGATTTGTCAGGGTGGGCGTGACTATCAAGAAGACGCGATTGTCACTGATTTCCCGTTCGGGGCGGATAGTGGTGTTGTTGTGCTTGCCGACGGTATGGGCGGCCATGCGGCCGGTGACGTTGCCAGCAAGATTGTCGTCACCGAAGTCTTTAGCGAGCTTAAGTTCGAAAGCGCAAATTTTGCCGATTTCGAAGGTGAGATCCCACGCTTCCTGACCGAAGCTGCGGCGAACGCAAACGGCTATGTGCGTGAACATGTGCAAGCGCATCCCGAGACACGCGGCATGGGGGCGACACTTGTCTCCGTCGTTCTGGTCGAGAACCGGATGTACTGGATGTCGATTGGCGACAGCCCATTGTACCATTATCGCAATGGCACGATGAAGCAGTTGAACGAAGACCACTCGATGGCGCCACAAATCGACTTTATGGTCCAGCAAGGTTTGCTTGATGAGGCAGCCGGCAAGAACCACCCTGACCGTAACTGTCTGACATCGGTCATTTTGGGTGATCGCGTGACGAAATCGGATTGCCCGAAAGTGCCCTTCGAATTGCAGGTCGGTGACATCGTGGTCGTCTCAAGTGACGGTCTGCAATATCTGGAAGATGCAAAGATCCAGAAGATCCTGCACCGCTACCGCCGTAAGAAGGCTGCCGAGATTGCGGGCTATCTGCTGGAGGCAATCGAGGCGCTGGCTGACCCCGATCAGGACAACTGCACGTTCTCGGTGATCAAGCTGAATCACAACAAGCCGGTCATCCGCGCAATCCGCGCCAAGCCCGTTGGCCATGTCGATCATCAGACCTCGACCGTCACACGCGTTGTCGAAATGGACGACATTGAAAAAGTTGCGGGGAAGACGCAAAAACCCAAGGAAGTCGCCGCAAATAGCGCGCCAACCGTGATTAAGGAAGTAAGACCGCTCAAAAAGGTCGAGCTGAACGATGAAACCGATTTGACACAGGAGGTTGATGCGGCTGAGCCGCCGGCTAAGATAGCCGCCGGAGGCAAATAATGTCGAATCAATCACTGGGAAACCGGGTCCAAACAGAATTGAAGCAGGCCGTGCTAAGTGGCCTGCTTCCTGATTCTGACCACGAAAAAGCGGAACTGCTGCTCGAGCGCCTGCAAAAGCCGGTACGCTTGGCCATCCTTGGTATGCCAGAATCGGGTAAATCCAGATTGCTGAACTTGCTTGTGGGCGCAGATGTGATCCCGCAAGGGGTGCACCTGCCAACGATGCAGCTGGTTTATGGGGACAGCGAAAAATCGGTCTGCACGTTGGCTGACGGATCCAAGGAAGTCTTCAATGCGGTGGATGCCGACATGATCGCGGGCCTGTCCCCGGTTTTTGTCGAAATGCAGATGCCTCTGCCGGCCCTGAACAAGATTTCGGTTCTCGAGGTCGTCGCCCCCAATGACACGAACGCGGTGCACCGTGCATCGCAGTGGGCCTCCAAACGAACGGACGTCGCACTTTGGTGCACACGCGGCTTTACCGAACCTGAACAGCGTATTTGGGCCACCATGCCTGACCTGATCAAGGATCACGCGTTCTGCATGGTCACACATGCCGATTTTCTGAAAGCACAAGGGCTTTATGAGGCCGCAGTCGGCGCAATCTCTGCGGCTGCAGGAGATGAATTCAATGCGGTTCTCGCGATTGCGACGAACCAGGCGCTTTCAGCGCGGCGCGCGGATGGCACCGTCGACAAGGACGTCATGCGCGAAAGCGGCGGGTCTGCGCTGATATCGGCAGTCCTCAAACAAGTAGATCGCGGCCGACAATCAGCGGTGGATCAGGGTGATATTCTGCTGCACCAACATGCCGATCTTTTGGCCCCCCTGAAAGATGCGCCAGTTGCACCTGCACCTGCACCTGAACCCGAGGTCGAGCCTGAGCCTGCTGCGCCGGTTGCTGCACCCGAGAAAGCACAAGCAGAGGCGCCGAAAGCGACAGAAGCCCCCGCTGAAACAAAGCCGGCAACACGCGATGCGATTTCGCGCCTGCGCGAGATTGCCGCGCGCAAAAATGTGTCCCGCGATCTCGCATTCGAGGAAGCCGCAAAACCTGCGGAAACGCCCGCAGCAGAACCAGAACCGGAACCCGAGGCAGCGCCAGAAGAAGAGGTACCTGTCGAAGTTGCCGCAGAACCGTTGCAACCTGCCACACGCGACGCCTATGAGCATGTTATCGCCTACCTTGAAGAGCGCGGTGCAGAGCTTGCGTCTGTGTTGGAAAAACAAGGTGAAGATGGACCTGCCGAAGTCATGACAATGGCTGTGGACCAGATACAGTGGCTGTGTGATTATCTGAACGAAAACGGTGATGCCGCAGACTCATCATTGCAACGCACCCGCGACACCGCTTTTGACGCCGCAGACATGGTGCAATTGATGCAGATGGAAAAACAAGGCACCGCAGCCCTTGAAGCCATCAGCCTCATGCTCCAGATTAAGCGTGAACTGCAAGCTGACCTGGCTGCGTAACCTGCGTTGTCGCTTGTGAAATTTTTAAGTTAAGCGCCATACTTTTGCCGTGCGGATCTGTTTCCATTATGGCAATAAAGACGGTGCTTTTCTTGCTATTTAGCGACGAGCAGGACCGCGCAACGCTGTGGTACGATGAATTTGTTAAGGACGGACAAGGATGAAGATGGAAGAGGTCGCAAATGGGGATGGTCTTGCAATCCCGCCGGAGCAGCTCCCCTTCATGCGCCTTGGGCTGGAGAAGCTGGACCGCTTCCACGATGAGGTTGTCGACCTCGAAGCGACGCTTGCGGATGTCGTAAAGCTTGGCGGCCAGGACGCCGAAAAGAAAGCCTCTAAACTTATCAAGCAGTTACGCGCTTTTGAGCCAAGCATTACGATGATTGGCCAGATCAAGTCGGGCAAGACGTCCTTGGTGAATGCCATGGTAGGCCGGCCCGATCTTTTACCTGCGGATGTGAACCCCTGGACGTCTGTTGTCACCTCGCTTCACCTCAACGCACCTTTGCCGGATGATGCGCCAACGGCAACCTTTCAGTTTTTCAGCCAAGGTGAGTGGGATCATCTCGTCGAGAACGGCGGCCGAATCGGCGAATTGTCCGAACGTGCCGGTGCTGACGAAGAGCTTGAGAAAGTGCGTCAACAAATTGCCGAAATGCGCGAAAAGACAAGGCAACGCTTGGGTCGCAAGTTCGAACTGTTGTTGGGACAAAAACACAGCTACGCCGAGTTGAGTGACGAATTGGTGCAGCGTTATGTCTGTATGGGCGACGACTTCGAAGATCTCGAAGAAGAAGACCAGCAGGGCCGCTTTGCCGATATTACAAAATCCGCTGACCTATATCTGAACGCGGACTCGATCCCGATGTCGATCTGCCTGCGCGATACGCCGGGCGTGAATGATACATTCATGATGCGGGAACAGATTACCATCAACGCCCTGCGCGATAGCCGTATATGCGTCGTTGTTCTGTCCGCCCATCAGGCGCTCAGCTCGATGGACATGGGGCTGATCCGTCTGATTTCGAACGTGAAAGCGCGCGAGGTTGTGATCTTTGTAAACCGGATCGATGAACTGTCTGATCCCGGCGCACAGGTTCCCGAGATCCGCGACAGCATTTTGCAAACGCTGGCCGACAACAACGGACCAGAAAACCCCGAGGTTATTTTCGGCAGCGCCTATTGGGCGAATATGGCCCTATCAGAAGACCTAGATGATATTGTTGCCGACAGCGCCGAGGCCATGTTCAACTGGGCCGAAGCAGCACTAAGCGCGGAAACGGCCAGCATGGAGACGAAAGAGCTTGTCTGGCATCTTTCCGGTATCCCCGAACTTTATCGCGCGCTGTCCGAACGTATTTCGGAAGGCCCCGGTGCAGAAATCCTGTCTGCATCGCGCAAACGCGCGCTGAACCTCGTAGGCGGTGTGCGCGCGTCCAACGCTGTCGTGTCGATGCGCCTGGATGGTGACACCGTCGAAGTCATGTCGAGCGACAAGCTCTCGGCTCACCTTGATCAGTTGGAAACCGCATCCATGAAGGCCCTTGACGAGCGGCTGGATATTGCGTTTTCGCAGTTCGGGTCGCGCGTTGACCAATCCCACAAACGCTTTCTGGATCGCGCTTTGGAATCCCTGCTGCAGCATCTGGAAACCAATGGTGAGGAAGAGATCTGGCAGTACAGCCCTGACGGGCTGCGCATGTTGCTGCGCACCAGCTATCAGGTGATGCGGCGCAATGTGACTGCAAGTTGCCAAGACGTCTATGCAGCGGTCGCCGGTGATCTTGCCGACACCTATCGTTCGGCATTCGGTGTCGATGTAGAGAACTTCACGATTACGCCGCCTGCCCCGCCGGAAATTCCGGCACCGGTGTCGCTGGGCCAAACCATTGCGCTAGACCTGCAAACATCATGGTGGAAAGGGTGGTGGAAACGCCGCAAGGGATACCGTGCCTTTGCAAGCGGGTTTTATGATCTGATCGAAGCGGAAACAGCCCCGATCGTTGACGAACTGAAGATACGGCAAGCAGATGACATCCGCGCACGTGCGCAATCGGAACTGCGCGAGTTCCACGCCGAACAGCGCGCCATTCTTGAAGACATCAGTAGCAAATCCGAGATCGCGATTGACGATTTGGAAGACATTTTCGGTATTACTGCCCAGCAGGAACGCGATGAGCTTTTCGACTATATCTTCGAAGAGCTGAGCGAAACGAAGCCTCTGCTCGCAGTGGGAGTTGATAAATGAGTGTTGGTGAAACAAATTCCGGCGGACGCCGCAAGCCACGCATTGCCCTGATGGGCGAATTCAGCGCGGGCAAAAGTACGCTCTCTAACCTGCTGATGGGCCAGCGCCCGCTGCCGGAAAAGGTAACCGCGACACGGTTGTCGCCTGTCTGGATTTCCTATGGTACCCGCGCGCCTTACCGCGTTGACGTCGATGGATCAAAAGAACCCGTCACGCTCGCGGAACTGGAAAGCATCCCTGTCGAGCAAACCCGCAATATCCGCCTGTTTCTGGAAGCCGACATTCTGGAAGTATGTGATCTGATCGACTTTCCGGGCATTTCGGACCCAAACATGTCATCCTCTGTTTGGGAACGGATGTTGCCTGAAGTGGACGCCGTGATCTGGTGCACGCATGCGACACAAGCGTGGCGCCAATCCGAGGCCGCCGTTTGGGAAGACATGCCGCAAGCGGTTCGCGAAAACTCAATCCTGCTGATTACGCGGTTTGACAAACTGAACACCGAAAAAGATCGCGGTCGCGTGATCAAACGTGTGACCCGTGAAACGCAAGGACAGTTTGGTGCGATTTTCCCTGTCTCGCTATTGCAAGCCATTCAAGCGGGCGAAGACTATGAACTGTGGGATGCCAGTGGCGCAGGGCCCTTTACCGCCCATTTGATTGACGTGATCGAGCGGCTGACAGCGCTCACCGCACGCACCGAGTTACCCCTCTATAACATGGATAGCCTGAGCGATATTCCCGCCCCCGTCGCCGCGCCGGTGCTGCCACGCCGCGTTCAGCGTGCGTCTGATAGTGGCCGTTCATCGCGGGAACGTGCACCTGCAGAGACCACAGCGGAAGACCCTTTATCCTCTGTCGACCGGATCTTGCGTTCATCATAATGCGGCGCGGTTTTTTGCAGCCCTTCCACAATCCTCATATTTGCCGTACTCATAGCCATGCGTAGTTAGGAAGCGAGCTGCAGATGGTTGTTGATGAGTTGGACGCTTTGCGTGAGAAATTTGAAGGCTGCACTGCGGTTGCCTTCGCAGATCTCTCGACGAAAATGATCCTTGTAACAGACTCACATTCAAATTTGCGCCGTGAGGCGCTGGATGCCCTGTGTGAAGAGGCTGCATTATTGTTGGGCGCAAATGGCAAGCCGGCATTGGCGGACAAGCCAAGCGGGATGGCCTCTGTTGCGAGTACGTCGCAGTTGCGCGTCTTTTTGCGCGCAGAAGATGAACCGAATGATGTTCTTTGTTGTATCTGCGGCCCAAAGATGGATGCAGATAAATTTGTTGCTGACGCCTGCGCATGCCTTGACCGCATCAGTAGCGGTGAATGAAAACACATAACGAAGAGCTGGAAACTGGCTTATGAGCGAACCCAACGCTTTGGCACAAAAACTCGCTGTTTTGTCTGCGCGGGAAGTCGTGGATCAAACAGGCGCGCGCATGATTTCGGAGGGCGGATCGCCGTCCCCAGTGGCCGCGATCCTGCGCGAGGTCGATGATACCGTGCTTGAGCGCTGTCTTGCTTTTCGCTGTGATGGCACAACCGTCCGGATCATCGCGGCAGGTCGCCGTATGCGCGGAATCCTGAGCGTTTCGCCCAAATCCAATGCGGATGTCATCGGTCAGGTTTTGTCCCGCGAAGATCCCGATGTTGTTCAGGCTGCGCATGACCTTCTGGAAGAACTCTGCGGCAAAGCAGAAAACATGACGGTCCGCAGCCTGCCTTCCGAACCCTTTGGAAACAGCGGCGAACGCGGCGTTTCCGCCCTTGGTTTGGCCGAACTTTGGGGCGTCGCACTAGCCGAAGTGGACAGCACCCCCAAGCCACCCATGGAACAATTCCTGACGGTGAACGCCCCCGCGTTTTCATCCGTACTCCACATCTGCGACGGCGAGATCGTTGCAAAAGAAGGGGATTTCGCAGCGTTACAGGCCATCTGGAGTACGCAGGTCGAAGCATTCCGCGAAGCGCACAAGAAAACGCTGCGTGGTGAGGAAGCCGCCCAGTTGATTTGTCTGGATGGTGCCTTTGATGATGGCAATTCCGCAGCGCTGGCCCTTTATGAAGGTCATGTCGCATTGATCTCTTATGAAGCGGAACGTTTTGGGGCGATGCAGGCGTCCTGGCAACGGATATTCGCGTAATGCACCCTGCAGCCGCAGAAGCCCCCGCCGCGCCGCATTTCTTCGACGGGTTTGAAGAGCGCACTCTGGCCACACCCGAGGGCGATATCTTTTACCGCATTGCCGGCAACGGACCCCCGCTGGTGCTGCTGCATGGCTATCCCCAAACCTCTGCGATGTGGCACGCGATCGCACCTGTTCTGGCAGAGACCTATCAGGTCATATGCCCTGACCTGCGGGGTTATGGCCGGTCGTTAAAACCGACAACAGACGCGACGCACAGCCCCTACGCCAAACGGGCAATGGCGGGCGATGTCTTGGCGCTGATGGACCATTTGGGCCATGATCGCTTTCTGATCGGCGCGCATGATCGCGGGGGCCGCGTGGCACATCGTTTGGCAGCGGATCATCCCGAACGGGTGGTCGCGCTTTCTGTGCTGGACATCGCGCCCACGCGCGAGATGTACCGCGGCGCAGGCAGCGCCTTTGCGCATACCTATTGGCATTGGTACTGGCTAACCCTGCCACATCCGTTTCCGGAAAATCTGATCGGTGCTGACCCTGCCTTTTTCTGGCTCAAGAAATGCGGTGCGGGTTCTGCGGGACTGTCGCCTTTCGTGCAGCAGGCGCTGGATGAATACCTGACCTGTTTCGCAAAACCCGAGGCAATCCACGGCGCCTGTGAGGATTACCGCGCCGCGGCAACCATCGACATCGCGCATGATGATGCCGACCCGACAAAGCTGCAAATGCCGCTCTTGGTGCTATGGGGGCAGGACGGCGCGATCGAGGCACATTTTGACTGTCTCGCCCTTTGGCAAGAGCGGGCAGAGGACGTGCGCGGCTGGGCCCTGCCCGGCGGTCACTATCTGGCGGAACAACACCCCGACAAAGTACTTGAGGCGTGGCTGCCTTTCTTTGCCGAGGCCAGCGCCTAGGTGAGCCGCGCCGGGAACCCTTCAGCCCGCAAATCAGTATCGAGCAGGTCTTCCAACAGCTTCACGATCATCGGCGATTGCGCGTCTCCGCCATAGGCTGCGCGGGCTGCCACATAGGTTTGTTCGGTCGCGGCGGCCAGTTCAAGCGGCACTTCGAATTCGCGGCCAAAGCCCATGGCGAACCCCAGATCCTTCAGCGCCAGATCAATGTTGAAGGCCACGTCGTAAGATCCGTTTAGCACCAGCGCA
>NZ_DASYOK010000131.1:0-5015 GCF_036007805.1 Yoonia sp.
GTGTAGAGAATTTTGTCAGCAGCGCTGACCCCTTCGGAGAGCATCCAGCCTGCGATTTTATCGACGGCGTTGTGGCGGCCCACATCCTCCATGTAGACCAGCGGGCGGTTGCCCTGACACAAGATCGTGCCATGGATTGCGCCTGCCTCGAGGTAGAGCGACGGAGTGCGGTTGATCTGTGCGGCCAGCGCATAAAGATCGGACGTGCGGATCTGGACGGGTGGCAGGATGACACCTTCAAGCCCTTCCATCATGTCACCGAAGACCGTGCCGACAGCGCAGCCGCTGGTGCGGGTCTTTTTCTTGAGTTTATCCTCATAGCTTGTTTGCGCTTCGGTCCGGACCACGACGGTTTCAAGCTCTTCGTCGTAGTCCACACCTTTGATCACATCATGCGCGCGCAACATGCCCTGATTGCGCAGAAAACCAAGGGCCAGATAGGCGGGATAGTCACCGATCGTCATGGCGGTGACGATTTCCTGGGAATTGAGAAAGATGGTCAGCGGGCGTTCTTCGACCACGTTGAGTGCAACGCGCGCGCCCGTCTGATCTGTGCCGGTGACCGCGCGCGTCAGGCGCGCCGCAGCCGGATCAGGGGCGATCAGGTAGCCAGAGGTATCGTGGTTCTGTGCCAATTGTCATTTCCTGTGCGCATGGGTAAAGGCAGATGTAACCCGCGCGAGGCTAGGGCAAAGCCATGACGACTTCTACCATGAAAACACCTGCAACATCGGCCTATTGGGCCGGGCTGCGCGACGGCGCGCCATTCATTCTGGTCGCCGCGCCATTTGCCATGGTGTTTGGTGTGGTTGCCACCGATGCGGGGCTGAGCCTGGCGCAGGTCATGGGTTTTTCTGTGCTGGTCATTGCAGGCGCGTCGCAGTTTGCGGCGCTGCAGATGATGGTTGAAAACGCGAGCATTGCCTTTGTTTTGCTGGCGGCGTTGGCGGTAAACCTGCGGATGGCGATGTATTCGGCGTCACTGGTGCCCTATCTGGGTGCTGCCCCTTTGTGGCAGCGGGCCTGTGTCGCCTACCTGAATTTTGATCAGCCCTATCTGCTGTCGATCGCGCGCTATGAAGCGCGTCCCGCGATGACCGTCCCGGAACGGTTCGCCTATTTTATCGGGGCGGCCACACCGATCACGCCGCTGTGGATTTTGATGACATATGTGGGCGTTGTGGCAGGCAAGTCGATCTCGGATGCTTGGGCGCTTGATTTCATTATGCCCATCATGTTTCTGGCATTGGTCGCACCTATGGTGAAATCGCTGGCGCATGCCGCGGCGGCGGCGGTATCGGTTTCTGTGGGGCTGTTGCTGGTGGGGCTGCCTTCGGGAACAGGTTTGTTGATTGCTGCGGGGTCGGCGATGCTGACAGGCGCTTTGGTCGAGGTTTGGCTGGAGAAGCGTGCGTCATGAATTATGCGACGGCTGAAATCTGGACGATTATCGCGCTGATGGGGATCGGGACGTTTCTGATCCGGTTCTCGTTCCTCGGCCTGATTGGTGACCGTCCGATGCCGCAGTTTGTGCTGCGCCTGCTGCGCTATACGCCTGTTGCGGTGCTGCCCGCGATGGTGGCACCGTTGGTGCTGTGGCCGGCGGCAACCGACGGGCAGTTTGATCCGGTGCGGATGTTGGCGGCGCTTGCGACTGTCACGGCCGGGCTTTGGACGCGTAGCGTGCTATGGGCGATCTTCGCGGGCGCATTCACGCTTTACGCAGGGATCGGGATCACTGCTGCCCTCTGAGAATGGCAGTGATCTCTTCCAGAGCAAGAGTTTTGTCGTCAGCATCGTTTTCGCGGTACTCAAGCGTGGTGACACCGGGGAGCTTGGCGAAATCTTCTCTGATCCTGCCCGGCCCCCAAGTTTGACGGATTCCGCCAAAACCCGGAAGCTGTCGCAGCATGCGTGACGTGACACGGGCACAGCTCGCTTGCGGGACAGGGCCAGAGACAAGGGCGAGGTTGAGCGCCTGTTCCGCAACATCGGGCGCTACTTCCACCGTTTGTCCAACGACATAATATGTCTCGCGTGCGTGGAAGCTGACGTAGAATTTTTCCAGCCTTGGGGTGACACCGAAAAGCACGTCATTGCGTTCGGGCATCACGTCTTGCCTGAAAGAGCCGGCAGGGTCAAACAGCACCCTCTGGCTCGCGTTGATCAGCAATGCGCTATGGGCGCCGTTGCCGGAGCCCACATTCTTCATGGTATAAAGGGTCAGGTATTTGCGGCCAGGCTTACGGTAAATTGCCCGCGACACAACATCGTCAGGCGCCCACACTTCTTGCGCGGTGCAGGCTGAAAGTGCCAGTGGCAGGCCGACAAGAAAGGCGCGCCGGTTCACGTCAAATTAGACCGCGATGAGCGCGAGGAAGATCAGGAAAACGATAATGCCGATCGTTGCCTTCGTTGTCATGCTCATGAAACCCTCAAAGGCTTTTTCCTGAGCAGTGATATCCATTTCACCGTGCTTGTGTTCAGCCATCGTACGGCTCCTTCGTTATCTTTGCATTGTTCGCATAGCCGATTCATTTCGCGCTGTCACGCGGTCAGGTCGTCACATCTGCGTCGTTATCCAAAGCTGTGGCCAGTTGAAAGCCAATCCTTGTGGGTTCGGGCTGGTCAATGTGTTTGGGGCTTGCGACCAAGGTCACATTCAGCTGGCTGACATGCTGGATCAGCTGGGTGCGCGCGCCACTGTCGTCGATGCCGTAATAGGTGACGATATCGGGGTCGTAGTACCCCAAGCCCTCGATCTTGATGACACCGGTGTTGCCGCCCGCAAGGCCCAGTCCGACCTCGTGATCGTTGTCCAGCTGCGCTTCAAAGTTCTGGATATACATGATGATGCGCTCATACGCCCATTGTGCCGCGCTTTTGGGGGCATTGGGGGTTTTGAGCGCTTTGGGCGTTTTATCCCCTGTGACGGGTTTGGCGTCAGGGTTGGTGTGGATTTCGCGGCACTTTGGCAGAATGTCAGCTTCCAGCAGTTCGGCCGAGGTCTCAATTTCCATGGTTGTCTTGGTCATAGCGGCACCGCGGTTGTTTCCTTGATTTCCTCCATAACGAAACTGGCCGAGATATCCGAGACAGAAATCCGTGAAGTCAGCCGTTTGTAGAAGGCGTCATAGGCTGGGACGTCTGCAACACGCACCCGCAAGACGTAGTCAAGATCACCCGTCATCCGGTAGGCGCCGACGACTTCCGGAAAACTGTGCAGCGTCGCTTGGAAGCGTTTCATCCAGTCCGCATCATGGGCGTTGGTGCGGATCATGACCATGACTGTCAGTGGTACCCCGACGCTGGCGGGGTCGACCAATGCGACACGCCCTTTGATGACGCCGGATTGCTCCAGCGCTTTGATCCGCCGCCAACAGGCGTTGCGCGACAGGTTCACAGCATCGCTGACGTCATCGACCGACAGCGTTGCATCAGTTTGAATGATCCGTAGAATTGCACGGTCTAAAGTGTCTAGTGAATGGCCCATAGTTGGGATTTTATCCCAATATTGATATAATTTGCAATCATGTTTGGGATCGTTGTGCAGCAGGACTTCGATAATTTGCGGTAAAGCATTGAAGGAACCTGCTCTCATGTCTGACGCATCGCACACCTCATCCCGCAAAAACCCGCTCGCCGCCCTTTTCTTGAATCACCCTGCCACCGTCGATGAGACCTATTTCCAGCACATGCGTTTTGCTTTTGGCTTTGCGTTCTGGTTAGGAACCGCAGCGCTTGCCGCTTTGGTCCATGCGATTGTGCCCGCCATGTGTGAAACCACCGCAAGCCGCATTCTCAAGCGCCTTCACGCCCGGATTGAAAGCCGCCACTGATATGTGCCGTATCGCGGCCTATACCGGCCCTGAAATCCCGCTCGAGAACATCATTGTGCGCCCTGCCCATTCGTTGCTGGCGCAAAGCCAGCATGCGCATGAAGCCAAGCTGACCGTGAATGGTGATGGCTTCGGGATCAGCTGGTATGGCGCGGATACCGCCCCCGGTCTTTACCGTGATGTGCTGCCGGCGTGGGCGGATGAGAATCTGACAAACCTGTGCCGCATGGTGCATTCGCGCCTCTTTATCGCGCATATCCGTGCGTCCACTGTGGGCGAAACGAGCCGCGCGAACTGTCATCCGTTCAAGTTTGGCAAATGGTCGTTTTGCCACAACGGCCAGATCCCGCATTTCAAAACGATCCGGCGCCGGATGCTGGCCGCACTCCCCGATCATCTGTTCGAGGCGATGCAAGGCACAACCGACAGTGAAATGATATTCTTCACCTTGCTGGCAAACGGGCTCGAGGTTGATCCGGCTGCGGCGATGCGCGCAACGCTGGCGCAAATCGGACCTGCCGGTGATGATGGTCCTATCAAGATCACGTGTGTTTTCTCCGATGGTGAAACGCTTTTTGCCTACCGCCATGCGACCGCGGGCAACGCACCGTCGCTATATGCCTCGGGTGTCTTAGATAACGGCGGACGTTCGCTTGCGTCAGAGCCGTTGTGCGGGACTGCTGCGCGTTGGACTGCCATTCCGACAGACACGATCTGTGCGATGACAGTGGCTGGGGTGACAACGCTGGACGGATTGGTCGCGGCCTAGGCCACCTGATAGGCCCATGCGCCATCGTCGCGAAGTTGCCGTGTGACAAGGCCCGCCTGGTGCAGGTGATTAAGGTGGGCGACCGCCTCGACCAAGGCCAGACCGTATTCGCCCCCGCTGATATTGCGTTTGAAGAGCGGGATGAAACATTCACCAGCGCTATGGGGTTCCGTCAGGTGCTTCATCAGGCGTTTCAGTGCGCCGTGGTGATTGTCGATCAGTTGCGCCAGCCGTGTCGGTAGACCCGTGAAGGGCAGTTTATGGCCACCAAGCACGAGGTGATCGGTCTGTGCCACGCTCTGGAATTTTTCACAGGAGGTCAGCCAGTCGGTGACGGGATCGGCCTCGGGTTCTGTGGGATAGACGCCGAGGTTCGGGCTGATTGACGGCAGGAGCTGGTCGCCTGC
>NZ_DASYOK010000132.1:0-21464 GCF_036007805.1 Yoonia sp.
GTGCGCTGCTTATCCAGTGTCAGTGCAGAGGCCAGAATGCCCGAATGTGTGTATGGAATTTTCAGCCATTCCAAAACGCCCTGAATAGCGCCGTCCTCGCCCCAGCGCCCGTGGAGCGCATTAAAGACAACATCGGGTGCAATCTCGATCAAACGCGCAGCAACATCGGGGCCGGCATCGACCTCGATCACGTCACATTCTGCTTCCCGCAAAGCTGCTGCACATTCACGACCCGAGCTGAGCGACACCTCTCGCTCGGCCGATGGGCCACCCATCAGAACAACAACTCTCGGGTTTGTCCTGCTCGACATACCCTACCGCCTTAAACGCAGGTCTTTTGCGACCTGTCATATTGATTTGATCCTTGCCTCGGATCGTGACCTTTTGGCCAGTTATTTTGCGGAGGTTTCATCGAAGCGACGACCGACCCGCATAATTTCCCATTGTAGCTTGATCCCTCGGGAATCGTAAACCTTTTTCCGCACCAACTCGCCTAAATCCTCAAGGTCGGCGGCGGTCGCATCACCTGCGTTCGTCAGAAAGTTGGAATGCTTGGTATTCATGACGGCTCCGCCCAATTGCGCGCCACGCATCCCCGCGTCATCAATCACTTTCCAGGCCTTCAGATCATGTACGTCATCAGCCTGCCCCGTTGAAGAAAAACCGGCTGGATTGCGGAACGTAGACCCCGCTGTACGGTCCTTGGTCGGTTGGGTCTCGTCGCGTTTGGCCAGTTGCTCTGTCATCCGCTGATGCAGATCCGCAGGTGCGGCTTTGGGCGGTGCCAGCGTGGCCGAGACGATCACGGCACCCTCGGGCAGTTCGCTTTGGCGATAGGCAAGTTGCAGCGCATCGGCGGTCAATTCTGCCACTGTCCCGTCGCGCAGCACCAGAGTGACCGCGCGTAGCACATCCGCCATATAGCTGCCATAACAACCGGCATTCATGCACACAGCCCCGCCGATTGTGCCGGGGATCGTGCGCAGGAACGTCAGATCAAGACCGGCATCGGCGGCCTTGCGCGCCACATGCGCATCAAGCGCCGCCGCCCCTGCGATCACAGTATCATCGCTGATCTCGATCCCGTTAAAGCCGCGCCCCATGCGGATCACCACACCACTGATCCCGCCATCACGGACGATCAAGTTGCTGCCGACGCCCATCGGGAAGACAGGAACCGCAGGATCAAGAGCTGCCAGAAAATCGGACAGATCCTGCATATCGGCAGGCTGAAACAGCACCTCGGCAGGACCGCCCACGCGCATCCACGTCAAATCAGCCAGCGGGCGATTGGCTGTCAATGTGCCCCGCACTTCAGGGAGTCTGATCATCCTCTGCTCTCTCTTGTTTCGCCCTTCCGACCAAGGCACCAACCAGGCCGCCAAGCCCCGAAGGTGCACTGATGCCGATCAGGAGTGCGACATAAAGCAGTCCGTCCCAACTTCCTAGTGCGGCCATGCCAGAAAGCATGCCAACCGTGAAAAGTACCCAGACAATCCAGAAGATCTTGACGGCAGTATATAGGCGGCGCTTGACCAGCCAAAAGGTGCCGAAACCCGTTGCGAGAAAAAAGGAAAAGGGGATAGCATAAGCCATAAAGTTACCAAAAGTCATCGGTTTGTTCCGTTGCCATCAAGTCCCCCGAAAGATGCGGGAACCAGTCTTTGGTCTTTTTGCATCTGATCCGCTCGGCTCCATCCAACAAGGCCGCCAATCAGCCCACCCACTGCCGCCGGTGCACTGACAAAGAGCAGCAGAAGGATGTAAAGCAGCACATCCCATCCTCCGGTGGTGGCCAGCTGATAAAACATGAGCAGGGTAAATCCCGCCCAAAGGACGGTCATCGCGGCCAGTGCCATCTTGCTTCTGCGCAAACCTGCCACAAGGGTCAGACCCAGCGGGATCAAAAAGCTGCCACACCCGATCCCGATCAATGCAATTTCTTCGCTACCCATGATTCTGCCCCAATATTGAACGATGTTCATTTTTCTAAACTGAAAGTGAACAATGTTCAATATTTATTTGCAGTGCCTTTGCAAATTCAATGATCGTCGTCATGAAATCTAGATCCGACGGTCGTCCTGACGTCGTAGCAACCAGCCTAGTAGCGCCCCGGCCAAAGAGCCCAGAAGCGCAGGGACGCAGGCCAGCATCGCAACACTCATGGCAAGCACAGGATCAACACCAAAAGGACGACCGCTCGCGTAGATCGCAATAACCAGAACGGCACCGATGGCCGACGCGATACTGAGTGATAGGCCGGACTGTCCGGCGCGCATGAGCTTGGTCAGCGCCGCGAAAGGGATCACCGCGCAGAGCAGCATAAGGAGAAAAATCCATAGATCCGTCATCTTACGACCTCGCGATATTGTTCTTGATCCAGCGCCACAAATAATAGACCGGCCAGCGCAGAACGAGACCGCCAATCACCAATCCCAGCAATCCAATGACAAGCCCGTGCTGGATCGTGATCCAAACCAGAAGCGGCACACCGATTGCCAGCAGCACATAGGCCCGCCGCCAATGATTGTCGTTTGAGGGAAATGCCGACATGGCAAACGCCAGAACCACCCAAAGCCCGATCAGAATGACCGGGTCTGTCACGCGTTCAGGCGCGCGGGCAATGCGTTCGCCCAAGTGCTGATCGTCCCTGCCCCGAGGCAGACGACCATATCCCCCGGACCCGCCTGTTCACGCACCAACCGTTCCAGATCGTCCTCGCTTTCCACCACGCGGGCGTGACGATGGCCGTGGCGGATCAGACCCGCCACAAGATCACGGTGGCTGGCCCCTTCGATGGGGGCTTCGCCTGCAGAGAAAACTTCGGCGATCCCAACAACATCGGCGTCGTTGAAACAGGCGCAGAACTCGTCAAAGTGATGCGACAGACGGGTGAAACGGTGCGGCTGATGCACAGCAATGACACGGCCATCTGTTGCCTGACGCGCGGCCTTCAACACAGCGGCGATTTCAACTGGGTGATGACCGTAGTCATCAATGATTGTGACGCCGTTCACTTCACCGACTTTGGTAAAGCGGCGGTTCACGCCCTTGAACCCTTTCAAGGCCGCACGAATTTCCTCTTTTTTCATGCCCAAATGGCGCGCGACTGCCACCGCAGACAATGCGTTCGAGACATTATGGTCCCCCGGCATCGGCAGTTCGCAATCCTCGATCAGCGCACCTTCGGCCTGCAGCGCGATATCGAAATGTGCAACACCTGCTTTGTATGTCAGGTTCACCGCACGGATATCGGCCTGTGCGTTAAAGCCGTAGGTGATGACGCGCCGGTCCGTGATCTTGCCAACAAGCGATTGCACATCGGAATCGTCCGTGCAGCATACCGCCAGCCCATAGAACGGAATATTTGACACGAAATCGTAAAAGCCTTTGTGCAGCGCCTCTTCGGTTCCCCAATGCTCCATATGTTCGGGGTCGATATTGGTGACAATTGCGATGGTCGCGGGCAAACGGTTGAATGTGCCGTCACTCTCGTCGGCCTCAACCACCATCCACTCGCCCTGCCCCATACGCGCGTTCGAGCCGTAAGCATGGATAATGCCACCGTTGATGACAGTCGGATCAATCCCGCCCTCATCCAAGAGTGCCGCAACCATGGTGGTCGTTGTCGTCTTGCCGTGGGTCCCGGCAACCGCAACGTTCGATTTCAGACGCATCAGTTCGGCCAGCATTTCCGCACGACGCACAACAGGCAGACCTTTGGCGCGGGCCTCATCCAGCTCGGGATTTCCCGGTTTGATGGCAGAGGAAATGACAACCACCTCTGCACCTTCGAGATTTTCAGCGCGCTGGCCCTCAAAGATGATCGCGCCCAGTGACTTAAGGCGGTCGGTAATCTTTGATACCTTCAGATCAGACCCCTGCACCGTATAGCCGTGGTTCAGCAAGACCTCGGCAATGCCGGACATCCCGATCCCGCCAATGCCAACAAAATGGATCGGCCCCACATCAAGTGGCAGTTTGGTTGCAGCGCTCATTACAGGGTTCCCATCCATTACTTCTTGCCCGCCTCTGCCAGATTTTCAACCAATTGTACAAGCCGCGTCGTGGCGTCCGGCACACCACAAGCCAAGGCCTTTTGGGCCATTTGCAGCATGCCCTTCTCATCGGACAGCAGCTCGGTCAGCTTGGCCGTCAAAGCCGCCACTTCGAATTCGGCCTCAGGCATCAGCACGGCCGCCCCCGCCTCGACAAGCTGGCGCGCGTTTGCAGTTTGCTCATCCCGGATCGCACCGGCGTAGGGCACCCAGATCGCTGGGCGGCCAATGATGCTGACATCCGCAACGGTCGAGGCCCCCGAACGGGATATCACCAGTTGCGCATCCGCCATGCGGCGCGGCACGTCATCAAAAAATGTCTGGACCTGCGCTGAAATCAACTCGGCCTCATAATAGGCCGTGACGCGCTCAAGATCCTCGGGGCGAGCCTGATGGCTGACGCGGATGTTGCGGCGGATGTGTTCCGGCAAGGCTGCGATTGCGGGGGGCACGATATCGGACATGATCCGCGCGCCCTGCGAGCCACCCATCACAAGGATCGACATGGGGTAATCACCCGGCGGAATATAGGGCGAACCTGCATGTTCCAAAATTGCCGCCCGCACGGGATTTCCCGTATGCACACCCTCCACCGCACCCGGTAAATCGGTGGGCCAAGTGCCACAGGCAATCTGGTTTACCCGCTTGGCAAATAGCTGGTTCACGCGGCCAAGAACGCCATTTTGTTCATGGATCATGCGCGGAACGCGCAGCGCCCATGCGGCAGCCATTGCAGGGATCGCAGGGTAGCCGCCAAAGCCGACCACAACAGCGGGCCGGTCCCGGAGCATCCGCCATTTGGCCCCAGCGATGCCTGCCATAATCCGGAACGGCACCAAAAGCTTTTGCACGATCCCGCCACGGGCAAAGGTCGCACTGCCGACGACATTGACCTTGACCGCGTCAGGGAAACCACCCGTGTATCGCGCCCCTCGCGCATCCGTGGAAAGATGCACACGCCAGCCCTTCTCGAGCATTGCCTCGGCCAAGGCCTGTGCGGGAAACATATGCCCGCCCGTACCACCGGCGGCGATGATCAGTAAAGGTGCCATCAGCGGTTTGCCCTGCGCATCAGGATATCGGCCATCTCGCCTTGCGGCCGACTGCGTGTGAACGCCAAAAGCATCCCGACAGCGATCCCGCCCGCGATTAGTGACGAACCACCATATGAGACGAAAGGCAGGGTCATCCCTTTGGCGGGCAACAGGCGCACGGCAACGCCCATATTAATCATCGCCTGCACCCCGAAGATACAAACCAGACCTGTGCCTGCAAGACGGATAAACACGTCACGTTCTCTCATCAGGCGCAGCAAAGAGCGCACGACAATCACAGCATAAAGGGCAATAATCACCAACACGCAGATCAGTCCGTATTCCTCGGCGGCAACCGCGATAATGAAATCGGTATGCGCATCAGGCAGAGACCATTTCACTTGGCCCTCGCCCACGCCCACGCCGAAAAAACCCCCTTCACGGATCGCGTTTGTCGCATAACCCAACTGCGTTGTCGGATCGAGATCGGGCGACAGGAACCCGTCAATCCGGCGGGCGAAATGCTCGGAATAGGTATACGCGATCATTCCGCCAAAAACGACCAGACCGGCCAGAATGATCAGAAAAAACATCGACGCACCGGCCACGAAATACATCACCCCCCAGGCAAAGAGGATCAAAGCGGCCTGCCCGAAATCGGGTTGCAGTGCCAGCATCAGAACGATCATGATCGTCAGCACAAAGGAATAGGCCTTACCGGGCGGTCCGCCCAATTGCTGGGACGCCGCCAAAAGCCACGCCGCCATCACTACAAAACCGGGCTTAAGAAACTCGGACGGCTGCACCGAGGCAAAGCCCAGTGAATACCAGCGGGTTGCCCCCTTGCCGAAATCGGTACCAAAGACCGGCAAAAAGGCCAAAGCCACAAAGGCGCACAGGAACCCCAAGACTGCCAGACGCCGCACAAGCGTCGGCGACATCATCGAGACGACAAACATCACGATCATTGCCATGCCGCCAAAAATGGCCTGTCGGGTGACGTAGTGAAACGGCTCAAGCCCGTTTCGGGCAGCCAGCGGCGGCGATGAGGCGAGCCCCAGCAGTAACCCGATCCCAAAAAGGATCAGGATGCAGGACATTGTCCATTTATCAATCGTCCGCCACCACCGGGGCAGAACCGGGTCGCCGGATTGCACCGGGACCGTCCCATAGACCATTTCCGTCATGGATCACCGCTCATTTGCCTGCTTCGCCCGTTTTCCGGGTCTGGGTTCACCTTAACCACCAATTGACTACGATTCCACTGAAAAACCGCACCTGCAACTTTCTATGTCCATTCAAACTTCCGCCGGAGGCATGATCAAATTTTCTGAATTTGATCTCCCGCAGCACTTGCGCCATATGGGCCGGCATGAAGGTAGAAACTCTGATCATCGGCGCAGGTGCCGCAGGCATGATGTGTGCAGCCCACGCAGGGCCCGGCGTGCTCGTTGTCGATCATGCCAAAGCGGCGGGCGAAAAGATCAGGATCTCCGGTGGCGGGCGGTGCAACTTTACCAATCTCTACACAAGCCCGCAGAACTTCATCAGTCAGAACAAACACTTCTGCAAATCTGCCCTCGGGCGCTACACGCAGTGGGATTTCATTGCGCTGGTCGACCAGTACCGGATCGCATGGCACGAAAAAACGCTGGGGCAGCTTTTCTGCGACAATAGCGCTAAAGACATTATCGCGATGCTCCGCGCCGAAATGGACAAGGCGGGCGCGCAGCTTTGGCTTCAAACCGCCGTGGGCGAGATCAGCCATGACGGCAGCGGCTTTCGCGCGACCCTGACCCGTGAGGGACGCAGCCAAACGGTGACTGCGCGCAATCTGGTCGTGGCCTGTGGCGGCAAGTCCATCCCCAAAATGGGCGCAACCGGGCTGGGCTATCAGATCGCGACACAGTTCGGCCTGCCCGTGATCGACCCGCGTCCGGGGCTGGTGCCGCTAACGTTCTCGGACGACAAATTCAAACCACTCGCCGGTGTCGCCAACCCTGCGCGTGTTACGGCCAATGACACCAGCTTCGACGAAGCGATCCTATTTACCCACCGCGGCCTGTCCGGCCCTGCGGTGTTGCAAGCCTCATCCTACTGGCACGAGGGCGAGACGATCAGCGTGAACCTGATCCCCAAGGGCGATCTTCTGGCAGGACTGCAAAGCCATCGCCAAAGCGACGGGCGCAAAGCGCTTGCCACTGTGCTTTCGCAGCACCTGCCCGCGCGTCTGGTGGATTACCTCAGGGCCGAACTGGCGCTTGAGGGGAATATCGCAGATCAAAGTGATGCGAAGCTGACGGCACTTTGCGAGAAATTGGCCGACTGGACCCTGACGCCTGCCGGATCAGAGGGCTATCGCACAGCAGAGGTGACCTTGGGCGGCGTTGATACCGACGCCTTATCGTCCAAGACCATGGGCGCGAAATCGGTGCCAGGATTGTACTTCATCGGCGAATGCGTGGATGTGACCGGCTGGCTGGGCGGCTACAACTTCCAGTGGGCGTGGTCCTCGGGGTGGGCAGCCGGGCAGGCCATTGCCAACCCGTAAGGTGGATTTCAATCCACCTTACCCCACAGCATCTGTGACACAGCGGATGAAATCCTCGCCGCGCCGCTCAAAACTGTCATACTGATCAAACGATGCCGCCGCAGGAGCCAAGAGTACGACTTCTCCGGCCTCGGCATCTGCCGCGGCCTGAGCAACCGCAATGGCCATCGTGCCGCATACCTCTGCATCTGTTCCGGTCAACTGGCGTGCAAAGCCCTCTGCCTCGCGCCCGATGACATAGGCTTTACTGACGTGGCCCAGATATGGCAGCAGCCCGTCAAGCCCGCCCTCTTTCTGCAAGCCACCGCAAATCCAGCGGATCTTCGGGAAAGCAGCCAGCGCCTTGGCGGCACTATCCACGTTCGTCGCTTTGCTGTCATTTACAAAGGTGACGCCATCTTTCACCGCAACCACCTGACTGCGATGCGGCAATCCGGGATAGCTTTGCATCGCAGCTTCGATCCCCTTGGGACCCAACCCCAAAGTCCGGCACGCCGCATAGGCCGCACAGGCATTTTGATGGTTATGCGCGCCCGGTAATCCCGCAATCGCGCGCAAATCGATCGACCCGACCTGCCGCCCTTTGCGGTGCTCGGCCAGAAACCCCTTGCGCGCAAAGACATTCCAGCCCTCACCCGTCAGCTTCTGGCCCGAGGAAATCCGGATCACCCGGTCATCCCCTGGT
This sequence comes from Yoonia sp., assembly GCF_036007805.1. Lineage (GTDB taxonomy): Bacteria > Pseudomonadota > Alphaproteobacteria > Rhodobacterales > Rhodobacteraceae > Yoonia. Next base: position 8,329 of record NZ_DASYOK010000132.1, read on the forward strand.
CCTTCGCTGAGCTGATTGGCCATGTAGCGCCCTTCGACCTCATCCACACCGATAATCGCGCGATCCGGCCCGCCTTCGGCAAAAAGGCGGCGTTTAGCGGCAAAGTACCCGCCCGGTCCGGCATGGCGGTCCAGATGATCGGGGCTGAGGTTCGTGAAAACCGCCACATCAGGTGTCAGGCTGCGCGCCAGATCGGTCTGGTATGAGGAGAGTTCCAGCACCACCACTTCGCCATCATGAGCAGGTTCGATATCGAGAACACCGCGCCCGATATTGCCCGCCAATTGGGCGGGGCGGCCGTTTTCGACCAGAATATGGTGGATCAATGCCGAGGTCGTTGATTTCCCGTTCGACCCTGTCACGGCAATCACACGCGGCATGGTGTCGAAATCTTCCCACTCTTCGGTCGCAAAGGACCGAAAGAACAAGCCGATGTCGTTATCCACCGGCACTTCGGCATCCCAAGCGGCTGCGATTACTGGGTTTGGCGTCGGGTAAAGATGCGGAATGCCGGGGCTGACAACCAGCAAGGAAACGCCTTCAAAAGCATGCGGTTTGGTCAGGTCACGCAGATCAAAGCCGGCATCTTCTGCCGCATCGCGGGCCACAAGGCTGTCATCCCAGACAACCGGGTGCGCGCCGCCGTCCTGCAACGCCGCGGCTGTCGCGCGCCCTGATCGGCCCAGCCCCAAAACAGCCACAGTCTGGCCTGCATATCCCTGAACCGGTATCATTACCGCACCTTCAGCGTCGCAAGGCCGATCATCGCGAGGATTAGCGAGATGATCCAGAACCTGATCACAATCTGAGGCTCGGCCCAGCCTTTCTTCTCGTAGTGATGGTGGATCGGGGCCATCAGGAACACGCGCTTTCCGGTGCGCTTGAAATACAGCACCTGAATGATGACCGACAGCGCCTCGACCACAAAAAGCCCGCCGACAACTGCCAGCACAATCTCGTGCTTGGTGGCCACAGCAATCGCGCCCAGCGCACCGCCCAAGGCAAGCGAGCCTGTATCGCCCATAAACACGGCTGCGGGTGGCGCGTTATACCACAAAAAGCCCAAACCGCCTCCGATCAGACCCATGGTAAAGATCAGGATCTCACCGGTTTGCGGCACATAATGCACATCCAGATATTCGGTAAAATCCGTGCGCCCCACGGCATAAGCAATCACACCAAAGGTACCCGCCGCAATCATCACCGGCATGATCGCCAAACCATCAAGACCGTCCGTGAGGTTCACTGCATTGGCCGCCCCGACAATCACGACAATCGCGAAGGGAATAAACAGGATGCCAAGATTGATCAGCGTATCTTTGAAAATGGGCAGTGCCAGTTGGTTGGTCAGATCATCGGGATGATAGGCAGCCGCCCAATACCCCGCGATTCCCGCGATCAGAATTCCCATCAAAATCCGCACCTTACCCGACACGCCAGAGGTATTCTGCTTGGACACCTTTGCATAATCATCGGCAAAACCGATGGCCGCAAAAGACAGCGTCACAAACAAGACCATCCAGACAAACGGGTTATCCAGCCGCGCCCAAAGCAGTGTCGAGAATGTCAGCGCTCCCACGATCAGCAAGCCACCCATCGTGGGCGTCCCTACCTTTGCAAAATGGCCTTCGGGGCCATCATCACGGATCGGCTGGCCCTTGCCCTGCTTGCGCCGCAGCACATTGATCAAAGGGGGGCCAAAGATAAAGCCAAACAGCAGCGCCGTCATGAACGCCCCACCTGCACGGAAAGTAATGTAGCGGAACAGGTTGAAAAAATCGCCGCCGTCGGAAAGTGCCGTAAGCCAATAGAGCATTTTGATACCTTAATCTTGTTACAGGCGGCGATGCCCCAGTTTTCGTATGGCGTCAACAATCAGGCTGACTTTGCTACCCTTTGAGCCCTTGACCAGCACAACATCGCCGGCATCCACCAGTTGCGACGCTTGCGGAACAAGTTCTGCCGCCGTTTCGGCCCAGCGGCCCCGTTGTTCTTCCGGCAGCTCCTCCCAGAGGTGGCGCATCAAGGGACCCGCGCAATGGATCAGGTCAAGCGACTTCAGGTGTTCGTTTTGCGCCATGTCGCGGTGCATTGCGATTTCGGCGGTGCCCAGTTCCAGCATATCACCCAAGATCGCCACACGCCGGCCCTTGATGATCCGTCCCACGTTATCGGAAGGTAAGGATGCCGCGAGCACCTCAAGCGACGCCGCAAGCGATGTGGGATTTGCGTTGAAGGCATCGTCCAGCAATGCGAGGCTTTCGCCATCATTGGCCATATCAGTGACGATTATTTCGCGCGTGCCCCGCCCCGCAGGCGGCACCCAAGCGGCGATATCAAGTGAAGCTGCCACCGGATCGGCCCCGAGCGCCTCGACCACAGCAAGCACACCCACGGCGTTCATCGCAAAGTGGCGGCCTGGAACGGAGAGCTTGAACAGGTAATCCAAGCCACCGCCCGCGGCAGTGATGACGGTGACATCGCCTGCGATGCGCACGTCTTTGACAACCCAGTCGGGGGCGGTCTCACCGAAAAGGACCTGCGTGGCACCGAGTGCCTTGGCGTGCTCCTGCAAAATGTGGCTAGTCTCAATATCCGCGTTTAGGACGGCAATACCGCCCGCCTCCAGCCCGTCCATGATGCAGGCTTTTTCGACCGCAATGCCTGCAAGGCTTTCGAACGAGGCCAGATGCGCCGCTGCCACCGTCGTCACCATCGCCACATGCGGGCGCGCCATTTGCGACAAGGGCGTGATCTCGCCAGGGTTGCTCATCCCGATTTCAATCACGGCATAGTCTGTATCGGCGGGCATCCTTGCCAAGGTCAAAGGCACGCCCCAATGGTTGTTATATGAGGCTTCTGCCGCGTGGCATTTGCCCTGGCGCGCCAGCACAGCGCGCAGCATCTCTTTTGTCGATGTCTTGCCGACAGAGCCTGTGATCGCGACGACTTTCGCAGCCGTGCGCGCACGGGCGGCGCGGCCAATGGCACCCAATGCATCCAGCACATCCGTCACGATCAAAAGTGGCGCGTCGGCGGCCACACCGTCAGGGACATGCGTCACCAAAGCGGCAGCGGCACCTTTCTGCAATGCTTGCGCGACAAAATCATGGCCATCGCGCACATCGGCCAGCGCAACGAAAAGATCACCCTTTTGCAGGGTCCGCGTGTCAATCGAAACGCCTGTCGCTTGCCATGGTTGGGTAGCATTTCCACCCGTCGCCACAACCGCCTCGGCCGAGGTCCAAAGCGGGGTCATACCCAGCCCTCCAAAGCGGCCACGGCCACGCTGGCCTGTTCCACATCGTCAAATGGCAGCACCGTGTCCCCCACGGTCTGGCCTGTTTCGTGGCCCTTGCCCGCAATCAACAACGCATCCCCTGCCCCCAGCATATCAATGCCGCGCAAAATCGCCTCGGCGCGGTCACCCACTTCGCTGATGCTTTGCGTGCCGCCTGCGTTCAGTGCGCCCGCCATCACGGCAGACCGGATCGCTGCGGGGTCCTCAGAGCGCGGATTGTCATCGGTCACAATCACCGTATCCGCATTGCGCGCCGCTGCCGCCCCCATCAAAGGCCGCTTGCCCACATCGCGGTCACCACCTGCGCCGATAATGACAACGATCCGCCCCATCACATGAGGGCGCATCGCCTTCAGCGCGGTTTCAATCGCGTCGGGCGTATGGGCGTAATCAACAAATACCGCAGCACCGCTTGCCCGTGTCGCCGCAAGCTCCATCCGGCCCCGCACGGTCGTCAGATATTGCAGCGTGTCAAAGACATCCGCCGGATCAGCGCCTGCCGCGATCACCAAAGCGGCGGCCAGCAAGACATTGTCAGCCTGAAATCCGCCGAGCAGTTCCAGCCGCGTCTGGCGTGCGCGGCCTTGCCATTCAAACAGCAGGTCCTGTCCCGTGGCATCAAAGCGCTGTCCGGTCAGGCGCAGGCGCGCATCGGGGTGGCGGCCTACGCCGATCACCTCCTGGCCGCGGGCGGTGCAGATTGCTGCAACCTCGGGGCCTTTGGGATCGTCCAGATTGATCACTGCGACACCGTCCTCGGAGAGGACCCGACGAAACAGGCCCATCTTGGCGTCGAAATAGGCCTCGAAGGTTTCATGATAATCGAGGTGGTCCTGACTGAAGTTCGAAAAACCGGCGGCGGCCAAAATCACGCCATCCAGCCTGCGCTGATCCAACCCGTGCGATGAGGCCTCCATCGCCACATGGGTGATACCGTTTTTTGCCGCCTCGGCCAGCACACGGTGCAGCGTGATCGGTTCAGGCGTTGTGTGTTTCAGCGGGTGGTTCCACGCGCCCTCAACCCCGGTTGTTCCAAGGTTCACGCCGGGCAGGTCCAGTTCTTCCCAGATTTGGCGGCAAAATGTGGTCACCGATGTCTTGCCATTGGTGCCGGTGACAGCAACAACCGTGGCGGGATGTGCCCCAAACCAAAGTGACGCCGCTTGCGCAAGCGTCGCGCGCGGGTCTTGCGCCACGATCAGTGCAACATCCGCGCCAGCCAGCTCATTGGCCGCAATCTCGGCGCCTTGCGCATCGGTCAGGATCGCTCCGGCCTTCATGCGCAATGCGTACTGGATGAATTCGCCACCATGCACGCGCGCGCCCGGCAATGCAGCAAAGAGATAGCCCGGCTTTACCTCGCGGCTATCCACAGCCAGCCCGGTGATTTGCGCTTCAGCGCCACCGCGTGCTGTCAGCCCAAGTTCCGCCAGTGATTTCATTGCCCGCCCTCGATCAGTTTGAGGTCAGTGTTACACCGACCGGCTCAGGCCTGTCCACTTGTGGTCGGAGCCCCAAAAGAGGTGCAGTCCGCCGGATCATTTCAGCCGCAACCGGCACGGCGGTCCAGCCTGCAGTGCGGCGCGGCTCTACACCTGAATTCTCGGATGGTTCATCCAGCGTAACAATCAGAACATATTGCGGATCATTGGCGGGAAAGATCGACGCAAAGGTCGAGATGACCTTGTCATCATAGTATCCGCCACCTGCAGCACGCGGCTTGTCGGCAGTTCCCGTTTTGCCACCTACCGCATAGCCTTCCACCTCCCCGAAAGACGCTGTCCCGCGCGTCACGACCTGCCGCAGCATGCTGCGCGACGCCGCACTCACGGCCTCGGACACAACCCGCGGCCCTTGCTCTGGTGTGGTCTGGCGCAGCAAGGTCGGCGTCACCCGCGTGCCACCGTTCAAGAGCGACGCATAACCCGCCGCCAGATGGACCGGCGAAGAGGACAGACCGTGACCATAAGAAACAGTCATCGTCGAAATCTCGGACCAGTTGGCCGGCAGCAAGGGGCGACCGGTTGGGGCCTCGATCATTTCCAATGGTGTCGGTTCCAAAAAGCCAAGCGAGTCCAGAAATGCGCGCTGGCGCTCGGCACCGATCTGCATGGCGATCCGCGCAGTCCCGATGTTCGAGCTATCCACAATCACGTCCGTGGTGCTGAGCTCCGGACCATAGTCACGGAAATCACGAATCCGGAACCGGCCCCATGTCAGCGGGCCTTGCGTGTCGATCATCGTATTGGCATTCACAAGGCCAAGCTCCATCGCTTGGGCGGTGGTGAAGATCTTGAAAACCGAGCCAAGCTCGTAAACGCCTTGTACGGCGCGGTTAAACAGGGGGCTGTCCGATTGATCGCCTGTTGTCAGGACGCGCGGGCGGTTGTTGGGATCAAAGTCAGGCAATGAGACCATCGAAATGATCTCGCCGGTGTGGATATCCATCAAGACCGAAGCGGCACCTTTGGCATTCATGATCGACATGCCACCTGCGAGCACCTGCTCGGCCGCAGCCTGCACTGTCAGATCAAGCGACAACTGCAGCGGTGCGCCTTCATTCGCCGGATCACGCAAATAACTGTCGAATTGGCGTTCAACCCCAGCCACACCGATCACTTCGGCACTGGCGACACCTTCACGGCCATAGCTGGCCCCACCCAGAATATGCGACGCAACGGGACCGTTGGGATAAAGCCGCATTTCACGCGGCCCAAAAAGCAGGCCGGGCGAGCCGATATCATGCACGGCCTGCATCTGCTCGGGGCTGATCTGGCGGCGGATCCAGAGGAAACGGCGGTCGCTCTGGAAATCCTTCAAGAGCTCTGCTTCATCCAGCTCAGGGAAAATCTGCGCCAGTTCTTTGGCCGCATTGGCCGGATCAAGCATATCGCGCGGATGCGCATAGAGTGAGTGCGTTTGCAGGTTGGTCGCCAGAATGCGCCCGTTGCGATCAACAATATCAGAGCGCTGGCCGATAATCGGGTTGCCAACCGCCGAGGCGCGCGGCTCTTCCGGCACAGAAGATGCCAAAGTCCCCATGCGCATACCGATCACACCAAAGGCGCAGAAAAACGCAAGCCCCAGCACCAGCAGACGCCCTTCGGCACGCTGGCGCTGCTTGTCGGCCATCGCCTCATGACGGCGGGCGCGGTTTTCGGCTTCGATCGCGTCGGGATTCTCACCCTTTGCGCGGGCATTAAGGATACGGGCCAGCGGCCGGAGGGGAATGCGGCTCACAGATCGTTCTCCATCGCTTTGAGTTGATCATACGACAGTTCGATCGGGTTGGTGATCGGCAGGATCGGTGGCAGCGGATATATGATCTGGTCCACGGCACCAAAAGCATCAGGCATCAAGGGCAGCAGACCCAAACGATCAAAATTCAGGTCCGCCAGATCAACCAAGCGGTCGGGACGGTTCAGATAGGCCCATTCGGCGCGCAACATGCTGATACGTTCGTGGGCCGCGCCGATTTGCCCATGCAGTTCACGTACTTCGGCGATGGCCGCTTGAGTCTTGTAATTCTCTTGATAGGCCCAAACCGCGAGCCCCATGACGGCCATAGCTGTCAGAACATAAAACAAACCCCGCACTTATCGGCCCCCCTTCTTCTTTTTCATCGGCATCCCCAAGAGCGCCGGATCAATCGCTTCGGCCGGTGCATCTGTGCGGATAGCAACACGTAGCTTGGCCGAACGTGACCGCGGGTTCTCGGCCAGTTCCTGTTCATCCGGCCCGATCGCCTTGCGCTTCTCGATACGCCATGCCGGGGTCACCTGTTCCGTCTCTGGCGCATAGCGGTTGGCGTTGGCCGTATTGCCGGAACGGGCCTGCAAGAACCGTTTGACCATCCGGTCTTCGACGGAATGAAAGGTGACAACCGCCAATTGCCCGCCAGGTTTCAGGGCACGCTCGGCAGCCATCAGGCCTTCGGCCAATTCGCCGTACTCGTTGTTGACCGCAATCCGCAGTGCCTGAAAGGTCCGCGTCGCGGGATGCGACTGGCCAGGTTTCGCGCGCGGCAGACACCCTTCGACAATTTTGGCCAGTTGCAGTGTCGACGTCAGCGGACGCGCTGCGACAATCGCCTTGGCGATCCGCCGGGATGCGCGTTCTTCGCCGTAAAGATAGATGATGTCGGCCAATTCGGCCTCATCGGCGTCATTGCATAGGTCAGCGGCTGATGGCCCATCCTGCGACATCCGCATATCAAGCGGCCCATCACGCATAAAGGAAAAACCGCGCTCGGCCAGATCAAGCTGCATGGAACTGACGCCAAGATCGAGCACGACACCGTCGAGATCAGTGCCATATTCATCCAGTTTCGAAAAAACGCCCGCGACCGTTTCAATCCGGTCGCCATAGTCGGCGATCCAGTCTGCCGCCATCTCGAATGCCAGTGGGTCACGGTCCACACCGATGACTTTATCCGCCCCCGCGGCCAGCAATGCGCGCGTATAGCCGCCGTTGCCAAACGTGCCATCCAACCAGACCCCGGAAACAGGCGAGACCGCTGCAATGAGCGGTCTGATCAGTACGGGGATATGCGGTGATTTTTCAGCGGCAGCAGACATGGCTCATTCATCCAAAAGGATGAGCGGGTCAAAGTCTTCCCCTTGCTCGTCCAGCCAGCCGGTGACAGTCTCGCTCACTTTGCCAAAGACATCCGCTTTCCAGATTTCGAAATAGTCGCCGAGGCCCACAAACGTCAGCTCGCCGTCCGTCAGGCCCAGCTTTTCGCGTTGCTTGAGCGGCATGACAGTGCGCCCGTCTTTATCAATGTCCAGCTTGATCGACTGGCCCAGAACCAGAAGGGACAATTTGTGCTTGCGCGCAGACCCGCGCGGCAAGGCCTTGATCTGGGCGGCCAGCGCGTTGAATTCATCAACGGTATAGCCCTGCAGGTTATTTTTTAGGTGATCTCCGTAAAGCAGATACATGCGGGGGAAAAGGCCTGGGGTCCACTCGGGATCGCCCGCTTCAAGCACACGACGGAAATCAGCGGGGATCGACATGCGCCCCTTACCGTCCACCTTTTGGGTGTGTGTGCCTGTAAAACTCAGAACCACTGTCCCGTGCGTCCTCATCCACCCCCGAAATTTGCCCTAGATGTGAAAACGGCGGATTGATCTGCTGCCACTGATCAATCCGCCGTCTCGTCCCTTAAAGGGAAGTCCGACTGCGCGTGCCACCTGGGGGGATGTCTGCTCGCTCACGCGCCGGATCTAGTTGCGGTAATGGCGAAGCCTGTATGAAACCTGCTTTTGCCGGTTGGGGTTCTTAATTTGCCCCTTTGAAGTCGTGTCCGTCATTACCGTGAAACAGTTGTGGCACCAGTTGCCGCTTCGATCAACAGTTTTTTGGGATTTTATGGTACTACATGGTGTTTCAAGGGTGGGCCACGAACAAGATCTAGGAAAAACCGCAGTCGAATGTCATATTTGTGGTGAACATAACTCCAGAAGGCACAACATATAGTAATGTACTCATATTTTTCCGGTGACACTAAAACTTGCATTTTTTAGAATCCAGAAGCAGCAGTTGATGTTCAAAACGAATGATGGCCCCGATCAGCCCGGATTAAACGCCGAATTCGCATGTAATCTGATTCGTGGAATTAGCAGATTCCATGAAATCCCGATTTGAATCTGGAAAGAGACAGTCGGACTGGGCCTCTACCGGTCTGAAACTGATTTTGGCTGCGGCGCTCTATTCACTCAGGCGCTGCATCAACCAGGCGTTTATGCATGACATAGGCGTCAACAAAGCCCTGCGACGGATGCGCAAAGGCATCTGGGATCGTACCAACCGTGGTAAAACCCAACCGATGCCACAACCGGACAGCGCCGGTATTGCTGGCAAGAACAAAGTTGAACTGCATCGCGTGGTAGCCCAGCGCGCGTGCCGCGTTCTGGCTGTGGACGCACATCTGCGCGGCCAGCCCTTGCCCCCGCGCGGCAGGTGCCACGATGTAACCGCAGTTGCAGATATGCGCGCCACCGCCCGGCTGGTTCGTCTTGATATAGTAGGTACCGATGATCCCGCGGGTGTCCTCGGCCACGAAACAGGCCGCGCCGCCCGTCCAATAACGCAGGGCATCTTCCTTGCTGATTGCGGGATCCACCGCATAGGTATCGCCTGCGCGAAAGACATCATGCAGCAGCGGCCAGATGGCTTCATAATCCGTAGGCCGCACCTTGCGGATCATCAGGCCATGCCACCCTCGATAAAGCGCCGCGCCAAGGCGCGGTAGGCATCGGCCATCGGCCCCTCACCCGCCGCAATCGGTGTCCCACCGTCCCCTGCGAGCCGCGTATCAAGATCAATGGGCAGCGCACCGAGGAACGGTACACCGATCTTTTCGGCCTCGGCAGCAACACCGCCATGGCCAAATATCTGCGATTCATGTCCGCAGTTTGGACAATGGAAGGTCGACATATTCTCGATCAACCCCAGAACTGGTGTGCCAAGGTTGTTGAACATATCGAGCGCCTTGCGCGCATCAATCAACGCCACATCCTGCGGCGTGCTGACGACGATCGCACCTGTCAGCTCGGTCTTTTGGCACAGCGTCAACTGCACATCCCCTGTGCCGGGCGGCAGATCGACGATCAGCACGTCAAGCTCACCCCATTGGACCTGCCCCAACATCTGCTGCAACGCCCCCATCAACATCGGCCCACGCCAGACGACGGCCTTGCCCTCTTCCATCATCAGGCCAATGGACATCATCGTGACGCCATGTGCCTGCAACGGGATGATGGTTTTCCCGTCAGGGCTGCCTGGGCGCTTGTTCACGCCCATCATGCGGGGCTGCGAGGGACCATAGATATCTGCATCCAGCAGGCCCACCCGACGCCCCTCGCGCGCAAGTGCAACCGCAAGATTGGAAGACACCGTAGATTTACCGACCCCGCCCTTGCCTGAACCAATCGCCAGAATGCGATCAACACCGGACACCTTCGCGGGCCCGGCCTGTGGCGTCGGGTGACGCCCGACCTTCAGCGAAGGCGGCGCGGCGGGTTTTGGTGCCGGACCATGTGCCGTGAGAACAACAGAGGCCGTCTCAACCCCGGGCAGGCGGCGCACGATATCTTCCGCTGCGCGGCGGACCCCGTCCATTTTGGCGGCCTCGGCCGGATCGGCCGCTTCAATCACAAACCGCACGGCACCACCCTCAATCGTCAAGGCACGGATCATGTCGCGTGACACGAGATCCGCGCCGCCGGGCAAAGTGAGTCGGGACAGAGCGCCTAAAATTTCATCGCGCGTGATAGCCATTGCAGGACCCTTGTTTCGTTTGTGTTCAAATTCGCGCCAACCTTTGGCAGGTTTATGTCGGAGCGCAAGGCCTCGGGCGCCGATGCTTAATTTTGTGACAGTTTCATAACAATAGGTCAGGAATGCTTATGCATTTACCGCATAGCTGCATTGCAGAAAGATCTATTGTGCAACTGCAGCATCATCATACATCTTGGTCACAACACAGCGGCAGAAGTCGCAGAGCAAACAGACAATAGAGTAGTAACATGACCGTTCGTACCGAAACATTCTTCGCTGGCACTTCTTTGGGTGAGCGTATCGCTTCATTCCGCGCAGAGCTTGCCGTGAGAGCCGCAAAGCGCCGCGTTTACAACCAAACGCTGAGCGAACTGCAAAGCCTTTCTTCGCGTGACCTTGCCGATTTGGGCATGTCGCGCAGCATGATCCAATCCGTCGCCTATGAGGCTGCATACGGAAAGTAATTCACGAATTCAGGTCTGCCGCCTCCTCCCTTTAGGCAGATCTGGACCAAGGCCCATCGCTTCTCCTCCTCCCGAGGCTTTGGGTCAGCAATAAGGTGGCGGCATCCACCTCCTCCCGGGTGCCGCCGCTTTATAAAACCAGTTTCGGAACCGCCCATCCTCCTCCCGGGTGGAACCGATGATACCGCAGGCCGCGCTCACCTCCTCCCGAGCAACGCCAGCGAGGACGCGCCTTGCTTCTTCTCCTCCCGAGACGCAAGGAGGCGCTGATAAATAAAGACGGTCATGTCCACCTCCTCCCGGGCATGGCCGTTTTTTTATGCGCGCATATCTTTCGGCGAGCCCATGACCATATAGCTTGTGATCGACCGCACATGCGGCACTGTTCCCAGCGTATCGGTGTGGAACGCCTTATATGCTGGCAAATCGGCCACCTCGACGCGCAGCATATACTCGAACGCTCCGGCGACATTGTGACACTCTGTTACCTCTTCAGCGCGCGCCATCGCCTGCTCAAAACCGGTTTGCGCCGCTTTGGTATGCTCGGACAGCCCGACCGCGACGTAGACGACATAGGCCCGCCCTGTTTTGTGCGGATCAAGACGCGCGCGGTAGCCTTTGATCACACCGCTGCGTTCCAATTCCTGCACCCGCCGCAGGCAGGCCGATGGTGACAAACCTACCTCTTCTGCCAGTTGCAGATTGCTGATGCGGCCGTCGCGCGACAAGCTGTGCAATATCCTGTCGTTTATTTGATCATGTTTCATCATGGATTGCACATTTACGGTAATAAACCGAATCTTGGCAATTTAATTGTGCCTTTTGCCACGTATTATTGTGCAATGACTTTTGAAATTCTCATCGCGCTGATTGGCTTTGCCTTTGCAAGCTCGGTCACACCCGGGCCGAACAACCTGATGCTCATGGCCTCGGGTGCAAACTACGGGCTGCGGCGCACGGTTCCGCATATGCTGGGGATTTCCATTGGCCACGCCTTTATGGTGGCGATGGTGGGCATCGTGTTGTTGCAGATCTTTACGACCTACCCTGTCCTGAACATTGCCCTCAAAATCCTCAGCGCGACCTACATGCTTTGGCTGTCATGGAAGATCGCCAATGCCGTCCCGCCCGAGGCCAAGGAGGTCACGGGCAAACCGTTCACATTCCTTCAGGCCGCGGCCTTTCAATGGGTCAATCCAAAGGCGTGGTTCATGGCGATCACCGCGATCAGCGCCTATGCGCCACAGGATCGCGGTTTGATTGCAGGGTCTTTGATGGTTGCGGTTGTCTTTGCTGCCGTGAACCTGCCTTCGGTCACAGTCTGGGCGTGGATGGGTGTGCAGGTGCGCCGCTGGCTCGGCACCGCACGGCGATTGCGCGTGTTCAACGTGACGATGGCCGTTCTCTTGGTGGTCTCGCTTTACCCTATGCTGACACACTAAGCCCGCCAACCTCTTTGATGAAATCCACAACGGTATCGACGCCCTTACCATGGCGCAGCGCGCAGAACACAAAAGGCCCGTCACCGCGCATGCGTTTGCTGTCGCGGTCCATCACGTCCAATGACGCGCCCACGTGGGGGGCCAGATCGGTCTTGTTGATCACCAGCAGATCGGACCGCGTGATCGCAGGGCCACCTTTGCGGGGGATTTCCTCACCTGCCGCGACGTCGATCACATAGATCGTCAGGTCCGCCAGTTCGGGGCTGAACGTGGCAGAGAGATTGTCGCCACCGCTTTCGATCAGCACCAGATCGAGCACGGCATGGCGCTTTTGCATCTCGGCCACCGCCGCCAGATTGATCGAGGCATCTTCGCGGATCGCCGTATGCGGGCACCCCCCCGTTTCCACGCCAATCACACGGTCTTGGGGCAGGATTTGCATCCGCATCAGGGCTTCGGCGTCTTCCTGTGTGTAGATATCGTTGGTGATCACACCGATCGAATAGGTGGGATGCAGCGCACGCGCCAATGCTGCCGTCAGCGTTGTCTTGCCTGCCCCGACAGGGCCACCAATACCCACGCGAAGCGGTCCATTCATAGCCGTCATGACCGGAAAATCCTTGGTTGCAGTGTTTCGTGCCGCAT
>NZ_DASYOK010000133.1:0-8602 GCF_036007805.1 Yoonia sp.
CCACCATGTGGGGGCCGCACTTGGGATGGGGTATGTGCCATGCGTGGGCGAGACTGTGGCCGATGTACTGGCCAGCACCTACGAGATTGATGTGATGGGGGTGCGGGTGCAGGCCGAGGCGCAGTTGAAGCCGTTTTATGATCCCTCATCAGAAAGGGTGAAAGCCTGACCACCAAGGTGGCCAGGCTTTCGCAAGGCAATTAGCCCATCAACTGGCCCGCTTCGGGCACCCAGCGGAATTCGGCACCGTTGGAGCCTGTGTCGACATAACCGACAGCAGGGAAAGGCATGTGATAGCCGATGGCCGGGATGCGGTCGGCGTTGATCATGTCAAGCACGTTGCGGCGTGATGCGGCGGCGGCCTCTTTATCGGCGTCAAAGCGCACTTCCCAATCAGGGCGCGCCAGCGACCAGACCGGGTGGTTGGCAAGGTCGGCGAAAATCACGAGGCCTGCGCCTGCGCTGTCTAGGCGGTACACCATATGGCCCGGCGTGTGACCGAACGCGGCCATGCCTGTAATGCCGCTAACGACATCGCCGCCATCACCAAGGAAGGTCATGTTTTCGGCCAGCGGACGGACGTTCGCCTCGAAGCCTTCGTTTTCGGCGCCAGCCCAGTGATCAAACTCCATCTGGCCTGTCACGTAGCGCGCATTCGCAAAGGTTGGGGCACCTTCGTTCATCAGGCCACCGATGTGGTCACCGTGCATGTGGGTCAGGACCACCACATCAACCTGATCAGCGGTGTAGCCTGCACCTTCAAGCGCTGCGACAGTGGCGGCGGCGTTCAGGCCGGTGTCGAAAAGAACGACTTCGGCGCCAGTGTTTACCAGTGTCGGGGTAAAAAAGAACTGTGATGCCTCGGTCGACAGGAAGTTATCGCGGCTGACGGTGGCGAATTCTTCTTCCGAGACATTCATCCCAAAAATACCCTGTGGCGCCTCACGTGGGGTGGTGCCGCCGAGAATTGTTGTCACCTCGAAATCGCCGATCATAAAGCGGCGGTGTGTGGCGAAACTGGCCCCCATCATCGGGGCTTCGGCGCGGGCGGTGCCGGCAGCAAGACCTGCAAATGGCAGGGCGGAGCCTGCAGCAAGAAGATGGCGGCGTGTCAGCTTTGTCATCGTGTCTCTCCTATTGGTGACGCTTGGTCAGGTGGTGAAAAAGGAAATAGGCCGCTATTTCCCTTTGTCACTCACGCGACCGTGATCAGGAGAGCGGTTTACTTACTCGCTGCGCGAAACGGGGCCCAGCGCGTTCAAGCCTTTCAGAATATCAATGGCATAGGCCAGTTGATAATCATCTTCACGCAGGGTCGCAGCCGCTTCGGCACGGGCGCGATCTTCTTCGATCTGACGGATTTCATCCTCAGTCAGACTGTCATTCTCCAATGATCCGCGCAGGCCTGCTTCGGTCCGTGGTGTCCCTGCCTCGGCCTCTTCCTCATCCACGGGACGCGGACGGGGCTGTTCCACGATAATGTCCGGCGATATTCCGAGCGACTGGATTGACCGGCCCGATGGCGTGTAATAGCGCGCGGTGGTCAGGCGCATCGCCCCGTCCTGGCTCAGCGGGACAACCGTCTGGACAGACCCTTTACCGAAGGAATTGGTGCCAACGACGATGGCGCGACGGTGGTCTTGCAGCGCACCCGCCACAATTTCCGATGCAGAGGCAGACCCACCATTGATCAGGACAACAATCGGTTTGCCTTCGGCCAGATCGCCGGGTGTGGCATTGAACCGGTCCCCGTCAGACGCCTGACGCCCGCGGGTGGAGACAATTTCACCCGCATCAAGGAAAGCATCAGAGACATAGACCGCCTGGCTCAGCAGACCGCCGGGGTTGTTGCGCAGGTCAATGACAAAACCGTCGATATTGTCGATGCCGCCAGCCGCGGCAACCTGCTCTTCGATCCCTTCCGCAAGGTTTGGGAAGGTCTGTTCGTTGAACGTCGTGACCCGCAAGACAACGGCATTGCCCTCGGTGCGGCTGCGCACTGCGGTCAGCTTGATGGTGTCGCGGATGATCGAGACGTCAAATGGCTCGACCTCGCCTTCGCGCACGATGGTGACGATAATCTCTGCACCTACAGGGCCGCGCATCATTTGCACCGCTTCGTCCAATGTCAGGCCCAGCACGCTTTCACCGTCCACGGCAGTGATGAAATCACCCGCTTCGATACCTGCGGCCTCAGCAGGCGTGCCATCCATGGGCGAGACGACCTTGACCCACCCCTCTTCCTGCGTGACCTCGATCCCCAGACCGCCGAATTCACCCGAGGTGCTGACGCGCATCCGTTGCGCCGCTTCGGGGGACAGGTAGCTGGAGTGCGGATCAAGCGATGTCAGCATCCCGTTGATGGCGGCCTCGATCAGCTCGCGGTCATCGACTTCTTCCACATAGTTCGCGCGGATCCGCTCAAAAATATCGCCAAAGAGATCAAGCTGCTCATAAACGCTGGTGCTCCGATCTGCTTCTTGCGCCACAAGGGGCCCCGCAATCTGCGTTGTCACAACCAGTCCCAAGACAGCACCGCCAGTGGCGGCCAACATCAGCTTTTTCATCTTCAATCCTTACCTACTCGACCGCAAACCATGCGGCGGGGCTAACCGGAGTTTGCCCCTCTCTCACCTCAAGATAAAGGGCAGAGGCGGGCTGCCCAGTCGCGATGCCAATATTTTCAGTCAATTTCCTGTCATTTGTCGCCAATAGCCCGATTGGCGCACCCGCCGGAAGCACTTGCCCCGCCACACCAAAGACTTCGGCAAATCCTGCCATGACAAACATGACGTCCGCGGCAGGTTCCAGAATCACCACGGTGCCGTAGTCCAAAAGCGGGCCCTGGAACAAAATCGTGGCCGGTGCCGGGGCGGTGACCAAGGCACGGGGTTCGGTACTGATGCGCAAACCGGGCCGGCCGGTACCATCATCGGGCAGGATTGTGCCAGAAACCGGCAAAGGCAGGTTGCCTTGGGCGGTGAGAACCCCGGTGCCGTCAGGGCGCGCTTCGGCCAGTCCTGCGGCGAATTCCCCCAACGTCTGGGTGCTTGCCATCAAGAGCGCGGTTTGCACAGCATCGTCTTCAAAACGGCTGGGCAGATCGGTGCGTTCCGACACCGCCTGTCCGAGTGCCGCACGGGCCGCCTGTGCGCCTTGCAATCCGTCAGTCAGGGTTTGCGCCGCAATATCCTGCGCCTGTCGTGCCTCTTGGGTTTGCGCCAAGAGCGCGTTCAACCGCGCGACTTCGGCGCGCAACCCCGGTGTCACATCGGCCACGAGCATGCCAGCGCGCACGGTGTTCAGCGGCCCGTCAGGATGTGCGCGCAAGACAGGTTGCGGCGTGTTGCTGATGGCAGACAGCACCCCCAGAAGCTGGGCAAATTCAGTGCGGCGCAGATCGAGCTCTTCGGTAAGAATTGCTTCGCGCAGGGCAATATCGCGCTGTTCCTGCCGCATGGCGGCCAACCCCGCCTCATAGGCCTGTACGGTTTCGGTCAGCGCCGCAATCCGGTCGCGTGCGCTGTCGGCGGCCTGCAATTGCGCTTGGGCTGCCTGCAACTGCGCAGCAGCCTCGACCGCGTTTTGTTGCGCAACGGCCGCGGAGGCGAAACAGAGTAGTGCAGCAATCAGGCGGATCATGTTGTGATCAAACTCCGCCCTGTCATTTCGGGGGGCAATTCCAACCCCATCAGATCAAGCACCGTGGGCGCAAGATCGGCCAGCCTGCCGTCACGCAGTGACGCACCCTCTGGCCCACCGACCAAAGCCACAGGCACAGGGTTCAGCGTATGCGCGGTATGCGGCCCGCCTGTTTCGGGATCAATCATCGTCTCGCAATTGCCGTGGTCTGCGGTGACGATCATGGCACCACCTGCGGCTTTAAGAGCAGTCAGCACCTGTCCCAGACCCTCATCAACCGCCTCACAGGCCTTGATCGCAGCACCCAGATCACCGGTGTGTCCCACCATATCGGGGTTGGCATAGTTGGTGACGATCAGGTCATAGCCGTCCTCGATGGCCTTGACGAAATGCTCCGTCACCTCGGCGGCCGACATCTCTGGCTGCAAATCATAGGTCGCAACCTTTGGCGAGGGTGCCATATAGCGGTCCTCGCCCTTTTCCGGCACCTCGATCCCGCCGTTGAGGAAAAAGGTCACATGGGGGTATTTCTCGGTCTCGGCCAGACGGAACTGGCGCAGCCCGTGTTTGGCAACCCATGCACCAAGGGTATTCTGGATATCGCGTTTGGGAAAAACGGTTTCGAACCACGCGTCATGGCGGTCTGAATAGGTGACCATACCGAGCAATGCAGCCAAAGGCGGATGCACGCGGTCGAAGCCGTCAAACTCGGGATCTGCAATCGCCGCCAGAATTTCGCGCGCACGGTCAGAGCGGAAATTGAGACAGAAGAGACCGTCATTCTTACCGATCCCTGCGTAGTCGCCGATCACGGTTGCTGGAATAAATTCATCTGTCTTGCCCGCCGCATAGGCCGCCTCGATCGCGGCCAGTGGCGTCTCGGCAGACGCGCCCTCGCCCTTGACTATCGCGTCATAGGCTGTCTCAACCCGCTCCCAGCGGTTATCGCGGTCCATCGCGAAATAGCGGCCAATGACCGTGGCGATTCTTGCGTTTGCAGGCAGGTTTTCTGTCAGCGTCGCCATGAACGCCTTGGCCGAAGATGGCGCCACGTCGCGCCCGTCGGTGATGGCGTGGATGATGACTGGCACGCCTGCATCGGTGATCGCTTTGGCCGCTGCAATCGTATGATCAAGATGCCCGTGGACGCCGCCGTCGGACACGACACCCATCAGATGCGCGGCACCGCCGCTGGCTTTCAGCTTCTCAATGAAACGCACCAGCGCATCCGCCATAAAGAACGATCCATCCTCGATCGACAGTTCAATCTGACCGAGATCCATCGCAACAACGCGGCCCGCGCCGATATTGGTATGGCCCACTTCAGAATTGCCCATCTGCCCACCGGGCAGACCCGCATCACGGCCATGTGTCAGAAGCTGCGCATGGGGCCCTCGCATGATGGCGTCAAAATTGGGGGTATGGGCCTGCTTGGGCGCGTTGCCTTCAACCGCGTCACGCAGGCCCCAGCCATCAAGAATACACAGAACAACGGGTTTGGGGGTGGGCATAGCAACGCTCCTATATTGGTTGATTGCTGTCTATCGCAGCATTGCAATCAGGGAAACCACCACACCTCATCATCTTGCCCGAAATACTCCCGCCGGAGGCTCCTAAGCCCGATGATAAGGACCGCCCGCCAGAATAGAGGCAGCACGGTAAAGCTGTTCGGCCAGCATCACGCGCACGAGCATATGGGGCCAGACCATTTTGCCAAAACTCAATGACGCATCGGCGCGGTCACGCAAAGCGGAGTCAATCCCGTCGGCCCCGCCAATGACGAAACTGACGTCCTGCCGCCCTTGGTCGCGCCATGTGGCGAGAAGGGCTGCAAAGTCCGGCGAGCCCATGAGCTTGCCGCGTTCATCGAGGGTACAGATCAAGGCACCATCGGGCACCGCACGTTCCAGCAAAGCAGCTTCGCCGGCCATGCCGCCGCCCTTTTTGTCTTCGACTTCGATCAGTTGCGCAGGCCCAAGTGCCAGCGCCCGCCCCGTCCGGTCGAACCGGGTGAGGTAGTCATCATAAAGGTCGCGCTCGGGCCCTTTGCGCAAACGGCCCACAGCGCAAATCTGGACCCGCATCAGACGGCGGTGGCCGTCCCCGGCTGCCACATCTTTTCAAGCTGATAGAACTCGCGCACTTCCGGACGGAAGATATGCACGATGATATCGCCTGTGTCGATCAGCACCCAATCGCCGGTGTCTTTGCCTTCGGTCTTGGAGATGATCCCGAATTCCTGCTTCAGACGATCTGCGAGCTTTTCCGCCATCGCAGTCACTTGGCGCGTCGAGCGGCCCGATGCGATGACCATATAGTCGCCGATCTCGGACTTGCCGCGCAGACTGATCTGCACGATGTCTTCGCCTTTGTCGTCATCGAGGGATTTGAGAACAGCCGCCAAAAGCGTCTCGCTGGTCACATTTTGTGGGGCCGTCATTGCTGCGGCTCCGGTTTTGGCTGATGTATCAACCGCTGTAGAAAGAGACAGATCATTGTCCTCCTTAAAGCACGCCGTCATGGCCCCGACGCAGAGCATGACTTAGAAATAGCAACGGTTCGCCAATTTTTCAACATTTCTGAACCGAAAGCGCGCGTGTCGCGGATTTACAGAGCAGATGCAAGCACCATCAGCACCGCGGATCAATAAACGCCTTGCCATCAGGTATCGCCAGCACTTCGGGCAACCGTGCCATGGCCTCAGACAGCGGCACGATCCCCGCCACATCGGTTTTCCATGCGCCACTCACAAAGCGCTCCTGGATTTCCACGAAACCCGCACGCACACGGTCCGCACCCACCTGCTTGATCCAGCGGGTCAGCCAGAAGCCTTCGATCTTCTTGTTCATAAAGATCAACTGGCCCAGTTCCGTCAGGCATGGGGCCTCGCCCGACAGTTTGCCATAATTCACCCATGTGCTGTGTTTGGGCATGGCAAAGAACAGATCAGCCGTGAACTGGTCACCAACAGCATCCAGCAAGATCGCGGGCGGCAGCGCGCGGAAGGCCGTTTTGGCCTGATCAAGCGCGTCCGGCTGGGTGGACACAATCACGGAATGTGCGCCAAGGTCGCGTAGTTCAGCCGCCTGTTCGGCGCGACGGACAACTGCGATTGGCGCGACGCCATTATCCCTCGCCAGTGCAATCAGATACTTGCCAAGCTGCGATCCGGCAGCGTTCAGCACAAAACTTTCCGCGCGGCTTTCCTTGACCAGATCAAACATCGCAATCGCCGTCAGCGGGTTAACCAGCTGACAGGCGGCATCGACTTCGGCCAGATCGGGGCGGCAGGGCACGAGGCTGGTGACATCGGCCAGCGCGTATTCCGCCCATGTGCCGGACCCACCGGCAAAGAAGCTGACGCGCTTGCCAATCAGGGGCGTGTTGCCGGCCACAACCTCTCCCACAGCCTCAAATCCTGCGGGGGACCCTTTGACGCGGGGCTGGCCGTATTCGCCTTTGATAAAGTGGATGTCGGATGGGTTCACGGCGGCAAGCAACACCTTGATCAGGGCTTTGCCTTCGGCGGGCTTTGGCAAGGGCACGTCCTGATAGGCCAGAAAAGGGGACAGGTCGCTGACATTGGGCCCCGTCTGTGTCCCCGCATAGCCATCGTGCAATTGCACAAGCGCTTTCATTGATGTCGGCAGTGTCATGGCAAGCCCCTATAGATCGAAAGTTGCGAACACGGGTGCGTGATCGCTGGGTTTCTCCCAGCCCCGCGCGTCACGCAGCACGCGGCTGCCATGGGCCGCGTTCTTGATGTCCGGCGTGGCCCAGATGTGATCAAGCCTGCGGCCTTTGTCGGCCTCGTCCCAATCCTTGGCGCGGTAGGACCACCAGCTATAGAGCAGGCCTTCGGGAATATCGTTGCGTGTCACGTCCGACCACGCGCCCGCTTCCATCACATCGGTGAAGTGTTCCACTTCGATCGGCGTGTGGCTGACGACCTTGAGCAGTTTTTTGTGGTCCCAGACATCATCTTCACGCGGCGCGATGTTCAGATCGCCGACAAGAATGGATTTTGCCGGCTTCTGCGCATAATAGGCATCGCGCATGTCGGTCAGATAGTCGAGCTTCTGGCCGAATTTTTCGTTCACCGTGCGGTCCGCCACATCACCTCCTGCGGGCACATAATGGTTATGGATCGTCACACCGTTTTCCAGCTTGGCCGCGACATGCCGCGCATGACCAAGACCGGCGTAGTCCTCGGCCCCTGCCTCGACCATCGGGATTTTGGAAAAGATCGCCACCCCGTTATAGCCCTTTTGCCCGCGCGCGACCAAATGCGTGTATCCGAGCGCCTGAAACTGTTCCAAGGGGATCTTGTCCACAGGACTTTTGCATTCCTGCAAGCAAAGCACATCAGGGGCCTCATCGCGCATCAGGCGGGCGACGATGTCTTCGCGCAGGCGCACAGAGTTGATGTTCCAGGTGGCAAGGGTAAAGGGCATAAGACAGGCTTTCCGTTCGGTGTTTCTGGTGAGCGCGTCGGGCTTACGCGAGTAATGGGGCCGGGCGGATAAAGCCCGTGGTCAAGCCTCTGCGGTTGAGAATGGCCGGTGTCCGGCGCGCAACAGCTGCGGGATGGTTCGGGTCAAGCACGCCAAGGCGCACAAGGAGCGCCGCAATGGCGCAGTCCCGCCCGCGCTGCGAACCATCCATGATCTTGACGGCAACACCCAGTCTCTTTTCCGGGATGATCGCAATGAACACACCCTCGGCACCGGTCTTGATCGCGACCTTATGGTCCATCGCCCGCATCAGATCCGTACAGGTCCGCGTTTCACCCGCAACAAATTCAGGGAACGTCGCCATTGCCTGCGTCAGCCGCGCCGCAGCGGTGCTGCGCACATCCGACCGGTCCTGCGCGCTGGCAAAAAACGCCATCGCGCGGGCAAGGCCATGGACGGTGCAGGCATGGTTCGGTGCGGAACACCCGTCAATCCCGTACATCGGG
>NZ_DASYOK010000134.1:0-8031 GCF_036007805.1 Yoonia sp.
TATATGGGGCGACGACGATGATGCTCTCTGGTTTCGAGGTGGGTGATCGCGGTTGCCATGGGAGACAACGAACAGGTCAGATATTTCGATGAAAATATGGCATACTTCAAACGAGCCGCTCAAAACCGATAACGGCGCCAACCCAGCATCTGGCCTGAGTTACCTGTCAGCCAAGCACCATGAGCATACACGATCAGGGGCGAGGATCTCGGTGTGCAGGACGCCAGAGCGGTAGGAGTAATCATGCTCCAACCCTTAAGTGAACCTCGTTGCATTTTAAGGGGCATGCCGCCATCGTTCATCCTATGAAAAAAGCTGCAATTACCCTCCTATGCCTCACAACAATCGCGCCAAGCACCTTGCTTGCTGACGACAACAGCAAGCGAATACAGGTTCTCCTCTGCCAGACCGACGACGAAGTTTCTGCCTTCTCGTTTCTCCAACAGCCTGACGGAGACTTGTCACTTCTAGGTGAAGGCAACGCGACCGTCACAAAAGGCGACAGTGCAGTGACAGTCATAATCGGGGAAACAGTTCTTCAGTTTCAGAACAATCAACTTCACAGGCTCACAAACGGCACGCTGAAAACCACAGAATGCGCCGATGTAACTGATACGGTTGCTCAGTTATCCAAGGACGTTGCGGCAGCTGAAAGCGGCACGGCGCTTGTATTGGGGGCAATCGTTCCAGCAAGCACGCCGCCCAGCCCATCCAGCCCACCAATGACAGGCGAAGAACGCGAAGCGCTCCGGATAGCGGTCAACCGGTGCTGGAACGTTGATCCCGGCTCTGTTGCTGCCCGAGCAACGGTCGAAGTGAGTGTTTCGCTAACCCGCGAAGGTCGTGTCGATGGTGAGCCACACTTGCTGTCGTCTAGTGGCGACGCAACAGCAACAGCAACAGCATTCGAAGCAGCCCGCCGCGCGATTTTGCGCTGCCAAGGAAGTGGCTATCAGTTACCACCTGCGAAGTTCGACCAATGGCAAAATATAACCATGACGTTTGATCCCTCTGGGTTGAGTCTTCGGTAGCAGGATTTGTCATTGCAGGGCATCCGCTAGGGCGAATGCTCAACAACTCTCACTCTTTTACTGGCCGCAGATCAGCCCGACGGCCTATACAAAGTTGAACGATAGACGACTTGGTTGGGCGGTAGGTCCGAATAGCTGTGGGTTGTCAGTACATGTGCATGCCAAAGGGGCAGCGGTAACACCGTCGCCAAGCGTTTTTCTGATGTGGGTCTTTATGTGGGGTAAATGCCGACCAGTACGATAAAATGTAATTATTTCAAGGCACAATGGCGGATAAAAAGGGATTCGAACCCTCGAGACGGTTTGAAGAACACCGCTACCCATTTTCCATCAGTTTTGGATAGGTCCGAACCGATCAACATATGGTGGACGTATGGGTGGATACAAAAAATCTGTTTCACGTTAAAATTTTGTAATATATATGAAAATCTTACTGACTTGGTGCGGTCGGGGGGACTCGAACCCCCACGAGTGTTACCTCACAGCGACCTCAACGCTGCGCGTCTACCAATTCCGCCACGACCGCAAGACCACTAGCTTGGTAAGTGCGGCACTCATAGACGAGGCGTTTTGCGATGCCAAGAGGGAAAACACCCCCTTTTCAACGCAACATGCCGACGTTACCTGACGTGTATGGTGGAATGGATCACAACAGACGGGCTGACCGATTACCAAGAGGCGCTGTCTTTTATGGAAACCCGTGTTGCGGGCATCATTGACGGCACCGCGAGTGAGTGTATCTGGCTGCTTGAACACCCCCCGCTTTATACCTCGGGCACCTCAGCAAAACCGGCTGATCTGGTCGATCCGGACCGCTTTCCCGTCTATGAGGCCCGCCGCGGTGGTGAGTACACCTACCACGGCCCGGGGCAGCGGGTGGTTTATGTGATGCTTGATGTCGGCAGGCGCGGCCATGACGTGCGCCGGTTTGTCAAAGATCTTGAAGCATGGGTGATTGCCACGCTTGATACCTTCAACATCAAGGGTGAAATCCGCGAGGGGCGTGTGGGTGTCTGGGTGGAACGGCCCGAAAAGCCACGCAACGCGGACGGCTCATGCGCCGAAGACAAAATCGCAGCCCTTGGTATCCGCCTGCGCAAATGGGTGTCGTTTCACGGGATGTCGATCAATGTGGACCCGGACCTGAGCCATTTTGCGGGGATCATCCCCTGCGGCATCCGCGATCACGGGGTGACATCGCTGGTTGATCTGGGGCTGCCGGTCTCGCTGGCTGATGTGGATGTGGCACTGCGAAAGACCTTCAATAGCCAATTTCGCCAATAGCCCGCTTCTTCATTGTCAGTGACGCAACGGCATATCGGCTTTAAAACGATAGGCTCGGGGGAGTACAAATGCACTTTCTTGCCGATAACGCACAGACTTTCTGGCTTTCTTGCGGCAAACGCCTAGATTGTGTCCCGGAACGGGCAAAGTTATGGTCGAAACGTCAAATTTACCTTAATTTACTGACCTTTAGGATAGGTGTGTTTTTTCGTATGAACCATTTAAGACACGTCTCAGAACAGTTCCCACGGACGAATCGTGGGTGTTACAGAGTTGGAGTTTGGTAAATGTTTGAATTGGTTCTTATCGTCCTTTTGGCCGTCGTCGCACTGATCGGCCCATCATCAAAACGACCTGCGGTAGTCAAGAAACGTCAGTTCGCACAGATCAGCGAATAAGCGGCTTAGTTGCTTTTGCAAATCTGGCATTTGCCTGCAAAAGACAAGGAAAGCACAACCATAAGCGTTTACGATCGTGCGCGCATCTGTTAGCATGATGGGATACTCTCCCCCGAAAGCATTGGTATGACAATGTCGCGGTCAATCTACGAAAAAATGTCATTTATGCTCTCCCAGGCAATTGCGATGTTTGTGGGTGCAGTGTTCTTGACAATCGGACTAAGCGGCACTTTCGGGGTCTTTTTACAGCCGATTTCCGAGATATCGTTCCTGATAGAACCGATGGGCGTTGGTCCGTATTATGACCATCTCTACTGGAACCTTCTGACCGCAGCCGGTCTGTGGCTGATCCTGTTTTTCTGGGTCAGACCAGCCGCTGTGTTTTCAATCGGGCTTATTGTTTTCAAATGGGCCATGATCGAATACGGGGCCGCTTTGTAGCGGCTTGCGTTACAAATCAGCGCCGAATTCCGCCACCAAGGATGCCGCAACGGCGTCGAGCGCCTCTCTGTCAGTCGCACCTGCTTGTTTGGAGGCCGCGAAAACCTCGCGTTGATGGTCTGCGCTGGTGCCGTTGGCCACGATCTTGCGGGCGGCGTTCACTTCGGCCTCGCAATCAAGGGCGATCGCGTCCTCTGCGATCAGATGAAGAATTTCGTCCACGGCTTGCGCAAACGGGATCAACGCCTTGCGGCCAAAGTCGATCAGGCCTTCCGAAGTACCATACCGCTGCGCACGCCAACGGTTTTCGCCGATCATGAAATTCTGGACGACGGGCCATCCCTCGCCCGTCTGAGACCTCCGCCACAGCATGCGCGTCAGGCACTGTGTCAACGCAGCCAAGGTCAGCGTGACCTCCATGCGCGGGGCCACGTCGCAGATGCGGGATTCAATGGTAGGAAATTTCGACGATGGGCGCAGGTCCCACCAGATCTTGGAGGCATCCTCGATCAGCCCCAGATCAATCAAGGTATTCACAGTTGACGAAAACTCGGCCCAGTCCGCCATCGCGGGCGGCAGGCCGGTGCGGGGCAGATTGTCAAAGACCGTGAGACGATAGGAATTCATGCCTGTATCCTCACCCTGCCAATAGGGCGAAGAGGTTGAAAGCGCATGAAGATGCGGCAGAAAGTACTTGAGCTGATTGACCAAATCGATGCGCGTGTCCTGATCAGGAATGCCCACATGGACATGCATGCCGCAGATCAGCATGCGCCGCGCCACACCGCCAAGGTCACGGCGCAGTTGATGATAGCGTTCCTTGTCGGTGTGGTGCTGCTCTTTCCAGTCCGCAAAAGGATGGCAAGAGGCGGCGATGGGGGCTAACCCGTAGTCGGCAGCATGGCGCGCCACGGTGCGGCGCAGATGCGCCAGATCGCGGCGGGCTTCACCGATCGTGTGGCAGACCCCCGTCCCGATTTCGATCTGGCACTGGAGGAATTCCGGGCTGACCTGCCCTGCGAGGTCTTTCTTGCAAGCCGCAATCAGGCTATCTGGCGCTTGCGCCAAAGCAAACGTCGTCTGGTCGACCAGCAGGTATTCCTCTTCGATGCCCATCGTGAATGGCGGGGTTTTGTCTGCCATGCGTGACCTCCAAATTCCGGCCCAGCCTAGCGGAAATCGCTTCGCCTGTCAGCGCAACAGATGCATTCATCCCCTCCCTGCGCCAAATTAACCCATGCAAAGAGACGCATCCTTTGTTGCCCCTTTAGCATCAACCCATTAGAACCAACGCAAATGTGCGTCGGGCAACGACTCGGCGACATCAAAAGTAGCCAATACGAGGAGAGCCAAAATGGCAGACGCAGCCATCCACGGCGATGCACACGAAGACGAGCGCGGTTTCTTTACCCGCTGGTTTATGTCCACAAACCACAAAGATATCGGCATCTTGTACCTGTTCACCTCAGGTTTCTTGGGCTTTGTCTCGGTGGCGTTCACCGTATATATGCGCATGGAGCTGATGGAGCCCGGTGTGCAATACATGTGCCTTGAAGGGGCACGATTCACCGCGGCAGCCGCTGGCGAATGTACGCCCAATGGCCACCTCTGGAACGTTCTGATCACCTACCACGGTGTTTTGATGATGTTCTTCGTGGTTATTCCGGCCCTTTTCGGTGGTTTCGGTAACTACTTCATGCCGTTGCAGATCGGCGCACCGGACATGGCGTTTCCCCGCCTGAACAACCTGTCTTACTGGATGTTCGTAGCTGGTGCAGCGCTTGGCATCGCGTCGATGCTGGCCCCCGGCGGTAACGGTCAGGCCGGTTCCGGCGTTGGTTGGGTTATGTATGCTCCGCTTTCGACGTCTGAGACAGGCATGTCGATGGACCTCGCAATCTTTGCGGTGCACCTCTCTGGTGCGTCTTCGATCCTTGGCGCAATCAACATGATCACGACCTTCCTGAACATGCGCGCACCGGGCATGACACTGCACAAGGTGCCGCTCTTTGCTTGGTCGATCTTTGTGACTGCGTGGTTGATCCTTCTTGCCCTGCCCGTTCTGGCCGGCGCGATCACGATGCTGCTGACAGACCGGAACTTCGGCACAACCTTCTTCCAGCCCGAAGGTGGTGGTGACCCTGTTCTCTACCAGCACATTCTGTGGTTCTTCGGACACCCCGAAGTGTACATTATCATCATCCCCGGCTTCGGTATCATCAGCCACATCATCGCAACTTTCAGCCGCAAGCCGATCTTCGGCTACCTGCCCATGGTCTATGCGATGGTCGCAATCGGTGTTCTGGGCTTCGTTGTCTGGGCGCACCACATGTACACCGTGGGTATGTCGCTGACACAGCAGTCCTACTTTATGCTGGCAACGATGGTTATCGCGGTACCGACAGGTGTGAAGATCTTCAGCTGGATCGCCACCATGTGGGGCGGTTCCGTTGAATTCAAAACACCTATGCTTTGGGCGATGGGTTTCTTGTTCCTGTTCACATTGGGCGGCGTTACAGGCATCGTTTTGTCGCAGGCCGGTGTAGACCGTGTGTACCACGACACCTACTATGTCGTTGCGCACTTCCACTATGTGATGTCGCTTGGTGCGGTCTTCTCGATCTTTGCAGGTATCTATTTCTACCTGCCGAAAATGTCGGGCCGCATGTACCCTGAATGGGCGGGCAAACTGCACTTCTGGACGATGTTCGTCGGTGCGAACCTGACATTCTTCCCACAGCACTTCCTGGGTCGTCAGGGTATGCCACGCCGCTACATCGACTATCCCGAGGCCTTCGCTTACTGGAACTATGTATCAAGCTGGGGTGCATTCCTGTCGTTCGCGTCCTTCCTGTTCTTCATCGGCGTGATGGTCTGGACCCTGACAAAGGGCAAGCGCGTCACCGAGAACAACCCTTGGAACGAGTATGCGGATACACTGGAGTGGACACTGCCAAGCCCACCACCAGAGCACACATTCGAGACGCTGCCAAAGCAGTCCGATTGGGATAAAAAGCACGCGCATTAAACGTTGCTTTGATAAGAAAAAAGAAAGCCCCGCCATCGCGCGGGGCTTTCTTTTTGTGCCGCGACAGACATGCGGCATTCTATCGGTTTGACGGCGGCGCGGCGCGCATTACAACTGCGTCATGCCTTACGAATGGACCCCGACCCCGCCACACAATGATCGCCGTTGGCAACTGAGCCTCTGGCCCTACCGCTCACTGCTACGCAAAGACTTTGTGTTGTTCATTGGCGGAACTGCCGCGCTCGTGTCGCTCCCCCTGCTCACGCTTCTGGGGCAAGCAGTGCTTTGGGGGCTTCTGCCGTTCTTTGGCATGATGCTTGCAGGGGTTTGGTACGCGCTACACGTCAGCTACCGGCGTGGCGAGGTGTTGGAAGAGCTGACCGTGGATGAGGCCCGCGCCCATCTGACGCGGCACAATCCCAAAGGCGATGTGCAAGAATGGGAGGCCAACCGTTATTGGGTCACAGCCCACTTGCATCCCAAAGGCGGACCGGTTGAAAACTATATCACCCTGCGCGGCGGTGACCGCGAGGTCGAGATTGGCGCGTTCCTCGATGCCGAGGAACGCCTGATGCTGTTTGATGAGCTGCAAGCAGCACTGCGCGCAGGGCGCGAGCCGGTTACCCCAAGCGGTCTTTGACCATCGGTCCGGCTTTGCCGAAATCCATACGTCCTGTGTACTTGGCCTTGAGTGCGGCCATGACTTTACCCATGTCGCGGATGCTTTCGGCACCAACTTCGGCAATTGCTGCGTCAACGGCCGCTTCGGCTTCGTCCTTGTTCAACTGTTTGGGCAGGAACTCTTCAATGATCTTGATCTCTGACAGCTCCTTCTCCGCCAGTTCAAGCCGCCCACCCTCTTCATAGGCACGCGCGCTTTCCTGACGTTGCTTTACCATCCGGCCCATGATTGCCAGAATGCCTTCGTTCGACACCCCGCCTTCATCATCTCCTGTGCCGCGCGCCGCAATATCCTTGTCCTTGATTGCGGCATTGATCAGCCGCAGCGTTGATAGGCGATCTGCTTCTTTCGCCCGCATCGCATCTTTAAGGGCCGCTGAGACCCTGTCACGCATGTCCATAAATGTGTCCCGTACATCTGACGTCAAACGAACCGCTAACATAGTGTGAACCCGCCAGCGTGACAAGCGCCCAGTGCGCAACGTCACCCTTGTTTGCAAGGGCGCAATCCGGCCTTGACCCGCGCCGCCGGCCTGCGTACACCCGCACCAATTTGACATCTGGGGAGATCGATTATGGCGCAGAAACCAACGGCCTGTTTGGCACTCGCGGACGGTACGATCTTCTATGGGATGGGCTTTGGCGCCACCGGCGAAACCGTCGCCGAGCTTTGCTTTAACACAGCCATGACCGGCTATCAGGAAATCATGACTGACCCGTCCTATGCGGGCCAAGTCGTCACCTTCACCTTCCCACATATCGGCAATACAGGCGTCAACCCCGAAGACGACGAAACCGCCGATCCTGTCGCGGAAGGTATGGTCGTGAAATGGGACCCGACGCAGGCTTCGAACTGGCGCGCGACCGAAGAGCTGACGTCATGGCTGACCAAACGCAACCGCATCGGGATGGGTGGCGTGGATACGCGGCGTCTGACACGAGCGATCCGGCAGCAAGGTGCGCCTCATGTGGCACTGGCCCATAACCCGGACGGACAGTTCGATATTGCTGCCCTGGTGAAGAAAGCCCGCGCATTCCCGGGGTTGGAAGGGCTAGACCTCGCCAAGGAAGTCACCTGCGCACAGTCCTATCAGTGGAACGAAATGCGGTGGGCCTGGCCTGAAGGCTACAAGCCGCAGACCGCACCCAAACATAAAGTTGTCGCGAT
>NZ_DASYOK010000135.1:0-56620 GCF_036007805.1 Yoonia sp.
GCCAGAGCACCTGCGGCCCGTAAGGCATTTCCATCATGCTCATCGGGGCCGCATCATGCGTAGATGCAAATGAAGAATGGCCTGCAGGGTGCCAGTCTTGGGTCAGGATCACCGCATCGAAACTGGCCATGGCCGTGTTGATGCCTGCGACAATCTCATCGCCACCCGCGACCGCCAATGCGCCACCGGGGCAGAAATCATTTTGGACATCGATTACGAGTAGGGCATGGGTCATGGCGGGCTCCGAATTGTTGATGGCCGCAAGCTAACCTGTTCGGCCCCGACCTGCGACCGCTTTATTGGATTTGGAAAACAGCGCTTGTCAGTGGCAGCTTATTTTCCTATCTGCAGCCTCTTTCACGCAAGGATCAGGTGGTAGAAATGGCGGTTTTGGGCATCGACTTTGGCACCTCGAACACCGCTGCGGGCATCATGGCTGCCGGCCGCCCGCATCTGATTGCGGTGGAACAGGGGCGCACGACGCTGCCGACTTCGGTCTTTTTTGATTATGACCGCAAGGTCACGACCTATGGCTCAGTCGCCAATGCCGCGTTAATCGAGGGGCGTGAAGGGCGGTTCATGCGGGCCCTGAAATCGGTGCTGGGCACGCCTTTACTGCGTGAGCGGCGCCAGATTGCCTATGAACGCATGACGCTACTAGAGGTCGTGGCGCGGTTTCTGCAAATGATCCGTGAACGTGCCGAGGCAGAGACCGGCCAGAATTTTGAGGTCGCCTTGTCAGGCCGCCCGGTGCGGTTTCATTCCAGCGATCACGCCCGCAACGCGCAGGCCGAGATTGACCTGCGTGAGGCCTATCTTTTGGCAGGCTACAAAGACGTGGCGTTTATGTACGAACCCGAGGCCGCCGCCCTTGCCAGTGGCCCGATAGATCGCGGTGAACTGGGGCTGATCGTGGATATCGGCGGCGGTACGTCGGATTTCTCCATCTTTGAACGCGACGGCGAGACAACGCGAATTATCGCAAGCCACGGCGTGCGCGTTGGTGGTACCGACTTTGACCGCGCGATCAGTATCGCACAAGTCATGCCGCTGTTGGGGCGCGGTGCCGAGGTGCGCAATGCGATGGGCCAAGGGCGGCACACGGCCCCCAACGCAATTTTCAACGATCTTGCCACGTGGCAAAAAATTCCTTTTCTCTATACCCCCGAAAACCGGCGGATGGCGGCGGATTTTGCAAAGCTTGGCGTTGATCCCGCGCTATTCGCACGGCTCAATACCGTTCTTGAGATGGAATTGGGCCATGACATTGCCTTTGCTGTGGAAGCTGGGAAAATTCAACTGAATCAGCCGGATCGCGCGGATGTGGGGATTGATCTGCGCGTGATCGAACCCGCGCTCTGGGCGCGTTTGACCCAAGAGGCGATGGAGAATGTGCTGGCAGATCAGGCCGCACAAATTGGGACCTGCGCGCGCGAAACACTCGCGATGGCCGACATCGGACCGGACCGGATTACCAAGATCGTCTTTGTGGGCGGCTCCAGCCTTCTGACGGTGGTCGAGGATACGATGACAGCGCTTTTCCCGCAGGCCGCGCATGAAAGGGCCGAGGCCTTTACCGCTGTTGCGGACGGTCTGGCAATTGCTGCATCCCGCGACTTGCCCCTTTCGGCGGACAGGCGTATTTGAGTGCCTATGTATACTGTCGCTGCGCTCTATCACTTTACCCGCTTTGATGACCCCGCCGCCCTGCGGGGGCCATTGTTGGATTTGTGCAAGTCCGGCGGGATCATGGGCACCCTGCTTTTGGCGAAAGAGGGGATCAACGGCACGATTGCCGGACCGCGCGCTGGCATTGATGCCGTGCTTGCGCATATCCGCGCCCTGCCCGGCTGCGGCGATCTGGAGTGGAAGGAAAGCACGGCAAGCACGCCGCCCTTCCACCGCATGAAAGTGCGGCTAAAAAAGGAAATCGTGACGATGGGCCAGCCCGATGTCGATCCGGTGGCGCGGGTCGGCAATTATGTGGACCCTGCCGATTGGAACGATCTGATCAGCGCCCCTGACGTGGCTGTGATTGATACGCGCAACGATTACGAAGTGGCGATTGGCACCTTTGAAGGTGCCGTCGACCCCGAAACCAAAAGCTTTGGCGAATTCCCCGCATGGTGGGAAAAGAACAAGCACCGGTTCCACAACAAAAGGATCGCAATGTTCTGTACAGGCGGGATTCGCTGCGAGAAATCAACGAATTACCTGATGGGTCAGGGTGTTGAAGATGTCTATCACCTGAAGGGCGGCATCCTCAAATACCTCGAAGAAGTCCCCCAGGAGCAAAGCAAATGGGACGGCGAATGTTTCGTTTTCGATGCGCGGGTGAGCGTGGGACACGGGCTTTCGGAAGGGCCGCATATCCTGTGCCATGCATGTCGTCGTCCGCTACGGCCCGAAGACCGCGAACATCCGGCGTTCGAGCAAGGCGTATCCTGCCACCAATGCATTCACGAGACGTCAGAGGCGGATAAGAGCCGTTTCCGCGAGCGGCAGAAGCAAATGCAATTGGCCAAGGCGCGTGGCACGCACCATATCGGTGGGGTTTAAGGCCTCAGTATGCACGGTTCGCACCCCTTCATGCCGCAGTTTCTGGCGCTGACGATTGGGCTGTGCGGTGGATTGGCCGCCTATTACTTCGCATTACCTTTGCCATGGATGCTCGGACCGATGGTGGCAAACACAGTGGCCGCGATGCTGCGGGCACCAATCGCTGGCCCGGACAGGCTGCGCCCCTATGTGATCCCCGTGATCGGCGTGATGCTGGGGTCTGGTGTCTCGGCGGACGTGCTGGGGCTATTGGGAAGCTGGCTCATCACGCTGTTGTTGCTGCCACTATTTTTGATCTGCGCGGCTGGGATTTCATATGCCGTTTACCGCAGGCTTGGCGGCTACGATCCGGTGACAGCTTTCTATTCCGCGATGCCCGGGGGGATCAATGAAATGCTGATCCTCGGCGCTGCGGCGGGCGGGGACGAGCGCCGGATCGCTTTGGCCCATGCGGCGCGCGTCTTGATTATCATCGTATTTGTGGCACTGTTCTTTGGTTTGGTGCTGGGTGTGACAAGCGGCGGCGAGGAGGCGCGCGCGCAGTGGATCGGGCTTTATCAGATTACCGCGCTGGATTACGCGATCTTGGGCATTTGCGCTGTGCTGGGCGCGATTTTGGGCAAGTGGCTTGGCCTGCCTGCCGCACCCATTTTCGGCCCCATGATCCTGAGCGGTGTGGCCCATATCGCGGGTTGGGTGACGGTGGCGCCGCCGACGATTTTTGTGATCGCCGCACAGGTGACGATTGGAACGATTATCGGGACACGGTTTGTCGGGGCAACTTTGCGCGAAATCAGAACCGATATCGGGCTGTCGGCGGTCGCATCATTCCTGATGCTGATCGCCGCCGTGGGGTTTGCGGAATTGATTGTCAGAATCAGCGGCATCCCCCTTGCGCAGGCCTTTCTGGCCTTTTCGCCCGGTGGTCTGACCGAGATGTCCTTGCTGACGCTCGCCATGGGCCAGGACGTTGCCTATGTTTCGGTGATGCATATCATCCGCATCACGATGGTCATCGCGCTGGCGCCTTTCCTGTTCACGCTGACGCGGACCAGAAAAGGCTAGCAGGCGCTAAAAATCAAGGTTCTCGACGTTCAGCGCGTTGTTCTGGATAAATTCGCGGCGCGGTTCAACCACGTCACCCATCAGCTTGGTGAACAAATCATCCGCTTCAGCCAGATCCTCGACCTTGACCTGAAGCAGCGTGCGCGCGTCAGGGTCCAGCGTGGTTTCCCAAAGCTGATCCGGGTTCATTTCGCCCAACCCCTTGTAGCGCTGATATGACAGGCCTTTTTCGCCCTCCTCAAGGATCGCCTTGAGCAGGTCAAGCGGGCCGTGGATCGCCTGGCTGCGGTCCTTACGGATCAGTGTAGCAGGCAGGTTGTAAACGTCCTGCAGGCTTTGGGTGAAGGTACCCGTGCGCCGTGCTTCGCCACCGCGCAGCATCGGGCCGTCAAGCGTGCGCACCTCTTCGACACCGCGCAGCATACGGGCCAGCCGCATACCGTGGTCTTGGGTGATGCGCCCTTGCCAGCCGCGTTCCCATTCCAGCGCAATCAGGTTCAGCCGCTCGGCCACGCGATCAGCCGTGCCTTGCAGGTCGTTTTCCACAACACCGGGGACAAAGGCGCCGGCGATGGCGGCCTGTTCGAGAATGTGGCGCGGATAATGCGTCGGGAAGGCTTCCAGCACACGTTTGAGCTGGCGGGCCTCTTCCACGACACGGCGCAGATCAGCGCCTGCGATTTCTTCGCCGTTGCCTTGGCGTAGCATCGCGCCATCAATGCCCTGCTCAATCAGGTATTCATCCATCGCCTGCTGGTCTTTGAGGTAAACCTCGGACCTGCCGCGCGACACTTTGTAAAGCGGTGGCTGTGCGATGTAGAGGTAGCCACCTTCGATGAGCTGCGGCATCTGCCGGAAGAAGAAGGTCAGCAGCAAAGTACGGATGTGCGCCCCGTCGACGTCCGCGTCAGTCATGATGATGACTTTGTGGTAGCGCAGCTTTTCGATGTTGAATTCGTCGCGGCCAATGCCGGTGCCAAGCGCCATGACAAGGTTGCCGATTTCCTGACTGCCGAGCATCCGGTCAAAGCGGGCACGTTCGACGTTCAGGATTTTACCCTTCAGCGGCAGGATCGCCTGTGTGCCGCGATCACGCCCTGTCTGGGCAGAACCACCAGCGCTGTCACCCTCGACAAGGAAGACTTCGGTTTTCGAGGGGTCTTTTTCCGAGCAGTCCTTCAGCTTGGAGGCGTTAAAATTCACGTCCATCGCCGATTTGCGGCGGATTTCGCGGGCCTTGCGCGCGGCCTCGCGGGCGGCGGCAGCTTCAACGATCTTCGAGATGATCGACTTTGCCATCTGCGGGTTCTCTTCGAACCATTCGTTGAGCTTTTCACCCATGAGATTCTCGACGGCCGGGCGGACTTCCGAACTGACCAGCTTGTCTTTTGTCTGGCTGGAAAATTTCGGGTCCGGCACTTTGACGGACAAAACGCAGGTCAGACCTTCCCGCGCATCATCGCCGGTCAGAGACACTTTTTCCTTCTTCGAAATCCCCGTCTCGGTCGCATATTTCGCAATAGCGCGGGTCAGCGCGCCGCGGAAACCGGCCAGATGGGTGCCGCCATCACGCTGCGGGATGTTGTTGGTGAAGGGCAGTACCATTTCGTTATAGCTGTCGTTCCACCACATCGCGACTTCGACGCCGATCTCGTCACGTTCGCCGGTCACATAGATGGGTTCTTCCATCAAAGGGGTCTTGGACCGATCAAGGTATTTCACAAATTCCTTGACGCCGCCCTCATAGAACAGCTCCGATTTGAGCGGCTCGGCAGGGCGCAGATCCTCAAGGATGATGCGCACGCCGGAGTTCAGGAAAGCCAGTTCGCGCAGACGCTTTTCCAGAATGCTGAATTCAAAGTCACGGTTGCTGAAAGTATCGGTCGAGGCAAGGAACGTCACCTCGGTGCCTTTGCGCCCGTTTGCGTCACCCACAACGCGCAGGTGTTCTTTGGTAAAGCCACCTTCGAAGCGTGCGTAGTGTTCTTTGCCATCGCGCCAGATGCGCAGCTCAAGGAAATCCGAAAGCGCATTTACAACCGACACGCCCACGCCGTGCAGACCGCCTGACACCTTATAGGAATTCTGGTCAAATTTGCCGCCCGCATGCAGCTGGGTCATGATGACCTCGGCGGCAGAAACACCCTCGCCCTCGTGGATGCCCACAGGAATCCCGCGCCCGTTGTCGCCAACAGTGACCGATCCATCAGCGTTGATTTTCACATAGACATGGTCGGCATGACCGGCCAAAGCCTCGTCAATCCCGTTATCGACGACCTCATAAACCATGTGGTGCAGACCGGATCCATCATCGGTGTCACCGATATACATGCCCGGGCGCTTGCGTACCGCCTCTAAGCCCTTGAGAACTTTGATGGAATCTGCGCCGTAGTCTTCTTGTTGTTGGGGCTCATTGGCCATGTCGGAAATCCTGTATTCTTCTGCCCAAAATATACGCTTTTGGGGGGCGTTTGTCACGCAAATGGCACAATATTTTGTGGTTTTTGCGGTCTGGCGCTTAGCGGCTCAGGTCAGCCCGATAACAACGCCCACACCGATCAAAAGACAGCCCGCGATGATGTTCATCCGGCGCACTGCAGCGGGTGATTTCAGCACACCGCGCACACGATCCACAGAGGCGGCCAGTACAAGATTTCCGACCAAAGGCACCATGAAACTCAGCGTGCAGATCGCAACCATATCGAAAGGCGTGACCCTGCTCAGATCAAAAAATCCGGGCAGGATACCCATATAGAACAGCGCCGCCTTGGGGTTGCCAACGATGACGGCGACACCGGCCAGAAACCCTGCCCATCTGCCCGGCCGCATCAGCCTGCTGTTGGCATCCAGCCCATGGTCGGCGTTGCGGATCAATGCCGCGCCCATCAGCATGAAGACAAGCACCGCGACGTATTTCAGGACATCCATGAAGCCTGCAAATTCCGACACCAGCCATGCCACCCCCAACACCGCGACCAGCGGCCAAAGAATATCGCCAATCGCCACACCAATCGCGAGCGGCCAAGCCCCCTGAAACCCGCCCGACAGTGACCGTGCGAGAAGCGCAACCCACACAGGGCCGGGTGTCATGAACAAGATGATCAGCGCTCCTGCATAGAGCAGGAGTTCGTAGGCCGAGATTGTCATGCGGTGTCCAACGCCAGGCTGCCGTCGGCGTTCAGGGTCCAGAACGGGTTTTGCGCAACTTCCCAGACGTGACCGTCAGGGTCCGCGTAGTAACCCGAATAGCCGCCCCAAAAGACCTTTTCCGGTGCTTTGAGTGGCGTTGCCCCTGCTGCAAGGGCGGCGGCATAGGCGGCATCGACATCTGCGTCTGTGGTGAAATTCTGCGCCAGCGTGACGGCACCGGTGCCCAGTTTCGCATCAGGCCGCCCCTGATCTTTCGCCAAGGGAGCAAGACCAAAAAGACCAAGCACCATGCCGTTGATCTGGTAGAACACAACTTCCCCTTCGTCATTGGTCGGGGTCCAGCCGAGAGCCGCGTAGAAGGCTTTGGAACGCTCCAGATCCGCCACCCCGAGGGTGATCAATGTGACGCGTTGTGGTGTCATAGTGCATCCCTTTGCGTGACGGTAGATTGTCCGTCTACCTCAGTGATTTCCGCGTATTGCGCCCGCGCGCCGAGTTCGGTGAAAAGTTCGGGCCCTGTGCCGGTCATGAAGGCCTGTGCGCCGAGGCTGCAGATTTCATCATAGAGCGCTGCGCGGCGGCCTGCGTCAAGATGGGCTGCGACCTCATCAAGCAACAGGATGGGTGGCGCACCGAAATCGCGGGCAAGCGCGCGGCCATTGGCAAGGATCAGGCTGATCAGCAGCGCCTTCTGTTCGCCGGTCGAGCAGTCCTTGGCAGGCACGCCCTTGTCGGCAAAGACAGCGTCCAGATCGGCGCGGTGTGGCCCAATCAGTGTGCGGCCTGCCGCCATGTCGCGGGCGCGGTTGTCGGCGAGCGCGGACTGTAGGTCGTCCGGCACCGGCTCGGGGGATGTGAGCGCGAGCGTGGCGGTGGGAAAGGCTGTCGTGGCGGAGGCTTGCGCCGTGGTCAGTGCGTCAATTGCATCATGGCGATTGCGCTGGATAGTGGCGCCCGCCTCGGCCATTTGCGCCTCGATCGCGGTATACCAATGGGCGTCGCGCACCATGTCTTTGAGCAGGCGGTTGCGTTCGCGCATGGCCTTTTCATAGGTCAACACCGCCTCTGCATGGGTCGGCTCGAAACTGAGCGTCGCGCGATCAAGAAAGCGCCTGCGTCCTTCGGCACCTTCGATCCAGAGCCGGTCCATCGCAGGCACCAGCCAAAGAACGCGCCCGATCCGCCCCAAGGCTGTTTGCGGAGCGGCCTTGCCATCAATGCGG
Source organism: Yoonia sp. (assembly GCF_036007805.1). Classification (GTDB taxonomy): domain Bacteria; phylum Pseudomonadota; class Alphaproteobacteria; order Rhodobacterales; family Rhodobacteraceae; genus Yoonia. The sequence continues at coordinate 7,998 of NZ_DASYOK010000135.1, forward strand.
AGCTGGCGCGGATTGCCTGCCTCGGCCCATGTTTCGACCTCGTGGGTTTGGTGCAAGGATTGCAGGATACCGGTGATTTTCCAGCCCAAGGCCTCGGGACGGCGCGGCAAGTCCTCGGCCCCTGCGCGGCGCAGGCCACGCCCGGGAGAAAGAAGCGAGACAGCTTCAATGATGTTGGTCTTGCCCGCACCATTGGGGCCGAATATCGCCATGGGGCGCGGATCAAGCGCAAGCGATGCGCGTTTGTGCGAGCGGAAATGCGACAACGTCAGCTCTTGCAGGGCGAGCGTATTCACAAGCGGTTGTCAGGATTTTGGAAAATCCTGCCTCCAAAATTTTGAAAAATTTTGGGCCCCGTCACACGCGCATCGGCATGACGACGTAGACGGCAGAGGTGTCGTTGCCTTCGCGCATCAAGGTCGGATCGCCTGCGGTGTTGAACATGAACACCGCGTTTTCGCGGTCTACCTGGCTTGCGATTTCTAGCAGGTATTTCGCGTTGAACCCGATTTCCAACCGCTCATCGCTATAGGCCACGGCAAGCTCTTCCTCAGCCGCACCGCTGTCAGGTGCATTGACGGAAAGGATCAAACGGTCCTCATCGAGCGACAGTTTTACCGCGCGCGACCGCTCGGATGATACAGTCGCCACGCGGTCCACGGCGCGGGCAAATTCGCTGGCGTCCACTTCCAGCTTGCGGGTATTTCCTTGCGGGATCACACGGGTGTAATCTGGGAACGTTCCGTCGATCACTTTCGAGGTCAGCGTGATATCCGGTGTCGCAAAGCGCACTTTGGTTTCCGACACGGATACCGCAATCTGCATATCGTCATCATCAAGCAGCTTGCGCAATTCGCCCACGGTTTTGCGTGGCACAATCACACCTGCCATTTCGGCCGCACCCGCAGGAAGATCGGCATCAATCCGTGCAAGGCGATGGCCGTCGGTGGCAACACACCGCAGCACTTTGCCGCCTTCGCCATCAGCAACGTGCATGTAGACACCATTGAGGTAATAGCGGGTTTCTTCGGTCGAGATCGCAAATTTGGATTTATCAAACAGGCGGCGCAGCACGGGGGCAGGCGCTGAGAAATTGGCGGCATAGTCAGACGAGGCCATCACAGGGAAATCCTCTTTCGGCAACGTCGCCAGAGAGAAGTTCGAACGGCCTGCCTCGATCGTCAGCCGCCCGGATGCGCCATCTTCGGTCAAGGTGACCAAAGCCCCATCAGGCAGTTTGCGCACGATTTCATTCAGGGTGACCGCAGCAACCGTTGTCGCCCCTGCGCGTTCCACCTTGGCAGGCGCGCGGTCGACGATCTCGATGTCGAGATCGGTCGCGCGGAACTGGACAGTGTCACCTTCTGCTTCGATCAGAACGTTGGCGAGGATCGGGATTGTGTTGCGCCGCTCGACCACGGACTGCGCTTGCGCCACAGCCTTAAGTAGCACCGCACGTTCAATGCTGAATTTCATGTCCCAATCTCCGCATATCTTGGCATCTGACGCCATCGGGACGCAAAATGTACTCTATTTTGCGCCACCCTCAAGCGTTTTCTGGACTGTTGACGATGGGTGTGTCCGCGTCAAGCTTTGGGCCTGTTTTACAGGGCTATTCCTGCAAAGCGCGGCGCAAGAGTTCCAGATCATCGGCAATCTGGCTATCCAGCGCCTTGAGCTCTTCGATCCGCTTGACCCCGTGCATGACCGTTGTGTGATCACGACCGCCGAAACGCCGCCCGATCTCAGGCAGTGAGCGGCTGGTCATCTGCTTGGCCAGATACATCGCGATCTGGCGTGGGCGGGCATAGTTGCGCACGCGCTTGGGGCCGATCATGTCCGACAGGCGGATGTTGTAATGCTCGGAGACTTTGCGCTGGATCTCTTCGACCGTCACCTTGCGGTCCGACGCCTTGAGCACGTCAGACAGGCAATCCTGTGTCAGGTCCAGCGTAATTTCGCGGCCCACGAGCGACGCAAAGGCGAAAAGACGTGTCAGCGCCCCTTCGAGCACGCGCACATTGGTCGAAATGCGGTGCGCGAGGAACTCCAGCACACCATCGGCGATCTGAAGTTCGGGGTATTGGGCGGAGTAGACCTCGACCTTGGACTGCAAAATGCCAAGGCGCAGCTCATAATCTGTCGGGTGCAGGTCCACGACAAGACCACATTGCAGGCGGGATTTGATCCGCTCTTCAAGGTCCTTGATTTCACCCGGCGCGCGATCAGCAGAAATGATGATCTGTTTCTGACCATCGACAAGCGCGTTGAAGGTGTGAAAGAATTCTTCCTGCGTGCTGTCCTTGCCGCCGATAAACTGCACATCATCCACCATCAGCACATCGACCGAGCGGAAGAGCTGTTTGAAGTCCATCATCTTGCGTTCACGCAATGCGGTGATGAAGCGGTACATGAACTGCTCTGCAGAGAGATAAAGCACGTTCAATTCGGGCGAACGTAGTTTCAATTCATGCGCGATCGCATGCATCAGGTGGGTTTTACCCAGCCCGACACCCCCATAAAGAAACAGCGGGTTGAATGTAACAGGGCCGCCTTCTGCCACGCGGCGGGCGGCCGCATGGGCCAGCTCGTTCGGTTTGCCGACGACGAAGGTATCAAATGTAAACCGGCTATCAAGAGGCGCGCCTGATCCACCTTCGGGCTCGACGGTTTTTCTGGTCGCATTCGGTTTGGTTGTGGGGCGCATTTGCGACGGGACACGGAATTGCAGGCGCTGGACCTCTTGGCCCAGATTATTCATGTGATACAGAATCTGGTCGCCAAAGTTCTGTGAGACATAATTCCCGATAAAATTCGTAGGCACATCAAATACTGCCACACCATCTACCAATTCTTTGAATTCGAGCGGTTCAATCCAGCTTGAATAACTGTTCTTCCCCAATGCACTTTTCAGAGCAGCCAAAACCGTCGCCCAAATTTCATTCGTCATTTTATGCCTTTGTCCCACATTCGCAGCAACCACGTGAGACGCGAAGATCGCGCCTGCGCCACAATGCCCAGGACAAAAAAGATCGCCTCGATCAAGTTGCCCAACTTGATCCCTGCGCCTTTTACCCAAAACCATAGACCGAGACGACAGCCGGCATCGCAACGATACAGACAGACGCCAAACGGCAGCTCAACGGGCCACGAACAGCAGACAGAAACCAAAGAGCAGACCTTGGCCCTGACGCAGACACACAATGACATGGGTTCACAGTTTACACTGAAATCTCCATGGCACCGTCGCATGAGATTTGCTTTCTGCTTTGGTGAAAAAACCCGTCATCAACGATGTCTTATCACCCAATCAGTCGCAAATCCCCTCATGTCCCCCCGGAACGATGTGAATCGCAGGGCCAAGGTAGCAAGGGGTTTGGGGCCTCTTCAACATAACATCGCGCTTGACTCAGAGATTGTCGGAAAAGAATCTCTCGGCCCTTTGAAATGTCTCATTTTCTGCGCAGACAGACCACAGTGGCACAAAAAAAGCGCGCCCAGTCTGGACGCGCTTGAACTTTTTAGCTTTTGCCGATTGCGGCAGAATCAACCGACAGATTTGACGCGTGCCGCCAGACGGGACATTTTGCGCGAAGCTGTATTCTTATGCATGACACCTTTGGTCACACCGCGCATCAGCTCTGGCTGCGCCGCCTTCAAGGCCGCTGCTGCAGCCTTTGGATCGCCGGATGCAATCGCTTCTTCAACAGCGCGCAGGTATGTACGAATGCGCGAACGGCGCATTTTGTTGACTGCAAAGCGTGCTGCATTCTGACGGGCGCGTTTTTTCGCCTGAGGTGAGTTTGCCATGTGTTCGTTTCCTAGCTGGGCCTTGATCGGGCCAAATTGAATATCATTCGCGCATCAAGCCCAAGCCCCGGGTTTTCGAACCGGTGATTCTGGCCAAAGCGGGCCTCACGCGCATGTATGGCGCCGCGTTTAAGCGAGACAACACAGCGTTTCAACCCCTAATCACAAGGCAATGATCCCGACTGAGCCTGTTAGAAGGCCACTTTTGAATGGTCCTGATAAAGATAGAGCAAATCAAGCAAGACCACTTTCTCGTCAATCAAGGTGTAGTAGAGGTCAAATCGCTGTTGCTCGGATATCTCTTCATCCACAGCAACGAGATTGAGCACTGGCTGATTTCGCACCCAGATCCTGCCGATCTCTGTCAGTTTGTCCGCGATCCCGGGTGTCTGCGGAGGCAAAATGCTCATCTGCGGCAAACCATTGCTCAAGGCGCTCAAGGTGCCATTGTAGGCTTGGATCGTCTGCTTGAGTTCATCAGCTATTGTCTGGTCCATCCCTTCCGACCAGAGCAGGCAGGCCTGAAGTGCCATTTGTTGATTCAAAGTGACCAGTCGGCCCGCCAGCTGAATGAACATGATATCCCGCGCCTGGATTTCAGCCGAGCTCGAATACTGTGCATCCAGCATTGTCGCCAATTGATATGTTCGTTCGCGAAGGTCATCCGCTGCTTGCGCGAGGGTCAATGCAGCGTCTTTGTCGGTTGGCGTTTCCAAAAGCCGCCTTGCCGCCTGTTGTGCAGGGGCCCAAGCGGCGCGCAGTTGTTCAATTTCGGCAATTGTCTTGCGGCGTGTTTCAGATGTTTCAATCCCCCAAAAGATATCACCCTCCAAGAGCGCGTTCAGCACTTCCTCCACCTGCGCATCGCCAACAGCAAGGAGCTCTGCCGCATCTCCGACATTGACCTGATTGTGCAGGTGGCAGGCCGCAGCAGGCAAAGCCTGCGTCCATGACAACAGCACTTGGGCAGCCGCAAGCCGGTTCGCAACGCCCGTGTCCTGAATGATGGACTGCGCACTACCCGCGGATTGAAAGGAAGAGTCAGCGTAAAGACCGCTGACCGGCATGATCATAGCACCCGTCAGGAAGACGGAAGCCAGCAAAGAAGAATATCGCATAATTTTGGCCGCTTTAGTTGTTTCGCGCCACCACCCGCCGCCTGATCTATTCAACCTGCGGCCGATGGTCCATGACCTAAATCAAGTGCGCAGATTGCACACACGACTTCCGCGTGGATTTGAAGGAACAGGTCTACTTATCGCGGAATTGCGCTTCACGTTTTTCGGTAAAGGCCGCCATGCCCTCGGCTTGGTCCTCGGTTGCAAAGAGCGACTGGAACAGCCGCCGCTCATAATTCAGACCTTCGGCAAGCGTGGTTTCATAGGCGCGATCAACCGCATCTTTTGCTGCCATCGTCGCAATCTGGGATTTCTCTGCGATCTTTTCTGCAGCCGCTTTCGCTTCGCTCAGCAACTTCTTGGCGGGAACAACACGGCTCACAAGACCGCTGCGCTCGGCCTCTTCGGCATCCATGAAGCGGCCTGTCAGATGCATGTCCATCGACTTGGATTTGCCCACATAGCGGGTCAGGCGCTGGGTGCCACCGATCCCGGCAATGACACCAAGGTTGATCTCGGGCTGGCCGAATTTGGCGTTGTCGGCTGCGATAATAAAATCGCACATCATCGCCAGTTCACATCCGCCGCCCAGCGCATAGCCTGCAACAGCGGCGATGATCGGTTTGCGTGTGCGGTTGAAGCGATCAGTTTCGTTTTCGAAAAAGCGCTTGGTGTACATCTCGACGAATGTCTTGTCGGCCATCTCGGCGATATCGGCACCTGCGGCAAAGGCCTTCTCGGATCCGGTGATCACGATGCAGCGCACCTTTTCGCTGGCGTCGGCGTCTTCCAGCGCAGTGCAGAGTTCGCCCAGCAAGGCGCTGTTCAGCGCGTTCATTGCGTCGGGTCGGTTCAGCGTAATGGTCGCGACATTGTCGCTGATATCTACGATGATCTTGTCAAAGGCCATGCTGCTCATCCTGTTGCGCCGGTCAGACCCCAAGGCTTAGCAAAGCGGGCGGGCGGATCAAGCTATCTTTGGCATTGCGGACAAAAGAAAGATGATCTTCCGGACTGCACGATTCGGGTGATTGTCTTGTCGCATCCGTGGGTTACGCAGGGTTTTCCCGCGCGGTCGTAGACCTGAAAAACATGCTGGAAATACCCAAGTTCACCATCGGATTGCCGGTAATGGCGCAAGGATGACCCCCCCGCGGCGATGGCTTCGGACAAGACATCGCGAATGAGGGGGACCAGAGAGGCAGCACGCGCAGCACTAATGCGCCCTGCCTTGCGTGCAGGATGGATGCCTGCGCGGAACAACACTTCGCAGACATAGATGTTGCCCAACCCCGACACGATCCGCTGATCCAGCAGCGCCGATTTTATCGGTGTGTTGCGCCCCTTCAGACGTTCCACCAGATAGGTTTCATTGAATGCGTTGCCCAAGGGTTCCGGCCCCAGATCGCGGATCAGCCAATGATCGTCCTGACGCGCTGTTTGCATCAGGTCCATCGCGCCAAAACGGCGGGCATCATTGAAGGTAATGCGCGCGCCGTTTTCCATATGGAACACAACATGATCATGTTTGGCGGGTGCCGGATGAGGGTGATGGAATTCACCGATCATCTGCCCCGATACCAACATGCGTCCCGACATGCCAAGGTGGATCAAGAGCGTTTCCGCGCTTTCCAGATCAACAAGGATATACTTCGAGCGGCGGCGCAGACCCAGAACCCGCTGCCCCGTCAGCCGTTCTGCCATCCGCTCGGGAAACGGCCAGCGCAGGTCGGGGCGGTTCACCTCGGCGCGCGCAATCACGCGGCCCTCCATCACGGGGGCAATGCCGGCTTTGACGGTTTCGACTTCGGGCAGTTCGGGCATTTTATGTCATCTGTTTTTGCTGTGGCCCACTACATAAGCTTTGCAGCGCCCCTTGTCGTCCCCATTCGTGCGCCGTGGCACATTGACAGTTTGTCTATTTCGCCGCTTGGGTATAACCCCTTGCGGGACAGTATTCAGGCGAAAGCATGACATGACCGACAAGGCAGACAATACCACACACTTCGGGTTCGAAACCGTCCGCGAGGATGAAAAAGCAGGCCGCGTGCAAGGCGTGTTTTCATCCGTGGCCAGCAAATACGACATTATGAATGACGTGATGTCGGGCGGTGTGCACCGGATCTGGAAAGATGCGATGATGGATTGGCTGGCCCCGCGTCCGGGACAGCGGCTTTTGGATGTGGCTGGCGGGACCGGTGATATCTCGTTCCGCTTCCTGAAACGTGCAGGGCGTGGTCATTCGACCGTTCTCGATATTACTGAATCGATGCTGGTCGAAGGCCGCAAACGGGCTGAGGCGGCGCAGATGTCAGACAGCCTTGATTGGGTTGTGGGCGATGCAATGGCCCTGCCTTTCGAGGCGAATACCTTTGACGTCTATACCATCAGCTTTGGCATCCGGAACGTGACGCGCCCGCAAGAGGCGCTGAACGAAGCCTACCGTGTCCTGAAACCCGGTGGCCGTTTGATGGTGCTGGAGTTCAGCCAACTGCCCAACCCGATGATGCAGGCCGCATATGACGCCTATTCCTTCAACGTCATTCCACGCATGGGCCAGATGATTGCGGGGGATCGCGACAGCTACCAGTATCTGGTCGAATCGATCCGCAAGTTCCCCGATCAGGAAACCTTTCTCGGGATGGTGCGCGATGCCGGTTTCGGGAACGCCAAATATCGCAACCTGACGATGGGCGTGGCGGCGCTGCATTCGGGGTGGAAGCTCTAGCATGCGCGGCCCTCACAATATCATCCGTCTGATCCGCACAGGTGCCACATTCGAACGCACTGGCGCGATGAAAGTTGTGCTGGATGCGTTCGATGCAGGGCCGCTGCTGCGCATTACGTTCCGGACATTGGTCTGGCCGTTTCAATGGCTTGGCTACAAAGGCGATGTGTCGATGCCGCCCGCGGTGCGCGCGCTGCAAGCACTGGGTCCGGCCTATATCAAATTCGGTCAGATTCTTTCGACCCGCCCTGATGTGGTTGGTGACGAACTGGCGGTGCAACTGCGTGTTTTGCAGGATAAATTGCCGCCGTTCTCCATGGCCGAGGCAAAAAAGGCGATCCAGTCTGAACTGGGCAGCAGTTTTGACAGACTCTTTTCGTCCTTCTCCGAACCTGTCGCTGCCGCCTCTCTTGCGCAGGTGCACAAGGCGCATCTGGCCGACACCGGCGAGGCCGTCGCGGTGAAAATCCTGCGTCCCGGGATTGAGCGCGCGTTCCGGACCGACATTGATGCGTTCTACTTTGCAGCACGTGCCATTGAATTTCTATCGCCTGCGTCGCGCCGTCTGCGCCCGATGGATGTGATCACCCATTTCGAGGGCGTGGTCATGGGTGAATTGGACCTGCGGTTGGAAAGCTCCGCAGCCGCGGAGTTTGCCGCGAATACCGAAAATGATAGCGGTTTTCAGGTGCCCAAGGTGCATTGGCATCTGTCGGGGCGCCGTGTGATGACGATGGAATGGGCCGAAGGCACGAACATCGGGATGAACGAAGCGCTTGACGCCGCGGGCCACGACCGTGTCGTCTTGGCCACGCGTGTGCTGCAACTTTTCCTGAACCATGCACTGCGCGACGGTTACTTTCATGGCGACATGCACCAAGGCAACCTGAAGGTCGCGGCCAACGGGGATATCATTGCCTATGATTTCGGTATCATGGGGCGGATTGATGAATATACCCGCCGCGTTTATGCCGAGATCCTCTTCGGATTTATCCGCAAGGATTACCAGCGCGTCGCAGAGGTCCATTTCGAGGCGGGCTATGTGCCTTCAAACCGCGATGTTGATGAGTTCGCTCGCGCATTGCGTGCTGTGGGCGAGCCGATTTTCGGCATGGACGCGAGCCGCATTTCGATGGCCCGCCTGCTGAGTTACCTGTTTGAAGTCACCGAACGTTTCGGCATGGAAACCCGCACCGAGCTGATTTTGCTGCAGCGCACCATGGTGGTGGTCGAAGGTGTGGCGCGGTCGCTTGATCCGCGTATGAACATCTGGCACGTCGCAAAACCCGTCGTCGAAGACTACATCAAGGAAAGCATCGGCCCCAAGGCATTGATGCGCGATCTGGCCAAGACCGCGCGCATTCTGTCGCGATTTGGTCCGCAGTTGCCCAAACTGGCAGAGGACGCACTGATCCGGCTGAACAATCCGCCACCGCCGCCCAAACCGCAACGCCGCATTGCGCGGTTGTCGTGGATGGCGCTTGGCGCAGTGCTGGCGAGTGGCGCAATTTGGGGCATCTCGCTGCTTTAGCTGTCTGCATCACGTAGGGCTGTGACCTGATCGCTTGCGACGGTGATGCCCCCGGTCATAACCAGCATGGTCACGCCACCCTCAATCCGGACCTCGTTGACAGTGTTGTAAGTTGCCACAGGGTTCTGGGCGATCACCTGACCATTCGATTTCGACTGGATTTCGAATTGATAGACCCCGGCAGGCATGGGCGTGCCATTGGGGCCGACACCTGCCCATTGCACCGTCTCGGCACCTGGCGGGACCGCCTGCCGCTGCACCTCGTCTCCTGCGGCATTGCGCACGACAAGCTCGGCGCTGTCAGCGGCCACGGTTCTGGTGGCAAGCAATGTCATTGGCTGCCCGTTAAAGTAGGCAGGCCCCTCTGTGCGCACTTCTTTGCCGACAAGTGCTGCCATTTCAACCAGCCCCCCTGTCGTCATCTGGCTGCTGAGCGATCGCAACAAGTCATTCGTCAGCACCGCCTGTTCGACCCCTGAGAAGGTTGCCAACTGCGTCGCATAATCGGTCGAGTCGATCGGGTTTAGAGGATCCTGATATTGCATTTGCGCCGTCAGCATCTTCAAGAAGGTTTCAAAATCAGAACTGATCTGCGCCGTCGCACCTGCCATGCCCGCGTTAGGCGGTGTGACAGCCGTTTGTGAAAGTTGCGTGATGTCCATGTGTGCTCCTTAAATGCGCAGATCGAGGCCCGTCACAGCAGCTGCTGGCGTGGCCTGGGGGATTGAAGCGGTGTCGTGTCTCTCTTGCTCGACAGGTTGCTCATCAGGCCGGGCCTCTGGCCGGGCTTGCCCCTTTTGTTCGCCAAACGAGAATGAAATTGACGTATAGCCAAGCTGGCGGAACTCCTGCGCCAGCATATCAATGTGCCGCCGCAGCAGATCCTGTGTTTCGGGACGATCGGCCAGCAGATTCACCGTGATAACACCGTCACCCGCAGAAAGACTTAGCTTTACCCGCCCCAGTTCTTCTGGATTAAGCGCTATTTCCGTCATCTTGCCATTGCTGTTGGTCACAGCCACCACAATTTGCGCCGCCACCTGACGTGCAGTTTCCGGTGTGGCAGCGACAGCGACAGGGGCTGACGTGCCGGTTGCAGCCACATGCCGTTCAGCAGGCATAGCCGACAAAATACTATCCACATCGGCCGGTTTAAGTGCTTTTTCTGTCATCTCGCGCTGCGCATGTGTCGCAGCCTGCGCCAAGGCCACGGCGGGCGGCTGTGCCGCAACACCATGCGCGATCGCGGGCGCAGGCGCGTTTGGCGTTGCCCGTGATGTCGCCTCTTCACGCAAACGCCGTGGTTGTTCTTCGGCTGTATGAAACTGGAGTTTTCGCGGATCTTTAACCTGACCCACGATTTCCGCCTTGGGTTTATCGGGGGTCAATAAAGGTGTCGCAGGTGGCGGCGTTTCCGCCTTTGACGCTTCAGGCCGTGTTGGCTGCGGCGGTTGCACGGGTGGCGTGTCGGCAAGGCCCTTAGGCGGCAAGCGCCCCTCGACCACAGATTGGGCGACAGACGCGCCTGTTGATTTGCTTTCGCGCACCACCGGAACGGTCTGATCGGGCTGATTTTCTGTGACCCCCTCACGCAGCAACACGGGCGTTTTTTCTGACTTTGTGACCGGCAACGCAGGCGCACGATCTTGATCCGCTTTCCCCACTTTCACTGGCACAGAGGTTGGCGCAGAGTTTGGCAACTCACCCTCGCTCAGAGCATCCTTTGTCAACGCGGGTGAAGGGGTCACTTCATCCCCAGGCACGTCAGGGTCGACAGCGACGGCCGCAACCCATGCCCCGTGGCCCGCATCGCTTTGCATATCATCGCCCGTCTGCGGTGCCGCCAGCATCATCTCATCGAAAGTCGGGCCATCATCAGGGGCCGCACCCGCCTGGGTGACAGGCAGGGTTTGTGCGGTGGTCGTTCCCGAATGGGAAAGGATCAAGGGAATCATCGGTTCTCCGATTGTGTCTGTTCGATCATCTGTTTGACGCAAAAAACTTACTGAATGTTTAGGAAGGTCGGTCAAGTTGCACGGATCACAAACCGGAGAATCCGATGACAATAATCACTGATCTGGCACCGTCACGGCCCGCACCCGCGATGCCGGACTATATAAAATCCGATGAAAAATTACGTGATGCCGCCCAAAAGATGGAGGCCACCTTTCTGGCGGAAATGCTGAAATCCGCCGGTGTCGGCACTCCGCGCGAAACATTCGGTGGCGGCGCAGGCGAAGAACATTTCGCTTCGTTCCTGCGAGAAGCGCAGGCGCAGGAAATGGTGAAGGCCGGGGGAATCGGGTTGGCCGAGGCGCTTTTCGAGGCCATGAAGGTCCGAAGCATTGCTTAATACTGTGATCACCCAATTGCATCAGTTGCTGGATCTGGAACGCGAGGCGCTGATAGCGGCAGATTTCGAGGCGTTGGCCACGTTCGTGCAGCAAAAAGAGGACCTGCTGGCACAGCTGGAAAAAACGATTCCCGCGAAAGATATTTTGCGGCCGGTGCGTCAAAAGATGGACGAAAACCTTGCGCTGATGGCGGCTGTAATCAAAGGGGTCGCAGCCGCGGGCGAGCGTCTTGCCGCGCTTCAGAACGTCAAAAGCGGTTTGAGCGTTTATGACAACGCCGGCCGGCTGGAACATGTCCGCACCCACAACCCAGCACTCGAGAAAAAGGCCTGATTTCAGTCAAATTCTCTTTATTTTGAAGGGTTGAGTTAAGAGGTTGTTCAGCGTGGACTGGATATTCATCAGCCATCGCCACAAAGGCGCACCGGTACGAAGTCACCGGTGATTTCCGTCAGAATGACGCATCGCACCGCAGTAAATTTGCGGAGTTTCCAATCAACCCGGTGCAAAGCGCCACACATGAAGGACCATAGTTTATGTCCAGTATTTTGACCAACAACAGCGCGATGGTTGCGCTGCAAACGCTTAAGTCGATCAACAACGATCTCGCCAAAACACAGTCAATGATCTCAACAGGAAAAGAGGTTGCTTCGGCCAAGGACAATTCGGCCGTTTGGGCGATTTCCAAGGTGATGGAATCAGACGTCAAAGGCTTTAAAGCCATTTCCGAGAGCCTGTCTTTGGGTGAATCATCGGTTGCCGTGGCCCGCAATGGCGCCGAAACAGTGACCGACCTGCTCAACAACATGAAGGAAAAGATTGTTGCGGCGCAGGGTGAAAACGTTGATCGCACCAAACTGCAGGCGGATGTAAAGGCGATCTCTGACCAGATCGCATCGGTGGTCGGTGCAGCGCAGTTCAACGGGTTGAACATGCTGTCGGGCACGCAAAGCGTGAACATTCTGTCCTCGCTGGATCGGTCCAGCAATGGCACCGTCACGTCGTCCAACATCACAGTCGACCGCCAAGACCTGACCACTGACGCAGGGGTCTATGGGACCGGGGCAACACTGGCGGACAATGTCACAACCACACTTGGCGGCAACATTGCTGCTGACGGGACCGGCGATGCATTCTCGAATGGCGCAAACATTCTAGAAGCAACTGTTGCGGGGACAATTGTTGCCGGACAGACCTACAACTTCCAGATCGCCGGCGAAACAGTCAGCTTTACAACAACAACGACAGCTACCGCTGACTTGGCGGCTGGCTTGACTGCCGCTATCAACGCAGCTGGCATTGAAGACATCACAGCAGATGTAAACGCATCGGTGATTTCGATTAGCTCAACATCGCGGTTCGATAACGTGGAAGTCAATACAAGCGGCAACGGTGCTGCGACATTCGCCCTTGAGGCAAATGGCGTGACAGCGGGAGCTGCAACAACAAATACACAGACGATCAACGCCCGTGCGTCCGAGCTTACCTTTTCAACGACGGCAGGTGTTTCCGAAGGTGACAGCTACCGCGCGAGCATTGGTGGCGTAAGCTATGACTACATCGCAGGTCCAAACGAGACCTTCGAAGACGTCGCGCGTGGCTTAAAGACTGTGATTGATGGCGCGGGTATTGAAAACATCTCGACACGTGTCAGACAGGATGAAACAACAGGTGCATGGATCCTGCAGATCGACAATGATGGCGCCGCTCAGACACTGACAGATGATGGTGCTGCGGGTGGCACGGCCACTGGCGGGCTCGTCGGGCTCGATAAACTGGACGTGACGACAGATGAAGGCGTGGCCGCAGCCCTTGCCAACATCGAAACATACATCAACACGACAATTGATGCCGCTGCATCTTTTGGTTCCAGCCAAGGCCGGATCGAAACCCAGTCAGACTTTATTTCACAGCTGACAGATTCGCTCCGGTCCGGCATCGGTGCGCTGGTTGATGCCGATATGGAAGAGACATCCGCACGGTTGCAGGCCTTGCAGGTCCAGCAGCAGTTGGGTGTGCAATCGCTCTCTATTGCGAACCAGGCACCGCAGACAATCCTGTCTCTGTTCCGGTAAAATTAAGCGGTGGCGCCATTGTATCGGCGCCACCCTTACCTTCATGGCCACGATAAAATCGGGCCTCGTCCACATTGCGCCGGAAAGGACCCACGCGTGAACGTCATTGAACAAGCCCAGCAGGGCTATGCCCCCACACAATTTGCCATTCGCACAACACGCTCAGTTGAGGCACAGTTAATTACCCAGATAACGTCACGCCTGCAAAAGTTGCGCTACGCCAGCCGCCAGGATTTCCCGAAACTGATGGCCGCTCTCCACGATAACCGCCGCATGTGGACCACGATGGCGATTGACGTGGCTGATAAGGGCAATGCCCTTCCAAAAGAATTGCGCGCCCAGATCTTCTATCTTGCAGAGTTTACCGATCAGCATACCCAGCAGGTTATTCGCAAAAAAGCCGATATTGCTGCGCTGATTGATATCAATATGGCTGTGCTCCGCGGCCTCAACGGACAGGAGCGGCCTTGATGTCAGGCCTTGTGCTCAAATTGAACCCAAGAGAGCGGGTTTTGGTCAATGGTGCCGTGATTGAAAACGGTGACCGTCGCAGCAGGTTATCGATCCTGACTCCAAATGCGAACATCTTGCGCCTGCGCGATGCAATCCGCCCGGACGAGGTGAACACCCCCGTGCGTCGGGTCTGTTACATCGCGCAGCTCGTGCTGTCCGGTGACGTCGCAGAGGACGACGCGAAACTGCAAATCCTGCGCGGTATCGAGCAATTGAGCCAAGCGCTCCGCGATGATGATAGCCGCACCCACCTTGACCATGCGACCGAGGCTGTTGGCCGTCTGGATTTTTATCGCGCTCTCAAATCACTGCGCAATCTTCTACAACGTGAGGCCCGTCTTCTAGGGACAGCTCCACAATGAGTTTTCAACCGGTGCTTCCCCTGACGGGCTATGTTGGTTGGCGTTTTTTGGAACGCACAGCTGCGGCGCAAGAAACCGCCTTTGCCGAAAGCCGTCCGATCCAGCGCGCAACGGATTATTTCCGCGAAAAGATCGGCACAGTGCGCACTGCCGCCGATCTGGTCAGTGACCGCCAGCTTTTGGCGGTCGCGCTCGGTGCCTTTGGTCTGGATGACGACATCAACAACCGTGCCTTTATACAGAAGATTCTGGAGGACGGCACGACGGCAGATGACGCACTTGCCAATCGCCTCGCCGACAACCGCTATGCCGATTTCAGCCGCGCCTTCGGCTTTGGGGACAGTGCCATACCGAACACAGTGTTGAGCAGTTTTGCGGGTGGCATCATTGATCGTTTCGAAAGCCAGCAATTCGCGCGCGCGATCGGCGAACAGAACAACGACCTGCGTTTGGCCCGCAATGTCAATTCCGGCCTTGCGGATGTGCTTGATCGCACAACAACCAAGAATGGCCAGTGGTTTGCGATTATGGGGAACGCCCCGCTTCGGTCTGTCTTTCAAACCGCACTCGGATTGCCTGACAGCATTTCGGGCATTGATATTGATAGACAACGTGAGATTTTCCAAGAGCGCGCCAGGTCGGTCCTTGGGACAGATGATTTATCCCAGATTGCGACCCCCGCAGAAGAGGAAAAACTGATCCGCCTGTTTCTGATCCGCTCGGAGGCAAATGCCATCGCGACCACCTCGGCGGGGGCGACGGCACTGGCATTGTTGCAAGCAGCGCCAAGGCTCTTCGGTTAGGGCATATCAGGCCGCATTGGCGATGCTGCAATTGCCTGCCGCAGCTTGGCGAAATGCGCCAGCGTACCGCGTGCATCCTTGATCTTCTGAAAATCCTCTAGCGCTGGTGCTGTCGCAATCGCCGCATCCAGCGCCGCGTCAGACCCTGCAACATAGAGCCCTGCCTGCACCATCATTTCAGACCGCGCATAAGTCCCCAAAAGTGACCGTGCCTTGGCAATAATCTCGTTTTCCTTGTCATTCGCCGCCGCAGGCAGGGCGCGTGACACCGACCGCACCACATCAACGGCAGGAAAACGTCCGCGTTCGGCAATCGTACGGTCCAGCACAATGTGCCCGTCCAGGACGCCGCGCAGCATATCCGCCACAGGTTCATCCATATCCGAGCCTGCGACCAGGACAGAGAAAACCGCTGTAATATCGCCCGCATCCCCGACACCGGGCCCCGCCCGTTCGCAAAGCCGCGCGATAGCGGGGCCGGTCGAGGCGGGGTACCCACGCAAATTGGCGTTTTCGCCGCTTGCGACGGCCAGTTCCCGATGGGCCTCGCAGAACCGGGTCACCGAATCAATCAAAAGCAGGACATGCTGGCCTGCATCGCGAAAGTACTCCGCCACAGCCATAGCCGAAAGCGCACAGCGCCGCCGTACCTGTGGACCTGTGTCCGACGTGGCGGCCACGACAACGGCGCGCCTCATACCATCTGGCCCCAGCACCTCTTGCACGAAATGCCCCACCTCGCGCCCGCGTTCACCCACAAGCGCGATGACAATAACATCGGCCTCAACACCGCGCGCAAGGTCTGCCAGCAGTGTTGATTTCCCCACACCGGAGCCTGCAAAAAGCCCGATCCGCTGCCCACGCACCAAGGGCAGCAGTGTGTTGAACACCGCCAGCCCCGTCTCCAACCGCGCACCCAGTTGCCGGCGCTGATGGGACGCAGGTGGTGACGCGTTGAGATCGCATACCTTCATGCCAGGCAAAAGAGGCCGCCCATCAAGCGGCTGACCATCCGGATCAATGACACGCCCGATCCATCCGTCATGGGGTGCGAGTTGCGGTGCGGGAAAGAACACCACCGGATCGTTGATTGACACACCATCGGTTGTGCCATCCAGCATCAGATGCGCCCCGCTTTGATCAAGTTTCACCACTTCGCCACGCCGACGTGTCTTTTGGGTATGAATGACGCCGCGGTCACCGATACGCAGATCGTTTGCCGCGCGCATGGAGTGTACCGTGCCGGAGGAGACGCCGATCACATGCCCCGCTTTGTGCATCTGTGCGCAGGTTTTAATCGCCCGGCACATCTGATCGAGAAGGTTTTCTTGCATTAAGGTTGTCCATTCAAAAGCCACACACTTCTTTTTAAGGAATCACCCTTAATCCTTCGTTGAAACCAACCGAGGGAGAATCCCCGATGTATAATTCTCTGGATCTTTTCCAGACAGCGGGCGCCATGGCGCGTCACGCAGGTGCCAGACAGGCCGTGGTTGCGCGCAATATCGCAAACGCAGACACGCCTGACTTTCAGGCGCAGTCAATCGCCGCTTTCAAAGATGTCTATGCCGGGTCTGCCACAACGACGATGCGCGCCACCCGCGCCGGGCATCTTGGTGGCCAGATCGGACAACACACAACGGATTTGCGGCAAACCGTGGTCGGCGAACCGTCACCCAACGGCAACACCGTATCCATTGAGGACGAAATGCTGCGCGCCGTTGAAGTGAGCCGTGAACACAACCGCGCCCTGACCATCTATCGCCACGCGATGACGGTGCTGCGCACCAGTCTTGGCAGAAGTTAAGGAGGCAAAATGACCGATTTCAGTGATGCCATTTCCGTCGCAACCAGCGGGATGAAAGCACAGGCCAGCCGTTTGCGGCATGTGTCCGAGAATATCGCCAATACCGACACGCCCGGTTACCGCCGCAAGGCGATTACCTTCGAAGAGATGGTCAACTTGGGCCGCACTACCGGTGAAGTTGCGGTTGGCGAGGTCCGGCTGGACCGATCCGAACTGAGCCGGATTTATGACCCCGCCCACCCCATGGCCGATGCGGCGGGATATTACCAAGGCTCGAACGTCAACCTGCTGATTGAAATCGCCGACGCGCGTGAAGCGCAGCGTAGCTATGAAGCCAACCTCAAAATGTTCGATCAGGTACGACAGATGTCGACAGCCCTGATGGATCTCTTGCGTAGATAAGGAAAATACCATGGATATCAGTGCACTCGTCGCCCAGAACTATGCCGCGAGCAAATCCATCACCGCCCCCGAGGCCGGTGGCGCCGGTGCCGCCTTTGGTGCTGCCGCGGAAAGCTTTCTTGCGACCATGCAGGCAAGCGAAAACACCGCAATGCAGGCGATGACCAGCGGGGCCGACCCCCATGCGCTGGTCGAGGCCTTGGCACAAACCGAATTGGCTGTGCAAACGGCGGTAACGGTTAGGGACCGCGTGGTCGAAGCCTATCAAGAAATCTTGCGGATGCCTGTCTGATGAGTGATGCGCTTTTCTATGACACCTTGCGACAGGGGCTTTGGGTGACATTTGTCATCTCTGTGCCGATCCTGGCCGTGGCACTGGCCTCAGGGTTGCTTGTGGGTCTGTTTCAGGCGCTGACATCCATTCAGGAAATGACGCTGACCTTTGTGCCGAAACTAGCGGCAATTGTCGTCACCTTCTGGATCACCATGGCCTTCATGACAGAAGCCCTTGTCGCGCTGTTTCAAACAACACTGATCCCGATCATTTCAGAGGGCTTTTGATGGATAATGCGTCATATACCGCGCTGACACGGCAGTCAGGCTTGCTCCAAGAGATGCAATTGCTGGCCAACAATATCGCCAACGCATCCACCACGGGCTTTCGGGCCGAGGGCATCTTGTTTGCCGAACATGTCAAGGCGCTGGGGCCGGACGCCCCGTCCCTGTCAATGGCGAGTGCCGGAGTGCGTGACACAGTGATGACGCAAGGCACATTGGCGCAAACCGGCGGCACCTTTGATCTGGCAATAGAGGGAGACGGGTTCTTTCTGGTCGAAACGCCTGACGGTCCGCGCCTGACACGGGCCGGGGTCTTTGGGCCTGACGCGAACGGGACGCTTGTAACACCAGACGGCCATGCCGTTCTGGATGCAGGCGGCGCGCCTGTTTTTGTCCCCCAAGGGTTGGGCCCTGTCGGAATTGGCGCTGACGGCATTATCAGCGCAGGCGGGCAACCGGTGGGGCAAATAGGATTGGTCCTGCCCATTGACCCGACACAAATGGTCCGCGAAGGCAGTGTGCTGTTCGACGCCCAAGGCGGATTTGAACAGGCCGCCGATGGCCGCGTTCTGCAGGGATTTCTGGAAGGCTCAAACGTGAACCCGATCCTTCAAATCGGCCGTTTGATCGAAGTCCAGCGCGCCTATGAGCTGGGCCAAAGTTTTCTCGACAAAGAAGATGAACGCATTCGCAGCGTCATTCAGGCCATTCGCACATAAAGGAGACGATTGATGCGCGCACTACAGATTGCAGCGGCAGGTATGACCGCCCAGCAAATGCGGGTTGAAGTGATTTCAAACAACCTCGCGAATATGAACACCACCGGTTATAATGCGCGGCGGGCCGAATTCGCCGACCTGCATTATCAACAAGTGGCCCGTCCCGGCGCGATCAATGCCTCTGACGGCACGGTCCTGCCCACCGGTGTGCAGCTTGGGCTAGGTGTGCGGGCCAGCGCGGTTTCCGTGATGCTGAGCCAAGGGGCACTGGGCGCCACAGGCGGTGATCTCGACCTCGCGATCGAGGGCGATGGATATCTGGAAGTGACCTTACCATCCGGTGCCTCGGCCTATACCCGCGATGGCGCGCTCAAGTTGACAGGCGACGGGCTGATCGTCACGTCCGATGGGTATCCGGTTGTGCCTGATCTGACGATCCCGCGCGATACACGGTCGATCTCGATCAATGCCGACGGCGAGGTTTACGGATATTTCATTGATGAAATCCAGCCACAGCTTTTAGGCCAATTCAGTCTGGCCGGCTTTACCAACCCGAAGGGGCTTGAGGCGATTGGATCGAACCTGTTTCTGGAAACCCCCGCATCAGGGCCTTCGGTCGTTGCGGCACCGGGTGAGGACGGATTGGGCGTCTTGCGTCAGGGCTATCTTGAGGACAGTTCGGTCGATCCCGTGCGCGAAGTCACCGACCTGATCGAGGCACAGCGCGGATATGAGCTCAATTCCAAGGTCATCACTGCTGCAGACCAGATGCTGAGCGCGATGGTGCAGTTGCGGTGATACGGCTGGCGTTTATATGCACGATGGCCGCGTCGCCGTTGGCCGCCGAAACCGTGGTCGCAACCCGCACGATCCCCGCGCAAACCGTGATTTCAGCCGACGATATCCGCATTGTCGGTGATCCGACGGGCGAGGCGCTGCAAGAGGCGCAGAGCATAATTGGCATGGAAGCACGCGTTGCCCTTTTTGCAAACCGGCCCATCCAGTCCGGCAATATCGGCCCGCCCGCAGTTGTCGAGCGCAATGAAATCATCCCGCTGCTCTTTGAAAGGAACGGTTTGACGATCTCGACCGATGGCAGGGCGTTGGGGCGGGCCGGGCCCGGTGACGTTATTCGGGTCATGAACCTTGGATCGCGCACAACAGTCACGGCGCGGATCGGCAGTGATGGGGTAGCGTATGTCCAAAGGTAAATTGACAGCAGCACTCCTTGCAGTGCTGATCACGGGCTGCGGCAGCAGCGATATCGGCCAACCCCCACGGTTTTCACCCTCGGCCGAAAACACCGAGCGCGCGGCCATTCTGAACCCCGCCATGCCAATGCCAGTTTCGGCACGGGTTCTTGGGCCGTCTTCGCATGCCTCACTCTGGACTGGCGCACGCGGATCGCTGCTCGGTGATCGCCGCGCAATGCAACGCGGCGATATCATGACGGTCGTTATTGAAATTGATGACCGTGCGGAAATCTCGAATTCGAGCGATCGGTCGCGGTCTGCGTCGCAACAAGCGGGCGTGCCCCAGCTCCTGGGAATCCCGCAGCGGCTTGATCCGCGCCTGCCAGAGGGGGCGTCATCTGCGGCACTCGTGGATCTGAATTCGCAAAGTTCCGCATCAGGCGACGGCACGGTGCGCCGCAACGAAAGGCTAACATTAAGGGTTGCTGTCACGGTCACGGACGTATTGCCAAACGGTATATTGGCGATCGTGGGCCAGCAAGAAGTGCGGGTAAATTTTGAACTGCGCGAACTGATCGTCACGGGCTATGTGCGCCCCGAAGACATCACACGGCAGAATGAAATCACCTATGATAAAATCGCCTCGGCAAGGATTTCCTACGGGGGGCGCGGCCAGATCACGGACATGCAACAACCCCGCCTTGGACATCAGTTGCTTGAATCCATCCTGCCGTTTTAACAAAGGTCAAAGCATCGCATGAAAGCTATTTTGATACCTGTCATACTGCTACTTGCCGGAACGGGCGCCGGGGCCGGTGCGGGGTTCTTTCTGATGCCGCCGAAACAGGAAGACGCAGAGCACGCACTTGACTGCCCCACACCCGAAGGGTCAATCGAGACATCCGGTGTGTCAGACCCCGCTGCCGCTTCGCCCGAACGGGAATATGCAAAACTGAATAACCAGTTCATCATCCCCGTTGTAGAAGACGAAATGGTTGCCGCTCTGGTCGTTATGTCGCTGAACCTTGAGGTGACAGTGGGAAGCCGCACCGCCATTTTTGCCGCAGAACCCAAATTACGCGACCGCTTTCTGCAGGTGATGTTTGATCATGCCAATAACGGCGGCTTTTCGGGGAATTTCACGACAGGCACAAAGATGCGGGCTTTGCGCAACGAATTGCTGCGGGTGGCCCAAGATATCAGTGGCCCAAGCGTTACAGACGTTTTGGTCATTGATCTGGTACGTCAGGATTCGTAGCGCGGCCGCAGGCGCGCCATCTGCACCTTTTTCAATAGCTCCTGGGCAGCCTGATCCTGCCCAAAGGACCTTTGCACCCTTGCCAGACAATCAGACTTTTGCGCCAGAAGCTGGGCAAGTTCGGTGTTGATCGTCTTGCGCCGTTGATCCACCCAAGCATGCCACTGCACATCGGCCCCAGCGATCGTGGCCGGATCATCCGCTCTGGTCGCCGAAGCTGCACGTGCATTCCGTTGCCGCACCAGATCTTGCAGGTTCTTGCGTAAATCACGCTCTTTTGCGAGTAACTGCGCCAATCGGGCCTGATCGGCCTGAAACCGCAGGGCCGATACCTGAACCAATGCTTTGATCCGATCTTCCTGCATTATCTGCGTGCGGCCTTTCTGCGAATACTCTCCGCAAACCGGATTGCCGCCGCCACGGCACGATAGTGATCTTGCGAAATCTCTTGCCCCAGATCGACCTCTGCATGGAGCGCACGGGCCGTGGGCGGATCTGAATGTACCGGCACGCCATGTTCATGCGCAAGATCACGGATCCGCGCGGCGACCTCATCAACACCTTTGGCCACACAGACAGGCGCACGCCCTGTGGACTGATCCCATTTGAGTGCCACGGCATAATGTGTGGGGTTCACAACCACGACATCGGCGGTCGGGACATCTTGCAGCATTTTGTTTGTTGCAATTTCCTGTCCGCGCTGGCGGCGCTGTTGTTTGATAAAGGGGTCACCCTCGGATTGCTTGAGTTCATCCATCAATTCCTTGCGGCTCATCCTATTTTTGCGGATGTGTTCGGCGCTTTGCCACATAAAATCGACACCGCCCAAAACCAGCGCCACCAGCAACACGATCGCCATCAGCACAACAAGCATACGGCCCAGTTCCGCCAAGATCAGACGCGGCGGCAACTGCATGCTACCAATGATCTGCTCAATCTGGCCCACCAGAAAAAAGCCCAGGATCACGCAGTAAATGATCAGTTTCGAACTGCTCTTGGCGAATTCAAACAGACCCTGCCGCCCGAGCTTGTTCTTGATCCCCGAAACCGGTGAAACACGGTCCAGCTTGGGCGCAACCTTGCTGGCTGTGAACAGAAAACCGCGCTGCAAAGCCACGCTGACAAGCGCAAATATCGCAGGCACCCCGAACCAGGGTGCGACCGCCCAGATCACCTGCTGTTGAATGCCGCCATGCAGGGCCGCACCCCCACCGCCAAAGATCACCGCGGACAGATCATTGGACTGCTCCAGAAGTACAGCAAGCGTAGTGGCCAGATCATCCAGCACCGGCGGGCCAATCGTCAGCATCACCAACAAAAGCCCCCCATAGGCCGCCGCTGTTGTCAGATCAGCCGATCGCGCGATTTCACCCTTCTTGCGGGCGTCATCAAGCTTTTTCTGTGTCGGCTCGTATTGTTTGTCGCTGTCTTCTTCCGCGCTCATGGCATGGACCCGAAGGGCATTTCCATGAAGGCGGAGAAGGCGGCCAGCCAAATCGCCAGCATAATCGGTGCCGCAAGGAAGAAGAGCAAAAGCCCCCCTGCGGTGAGTGCAGGCGCGCCGACAAATGACACCATCAGCTGGGGCATGGCGCGGTTAATGACACCCAACACAACGTTGTAAACCAGCGATGCAATCAGGAAAGGTGCCGCCAGAATGAAGCCCAAGGTAAACGTGCGCCCCACTTCGGCCACCCCGACCTCGGCCACCAGAGCGGGTTGCAAGGCCACACCAAAGGGGATCAAAACATAACTGTGGATCATGTAACTGGCCACTTGCACATGCAGCCCGGACAATGCGGCAAGCGCCGTGCCCGCCACCACCAGCATATGACCAATGGCAGGCTGCGGATCGACGACCGCCGTGCCACCGAAAATCTGTGACAGCGATGTCGCCTGCGCTGCGATGGACCCCGCAATCTGTAGCACCAGAATAAAGAAACGCAGGAACAGACCGAAAAAAAGACCCGTTAGCGCCTCCATCCCCAAAAGGCCGAAGGCGGCCAGCATGGATGCGGGCGGCGCCGGAATCGTCTGCACCACGGTGGGTGCAACGATCAAGGTGAACATGACTGCCAAAACCAGCCGGACGCGCGTAGGGACAGGCTGATCACCAAAGGCAGGCAAGACAGCCATGAACGCAACCAAACGGGTGAAGACAGCAAAACCACTCCAGAGCGCGGATTGGGAATAGGGCAAGAGTTCCAACAAAAGGTCCATCACGCAGGGACCAGCCCAACAAGAGCGGGCCGCGCATCGATGCCGATTTCCTCGAATGACAGAACCGGGTTCATAATCCCCTTGGCCGCCATGACAGTACGCAAAAACCGCCTGCGTCGGGTGGATGTCACGACTGCGGCATAAGCACCGGCATTCGCGGCCTGACCCAGCTTTTCCGCGATTCCGTCGGCCAGCCGGTTAAAGCTCTCGGGTGGCAGGGCTACGTCACCGCCGCCGCGGTCGGTGCGTATTTCATAGGTGGCAAAGGTATCTTCCCACTCCGGCGCAAGCTGCACCAAAGGGATCGTCCCGTCCGGTCTGCGCATCTTGGCCACAAGCTGAAAGCCAAGCCGCTGGCGCACATGTTCGGCAATGGCATCAGCACTTTGGAACAGCTGCCGTCCTTCGGCGACAGCCTCGATGATGAGCCCGAGGTTGCGGATCGACACCCGCTCTTCCAGCAGCAATCGCAAAACAGAAAGCAGCACATCAAGCGGCACCTTGTCAGGGACCAGTTCATCCAGCATCCGCCGATTGGCTGCGGCGCGATCCGGATCGCTCAGGTTTGTCATTTCATCCAGCCGCCGCCGCAGCGCCTTGAATGTCAGCAAGCGGGCGAAATTTCGTTTGACGATTTCAAGTAGATGCGTCGCCAAGACCTCTGTGGGTTGCACCGTGGTCAAACCGGCAACAGCCGCCTTTTCCTGATCCGATGGATCAATCCACCGTGCGGGCGCGCCATAAACCGGCTCATTCACCGCCTCCCCCGCCATATCGCTGGCGCTGCTATCGTTCATCAGCGCCAAGATCTGGTTTGGTCGCAGCCGATCACGCACCTGTTCAACACCCTGAATATGGACAACATAGTATCCGGGCGGCAGTGCAGGATTATCGGTCAACCTGATTTCCGGCAACATGACCCCAAATTCACTGGCAACGTGACTGCGCATATTCGCAATCCGCGCATCCAGTCCGGTACCGGGATCAAGCACCATATCCACAAGGTCTGGCGCGAATTCGACGTGAATGTCATCAAGATCAAGCATATCACCGAGCGAATTCCGAACAGGTTTTTGCTCGGTAGGCAGCGCAATATCCGCATGCCCTGCGGCCTTGCGTTGCGCAGCAGATGCCATGGCAAAGGCGCACCCCCCCAAGGCAACCGCGCCAAGGATGAAAGGCATAAATGGCAAACCCGGCACCAGCGCAAGCAACGCCATCAGGATGCCCACAGTCATCAGCGCCGCCGGATGACGTCCAAGTTGTGTGACCAAGGCAAGGTCAGTCGCACCCGTGGCCCCACCCCGCGCCAACAGGAGCGCAGACGCAATAGAAATCACAACAGCAGGTATTTGGGATACTAAACCATCACCAACCGTCAAAATAGAATATGTCTCGAATGCACGGCCAACTGGCATGTCATGCACGGTAATGCCAACGATCAGCCCGACAATCAGGTTGAGCGCTGTAATCAACAGGCCTGCAATCGCATCGCCCTTCACAAATTTCGATGCGCCATCAAGTGAGCCGAAGAACGTTGTCTCGGCCTGTTCACGCTCACGTCTTTCTTTGGCTTCGTTGTGGTCGATCGCGCCGGCAGCGACATCGCTGTCAATTGCAAGTTGCTTGCCCGGCATAGCATCAAGGGCGAAACGCGCACCCACTTCGGCCATGCGCGTGGCCCCTTTGTTGATCACCACAAAGTTAACGATCAGCAAAACACAGAAAATCACAACACCAAGGATGACGCTGCCACCCATGACAAACATTGCGAACCCTTCAATCACTTCGCCGGCCGCATCTGTACCGGTATGGCCTTCACCGATGATAAGCTTTGTCGAGGAAACATTCAGCGATAGACGCAAAATCAACGAGGCCAGAAGCACAGTTGGAAAAGCCGAGAAATCCAGTGGGCGGTCAATGAAAAGCGTGACAGTGAACATAAGGATTGCCAGCGCAAACGAGGCCGCAAGGCCGATATCCACAACCCATGACGGCATGGGTAGAATCATCATCACGATCACAGCCATCAGCGCCACGGCCAGCAGAACTGTTGGCTGAAAGACATTCTTGACAGAGAGGCTGTTCACGCGACATCACCTTTGGCCGCCCAACCCGGGATCGCGCGGGAGCCGTCACAGACGTGACTGAGATACGATTGTGTCACTGGCATTCTGCCCGCCTCGGTTTGGGGATGACTTCTGTCACTACCCCCTCATGCTAAGCTGAATTGCTTTACAAACTGTAAGCAGCAATCAGAAGTCAGCAGGCGCAGGCGCACTTTGCAATAGCGTACGAATGCTCTCGCGCGACTGCGCGGCACTGTCGATCAATGTGCGACTGTCGCGCAATGTCGGGCGATTAATGGGATTGAACGCTTGCGGCATTGCACTTTCAAAACCATCCACATCAGCGTCGCCAGATAGAGGAATGGTTGCATCCTCCACCGCTGCTGGCCGGGTCGCCACGATCGCCTGCAGTGCATCTGCAACGAGCAGATCCCTTTGTGCGGCAATTTCACCTACAGCAGGTGACGTCAGAACCGAGAGGGCGCGATCGGGGAAACCCAGTTCCACCAATCGCTGTGCAATCAGGTTTTGCGTTGCCGCGTCTTGCATTGTCAGATCTTGCTGCCAGACGAATTCCAGAAATGAAGCATCCGGCATTCTCTGCGCGGCTTGCTGATAGACGGCAGAGACTCCCGCAGCATAGACTTCTGGCGAAAGAGCATTCTGACGCGTCAACAGCAGGGTGCGCGCGTCTGCAAATCGATCAACAGATAGATAGCCAACAAACTGGGCATCGGCGAGATCGGCAGCCGCTGGCGTGTCTGTGTTTTCGAATCGAAGCGCATCAGCGAGCAAAAAATCTTCATCGGAAAAACCGATTCCACGCGACGCACCATCACGGAAAAAACGCGCCATGGCTTCAGGGCTTATGCGGGGGGCATTTCGCGCGGCGTCCTTTATCTTATCCATCGCAAGAGTGTCCTCGCCCAGCGCATCGGCCAGCGAAGCTTCGGCAAGCAAGCGTGCGATATCACCGCTGTCTGCAGTGGCCTGAGGGCCAAGCACTTGCAACGCTTCATCCTCCGCGCCAATTGCCAAAAGTGCGCGAGAAAGGCGCGGGGCAATGGCCTGCTGCACGTAATGCGGCAACGCGCGATAGGCATTCACCACAGCAGTACGGTTCACTTGTGCATCTGTCGGCGCATTAGGCTGCGCCAAAAGCGCCCAGAGCGCAACATTTGTCGGACAGCTGACCTGGCCCGCGAAGACCATGGGCACGACGGGTTCATCATCAATAATTTGCGCAATTGTACGCAAAAATATCCGATCCTGAGATTGCACACCTTCCAATTCCAGCGCCTGTTGCGCTTCGCGACCAAACCCCAAAAATACGTAGAGCCGCGCCAAAGTGACAAGAGAACCTTCTGCGAACCGGCCATCCTCTGCGGCCAACCCATTGCGTGTCACGTTGAGCTGCTGACCGGGCGGGCTGTCATTCCCCCACGAGGCAACATCAAATGCGGCTTCTGGCAAACACCTCTGTCCGTCTTGCGTCTGGGGCGAAGGGGCCGCGCTTTCGATCGCGAGCGGATCAATGCTGGTTCTTGCCGTCACGCCGGGCAGGGCCGCGCGCGCCAGCAGCGGCGGAACGCCGAAATCATCGTTGAGAGTGGACGGCTCAGATACAGTATTCAGCCCCTCCTGCAGCAGCCCCTCGGTCAGGCCACGTCCGACGCTTTCCGTAAGCGACTGTGCAATCAGGCGCAACGCTTCGTCTGCGGAAGCTGCCGATATAACTGGAGCAGGACTGTCTGCAACTTCCTGATTTTGCTCTGCATTGTCTGCTGGCGGCTCTGATTCCGGCCCCATAAAGCGTGGCGTGATCAGTGGAAGCAGACGGTTCTGCGCCGGTCGGTAAGCGAGCCCAACAGGAGCCGGCAAGGGTGGATCCGGATCCACCGATGTTTTTAGAACCAGAGCCGCCTCAAAAGGCGAATTTGGCGGGGCAGGCCCATCGCGGATGTCAATCACAAGAAAATTTGAAAGGTGGATACTTGCGACCGCATGACAGACGCAATCAACAATCAGCTGCAACTCTCCCTCGTCAGGGTCTTGGGAGACCGCAGAAATCCGGTCCCGCGGGATAAGCGTAAAGAACTCGTCAAGTATGAAGCCATCAGTAGCTGAAACGCGAACCGTATAACCTTCAGGCGTGCGGCCGATTTGCCAGTCAGCGCCTTGCGGCAGGCCAATAACGACCCGCGTAAAATCCGCATGCTCACCTGTCTGTACCCGCAACGGTGCCGCAGCCACCAAATGCGGCCCGACAACCAGCAATGACAGCAACAGAAAATATCTCATGCGGCGTCCTGTTTGGTCGCCTTCAACGCATCTTCCATCTCGGCAAAGCTGGGGCGATAATGACCCGGCATATTCTGGCGCCCGACTTCGACGCAGATATTTGGAGCATGGGCATATAGATTAGCAATCAGCACTTCACGAATAAGCTGGTGAAAATGGGCGTCTTCCTCAATCACAGCTTTCACCTTGGCCGAGAAAGGCCCGACAAATCCGTAGGCCAGAAACACGCCGAGGAATGTCCCGACAAGCGCGCCACCAATCAGCTTGCCCAGCACCTCAGGCGGCTGGTCGATAGATGCCATGGTCTTGATCACGCCCAAAACCGCCGCCACGATGCCTAGCGCCGGCAAACCGTCAGCAACGGTTTGCAGCGCATGGGTCGAGTGGAGCTTGTGATGCAATGTCGCCTCGATCCGCTTTTCGAGAATCTCTTCGACCTGATGCGGATCATCGTAATTCATCGAGGCCGAGCGGAGCGTATCGCAGATCAAGGCGATCGCCTCACCATCATCAAGAATTTTCGGATACTTGCCAAAAATCGTTGAAGAATCAGGCGCCTCAATATGGCTTTCCAGCGCGACAGGATTTGTTTTCGCGACGCGAAGCAGCTCGAACAGCAAGCACAACAGATCACGATAATCCTGCGCCTTCCATTTCGGCCCTTTGACGATCTTGCCCAGATCCTTGAGCGTTGCCTTGATCGCAGAACTGTCATTGCTGATCGCGAATGCGCCGATCGCAGCCCCGCAGATCATGATCATCTCATAGGGCAATGCGGCAAGGATGATGCCCATTTTGCCGCCGGCCAAAAGGTATCCACCAAAAACTGTGACGAAGACAAAGACGATACCGAATAGACCGACCATTGGGCGCGGCTCCCTGCTCAAAAGAAGTGGATGTTACCGAATCCCTTCTAGTGTGAAGGGATTAATGATTTCTCTGCGGCTACTCGGTCGGGACGTCCGCGTTACGGCCAGCGAGGACAACGCTAAACGAATAGGCGATCTCCGGATCAAGTTCGGTCATAATGGCTGCGGCGGCATCAGGCCGCATCAGCCCCAGAAATCCGGCAGCAAACCGTGGGGGCATCTGCGCAAAAAGATCCGCTGCTTCGCGCGGTTTCATATTCTCGTAAACCGTCGTCAGCTGCGCAAGATCAGTTTCCGCCGCCGTGTCAGCCAAGGCGATTGTCGCGCTCAGCCGCGCTTCTGCCGCGATAAGTTCCTCCAGCTTCTGATCAATCTCATCTTCTGCAACGCGCAGCGCCTCCAGACGAGCGGTTAACTGGGCCTCTCTTTCTGTCAGGCGCCGTTCACGGGCCTGCAATGCGGACAAAAGAGAATCTGTTGCGCCCGTATCCGAAGGAACGCTTACCTCTTCAAAAGGGGTATCCGCACCTTCATTGGCCATCGCGGGCCCTACTTCTGTTGCAAGACGCAGAACAGCGGAGGCAACCAGCAAACAGGTAATAACCTGAAGAACGCCGGGGCCCGTTTTCTTGCGGCGTGGCTGTTTCATTGTTTCGCAACATCCCCGGTTTGCCGTCTTACAAAGAAGGGGCTTTGCGTCACGTTTGGCTGCACTTTTTGCGGAAGATCATGCATGGACGCGATCGATAACTCGAGCCGCTTATGCGCGAGTTCGGCCCGTTCGCTGACCGCGTCAAGCTGCGCGACCGAGGCCTTCGCTGTCGTCTGGGCCTTTGTGAGGATTGCAGTCAGATCATCAACCTGCACGGACAAGACCGCCACCGCGCCACCGACGCCTTTTTCAAGGTCGGTAAAACGGCGCAAACGGCGTGACAGCACAAGGCAATAAAGCGCAGCGCCCAATGCGCCAGCCACCAGTAAAACATCGGCAATCATGCTCATAAACGGCACCTTTCTAGCTCAGAACAAATTCCATAATCAGCAGATCCGTCACCCGACCCGGCCCCGACACAACCTGAATGCGGCGGAGCATTTGCGCGCGCAACCGGACCAGCGCAGCTGGATCTTCAAGAGATGCGATTTCCACGGCGCGCAGATATCCGTTCAGGACATCAACGATGCGCGGTTTAATCGCCTCAACTTCGGCAGCATGGACAGGTGGCACCTCTAACTGCGCGGAAAAGCGCAGAAAATTACGCCCGCCTTCACCGGGCAACGAGATGACAAGCGGATCAATCGGGACAAAGGAAACGTCAACATCACGTGCATCCTCGGCGCCTGACGCGACTTCGGCCTCTTCCACTTCGGAAGAAGCACCGCCACCCAGCATCCCTGATTGGACCGCAAAAAAACCGCCACCGCCACCAAGCAAGGCCAGAAGCAGCCCCAAAAGCAAAGGCAGCTTTGACGCTTTGCGCGGTGCATCCTTGTCCACATCGGCATCGGTTGTCATGAGACTGCTCCTGAAATTTCCATGACATGGTGAATAAACCGAAAAGCCCTAACCGATTGTTAAGTCTCATCAGCCAAACACGACACATCGGCAGAATGCCAACGGAATGGAGAAACCAACTTGGAAAACTTTGGCAAGCTCTGGTCCGCGCTCAGTGTGCAGCGACGGATCGTAGTCATATTTGTCACGGTGGCCGTGTTTGCGGCCGTTCTTTTGCTGGCCCGCGGCGCGGGAACACGGGACATGTCCCTGCTTTTTGGCGGATTAGAGGCAGCAGCAGCAGGCGATGTCATCACGGCACTGGACCAACAGGGTGTCGCCTATGAGGTGCGGGGCAATGCGATCTATGTGCCCACTACAGAACGCGATTCGCTGCGGATGGCGCTGGCCGGTCAGGGCCTGCCTGCGACAGGTCGTCAGGGGTACGAGCTACTCGATTCGCTGTCAGGGTTCAGCACGACTGCGCAAATGTTCGACGCGGCCTATTGGCGCGCCAAAGAGGGCGAGCTTGCGCGCACCATCCTTGCCAATCCGCAGATCCGCGCGGCGCGCGTCCATATCTCAACACCCACCCAACGGCCATTCCAGCGCGAACAGGGCCAAACAGCGGCTGTCACCGTCACCACTGACGGAGTGGGGCTTTCAGCACAACAAATCAAGGCGTTACAGTATCTGATCGGCGCGGCTGTGCCAGGTCTGTCGCCCAATGATGTCGCCGTGATTGATGACGCGGGCGGGTTGCTGTCGCAAAGCGACGCCACGCAGAATGGTGCAAGCGGCAATGAACAGGCCGAGAGCCTGCGACAGCGCGCAGAGCGGCTCTTGGCGGCACGGGTGGGCGCAGGAAACGCTGTTGTCGAAGTTTCGGTCGATCAGGTGACAGAGACAGAAATGATCACCGAACGCCGGGTTGATCCGGACAGTCGCATCGCAATCAGCACCGATGTGACCGAAAGTACCGGCACAGCCACCGATAGCCGTGGCGGCGATGTAACCGTGGCATCGAACCTGCCCGAAGGCGACGCGGGCGCGAATACCGGTTCATCCAGCAATGAAAATAGCGAAAGCCGGACTTTGACCAACTATGAGGTCTCGCAAACCGAGCGCCAATTGACACGCGCGCCGGGGGCGATTCGGCGGTTGACCGTCGCGGTGCTTGTCAACGATGTGGTCGAGACCGCCGATGATGGTACCGTCACGATCACCCCAAGATCCGCCGAAGAGCTCGCGGCACTTGAAGCGCTGGTTGCCTCTGCTGTCGGGCTGAACCCGGAACGCGGGGATATTTTGACACTCAGATCAATGCCGTTTGAACCTTTCGAGGCCTTGGGCACCGCGGCCGTCAGCCCGATCGCGGCGCGGCCGCTCGACATGATGCAACTGATCCAGATCGGTGTGCTTGCGGTTGTTGCCCTGATCCTGGGCTTATTTGTCGTACGCCCGATTTTGACATCCGCAGGCGCGCAAGCGCAGCCACTGGAATTGCAAGATCGCGCCGAACCGGTCGACATCAATCCACCGATGGCCATGGCAATGGACGACGCGGATTTTGGCGGCTTCATGGGGGGTGATATGTTGGGAGTTGAGGCAGACAACGATCCTGTCGCGCGGCTCAAGCGTATCATTTCCGAGCGCGAGACCGAAACGCTTCAGGTGTTACAGGACTGGATCGAAGAGCCATCGGCAAAGGCGAATACGTAGGCCATGCAAAGAATGCAGTTTGAATCTTTTGACGACGACGCGCTGCAAGTGGCGCATGCCCCCGAAGGCTATGAACAAGGCTTTGCCGAGGGCTATGCCGAAGGGCTTGCTGCGGCGAAATCCGAGCAGACGACCTTGCAACAAGAGCTTGTCCAAAACATTGCCGATCTGGAGTTCAAATACCAGGAGGTGCGCGGCGAACTCACGCGCTCGCTCGCGCCACTCTTTGACACGTTGTGTAGAAAACTGCTTCCGCACCTCGTAGAGCACGGATTTGCTGGCCAGATTAGCCAAATACTCATGCAGGCTGCGGCCGAACACTCCGCATCTAAGTTCACCCTGGCAATCCACCCTGACCAGCACGATGCGGTGGCGTCAGCTCTCGAAGCGAGCCCCATCAACGTCATGCTCATGACTGATCAAGAGCTTACACGAAATGAAGCATGGGCGCGCTGGGGGCAGGAAACCCTGCATGTCGATCTTGATCAGATGTTGGACGACATCCGCCTGATCCTTTCTGCCGCAGACTTCATAGAAACAAGGACCAAACCGCATGGATAATCCTGCCGAAACCTCCAACAAGGCGCACCCTCTTCACAATATCCCGATAGAGGTGACTGTGACCGTTGGCAAAGCGCGCCCCTTGGTACGCGACCTGCTGCAGCTCGGCGAAAACGCCGTACTGCCGCTCGACAGCAAGATCGAAGATCCGGTTGAGCTTTACATAGGCGACCGGCTCATCGCGCGCGGTGAACTCCAGGAAGCAGAAGGCGCAGAGCCAGGACATCTTGCCGTGCGTTTGACCGAAGTCGCGCATGACAAGGGTGATCTGTCCTAGCATGGGTCGCCTGCTCATAATCACGTTGCTTTTGTCAGGGACGCTCGCAGGCCCCGCGATGGCGCAAGAAGTCTCTATAACCTTCGGCGATGACGGATCGTTGGCAACGCGATCCGTTCAGTTGCTTGTCCTGATCACCGTGCTGAGCCTTGTACCCGGCATCGCGATTATGGTGACCTGCTTTCCCTTTATTGTGACGGTGTTTGCAATCCTCAGGCAGGCCATCGGTTTACAGCAATCACCCCCAAATATGCTGATTGTCAGCCTCGCTATGTTCCTCACATATTTCGTCATGGAACCCGTCTTTCGCGCAGCATGGGACCAAGGAATCAATCCCTTGATCCAAGGGAACATCGCGCTGGAAGAAGCCTTTGCAAGAACGATCGTCCCTCTTCAGGAATTCATGCTGACCCGGATCAACCCCGATACATTCCTGGCTTTGGCTGACCTGCGCCCCGACATCACAAACACTCTACCTGCGCGGGATGCACCTCTGTCGATTGTGGTGCCATCCTTCCTGCTGAGCGAAATGGAACGCGCTTTTCAGGTTGGCTTTCTGATTTTTATGCCCTTTCTGATCATCGACTTGGTCGTTGCAGCCGTGTTGATGTCGATGGGCATGATGATGGTCCCGCCGGCGATTGTTTCACTGCCTTTCAAACTTGCTTTCTTCGTGGTGGCCGACGGGTGGACCTTGATCGCAACAAGCCTGGTACAAGGCTATGGAGTCTGAGCCCCGCCGTTTCTGTATCCTTGCGATGATGAACGCGTACTCTGTTCAAACACGCAGCACATGATTTAGTACAGGTGCCGACCTCCCATTACGAATAGACCATCACCCAATCATCCGCGCGACAGTCCCGCATCTTGCAGAAAATCGAACCGGCCTGGCCAGTGTTAGGGCAGATTCAAGATCATAGGCATAAAGACAACCAAACACTCCTGCACAGGAATGCACAGGAAAATGTCGTCCCGCACATTTGAACCCTCCATGACCTTGCACCTTCAAAATCAGTCACACACAGGCGGCGCCTATCTCACAATGAATTCCGCATGCAGGGCACCGCTGGCTTTAATACTTTTTAGGATATCAATCATATCGCGAGGCGCGACGCCCAGCGCGTTCAACCCTGCAACAACTTCGCTCAAGGATGTGCCACCGTTGACTTCTGCAAGGCCAATCCCGGGCTCTTCAATGATATTCACATCCGTCCGAGGCACGACAACGGTTTCACCCTCAGCAAAAGGATTGGGTTGGGAGACAAGTGGCGCTTCCTGAATACGCAGCGTAAGATTGCCCTGGCTAACGGCCACACGGCTGATCCGCACGTCTTCTCCCATGACAATGGTACCAGAGCGCTGATCCACCACGACCCGTGCGCGCCTTTCCGGTTCGACCATGATATTTTCAACGCGCCCCAACGCATGCGCTGGAGAACGCATCTGGGTCGCGTGGATATTCAATTCGACCGTTCCAGCATCCAACATTACAGCGACATGGCGCGAAAATGCAGCATTGATAGCACGTTCGATCCGTTCCGCCGTCGTGAAATCCGGCGTACGCAATGCCAAACGCACAGTCGCAAGCCCAGAAAAATCAAAGGCCACTTCACGCTCGATCGTGGCGCCGGAAGGGATGACGCCCGCCGTTGGCACCCCTTGGATTACAGCCGCGCCATCACCTGTGGCAGAAGCACCTCCTGCGATGATCGTTCCCTGGGCAACAGCATAGATATCACCATCCGCAGCTTTCAATGGGGTCATAATCAAGGTGCCGCCAAGCAAGCTATTGGCATCGCCGATGGCCGAAACGGTCACATCAAGAGAACTGCCCGTACGCGCAAAGGGCGGCAACGCGCCAGTCACCAGGACAGCCGCAACATTGTTGGGGCGGAACTGCTCACCGGTGACGTTAACACCAAGACGTTCAAGAATATTGCCTAAAATATCCTCGGTGAAAGGGGAGTTCCGTAATCCGTCACCCGTACCATTCAGACCCACAACCAGACCGTACCCAACCAAATCATTTGATCGCACACCATCAAACTCAACCAGATCTTTGATACGGATCGGGTTCGCTTGCGCCAGTTGTGGCAAAAGCACCGTTGCCAGGACGCAGAGCAGATTCACCATCTTCATCTAGATGTACCGCAGCAGGCTGAGTTGGGACATGCGCGCGGTCAGACTAAAGAATGTCTCCAATTGAACCTGTGTCGCTTGTATGCGCGACGCTGTTTCGAAGGGATCCGCAAGCGATAGATCGTTTTGTGCCATTTGCAGAGCGGTTTGCTGCGCATTGGTTTCAGTCAACGCCCTCTCAACACCAGCTTCGGCAAAGCCGACGCGCGCTTGCACCGCAACCAAGTCGCTTGCCGCACCATATAGTCCGGCCGCGGCTTCTTGCAGCAGGCTGGACTTCGTTTCCCGGCTGAGACCGGGTAGATCATTGGCAAGCGCCGCAAGGGCCGCACCTTTCAGCACGTCCCTGATTGCCGGATCATCAGCCCGCGCATTCAGCGTCACGGTACGGCTTTCTGACACGCGCCGTTCCAGTAAAGCACCTGTATCGCCTTGATAGCCGAGGGTTGCAAAGCCGCCTGCGGGATCATTGAACCAAGAGGCGACAACCGCACTTATGGTTGCTTGATCCACAGCCCCACCAATCGCAGCCTGCAAATCGGTCAGCATTGCTGTTCCAGAGGCAAGCGGCGCATTACCAACACGGGTACCGCCCATCAATGCGCGATCTGCAACCTGTGTGTTCAGGGCCAGAACCATATCTTCAAAGGCACTCCGCGATGCCAGCGCCGCTTCATCAATTTGGGTGGATGTGCTAGTATCATTAACCAAGAGCAACCGCTCTGCGGTGGCGCCGCGCGCACTGTCAACCTTACCCAAAATGATTTGCACATTGGCGAGCGTTTGAAGCGTTTCCGATGCAATCTGACCATAGCCATCAAGCTGCGCCAGGCTATACCGGATTCCGGAAAATCGCGCGGTCTCCCCATCGAGGTTTTTCGTAAGATCAGCCACTTTTCCAGAGGACAGGCTATCAACCAATTCCGCAAGTTCTGTCTTGATCGCATTTCCATTGCGCAGCGACGTAAACTGTCGCGCCATATCCCCGATTGAAACAACTGACATCTAAAGCTCCATCAATCTTTGCATCATAAAATCAACAGTCTGGATCACCTTTGCGTTTGCAGCATAGGCTTGTTCGATTTGCAGCAGTTTTTGCAGTTCCACGTCTGTATCCACACCATCGGCAAGTTCGGCTTCGCGCAGTGTTTCCCACCGGGCAGTGGTGAAGCTGAGTTGTTCTTGCGCCAAAAGCCGCGTCGTGCCGACCTCGGAGACAAAGCTTGCAATCCGCCCGGACGCGGATTGTGCAGCCATGCCCGGTACGTCGGCACGTGGCGCGCTAAGCGCTGCAATCCAGCGGTTGAGCTGCGTCGCATCGCCAGCAGGGCCAGGCCCCGCAGCATTCAGACCATCGCGCAACAAGGCCGCGTTGCCGCCATTCGCCGGCGCAATCAGCGGGTTCAACGCAATCCGGCCCGCAAGCCCGGCCAGATCGGCCAGATCCAGGACCCCGCCTTCGTCAGTCAAAAGCCCGAGATCGCCAGCCGTGAGTGACGGATCGTTTGTTGTATCTTGAAAGCGAGCCATCAAATCCGCCGCGATCAGATCAAGAGATTCTTGTGATTCAACCAGTGTTTTGTCACGCAAAGCAAAAGCCGCACCGAGGGAACCGCCATCGAGCCGTCCAATCCCGGTCGCGGCGTCTACGACGTCGCCATCAATTGTGATGACGCCAAGCGCGCCGCCAGCCAAGGTCATATCGGCGGTGATTGTCGGTGTGCGTTGAAACCCGAATTCAACCGGTCGCGACTCCAGAAGCTGAGTACCACGCGTTGTCTGAAGGCCAATCGTGCCATTATCGCGCGGGATTTCGCGAATCGGCACAATTTTCGCGATTTGATCAACGGCCCGCTGTCGTGCATCCAAGAGCGCGGATGGGTCATCGCCAGATCCTTTGATCCGCAAGATGTCGGCGTTCAGCGTCGCGACCTGCTTCAATGCTGTATTCAGCACGTCGATATCGCGCGCAATCGCACCGTCAGCCTCTTGCCTCAGGGCCTGGATACTCTTGGTGTTGGATTGCAGCGTATTTGCGACGTCCTGCAAACGGCTGACCACTGACGCGAGCCGTGTCTCGGATGCGGGATCACTGCTCGCGCTGATCAATGCGCGTTCGAACTCGGCCAGTCGTGCGCCCAGACCTGCCGCGTCATCCGGACCACCGATTGTCTGCTCGAGCCGCACCACCATCGTGGCACTGCGGTCTTGTCCACTCAGCGATGCATCTGCCAAGCGTCGGTCGGCCAAAAGCCCCGCGTCGACAAAGCGATTGATCGCGTCAATGCGTACTCCGCCGCCACGGCCGCCGACCTGCACAGAAGAAAGCTCGACCGAGCGCCGCCCATAACCATCTGTCATGACGTTCGAGAGGTTTGAGGACACCACCTCGGCCATGCGCGCGTTGGTCGTCAGACCGGTCACTGCGTTATTGAGGGCGCTCGACATGCTCATATCAGGTCAATCCAATCTGCGTTAGCGTTTGATGTTGGTGGTTTCTTGCAGCATCTCGTCCACAGTCTGGATGACCTTGGCGTTTGACGAATAGGCCCGCTGTGTCTGAATCAATTCTGTCAATTCTCCGGCAACATCCGTGGCAGATTCCTCGCGTGCAAAGCCGACGATATCACCGGTCGGCCCATCACCCGCATCCCACAGGAAGAAAGAACCACTGTCGGGCGTCACACGGTAGCTCTGCTGATCAAGCGTTTCCAACCCATTGACGTTTGGCACGTCCACCAGAGGAATTTGATAGAGAACGCGGTTGATCCCGATATCAAAGGACGCGCGCACGAAACCGTTCTGGTCCACTTCGATCGATGTCAGACTACCCACCGGCGTGCCGTTCTTGGAGATAGAAACGGGCGCGAAGGCATCGGACAGTTGGGTCAATCCGATCGAACTGCCCAATTCGCCGATATTGATTTCCATTGGGCCGCCATCAACCGCAATCGTCAGCGCACCGGTGGACGGGTCGTAGGCCCCACCGATCGGGTTCAGG
Organism: Yoonia sp.; assembly: GCF_036007805.1. GTDB lineage: Bacteria > Pseudomonadota > Alphaproteobacteria > Rhodobacterales > Rhodobacteraceae > Yoonia. The sequence goes on from NZ_DASYOK010000135.1 coordinate 45,880, forward strand.
GGGTCTGCAAAATCGACGTTTGCAAGCGTACCGCCACCGCCGCGTGTCGCATCAAAAGTCAGTGTATATTCGCCGACAACATCAGGAATGCCGTCAAGATCGACATCGGACTCACTGTCGCGAATTTCCATCGTCCATGTATTCGATGAGCCATTTGCCGGCACGGTTGGCGTAAACAGGAAGCTCAGGTTCGAAGACGCACCCAGGTTGTCGAAATATTCAACCGAGAGCGTTTCGGAATCACCCGGCGATCCTTCGCGCGTTGACGTGGCCGGCAGGTTGACCGACAGATCGACGCGTGTTGTCGCCTCGCCCGCGAATTGGTTGGCGTTGATCTGGACAGGCACCAGACCGTCGATGGAATCGCGCGGATAGTTCGGGATTGTACCGTCAGCCGCCGCCGGCACACCCAGCAAAACCAACCCCCCCGGCGTGCGCAGGTATCCAAGGGCATCGGGGCGGAAAGATCCGGTCGTGGTCAGGAACAAGGGATTGTCCCCGTTATTGACGGCCACAGATGTTTCCGATGTGACCGGCAGCATTCCACGGCCCCGCACGGCAAGATCGGTGGGGTTTGACGTCGAAACCAGCGCACCACGTTCATCAATCAAGCGCGATGTTGTTGTGCGTACACCACCCGCAGAATAGGTTCCCTGACCGCTCTCAATCACCATAGACTGAAAATCGGTCACCGCCCTTTTATAGCCATAGGTTGATGAGTTCGAGATATTGTCCGAGATCGTGGCCAACCGAGAGGCATTTGCCGCCAAACCGGCAACGCTGGCGTTCAGGGAAGAGGAAATCGTCATATAGATGAGCCTTTCTGCGTCAGAGATGACTAATGTTCACACCACCTCTAAGCCCCGCGCCTTAACACCCCCCTAACGGCTAAAATTCGAGTGATATCGCCCTAGCGGTCTGATCGCAGCAAAATGACCTCGATGCGGTTGTTGCGCGGGGCGGTTGCGTCCCGCACGGCCGGATCACGGTCACCTGCACCCGTCTGGCGGACAATGCGCATCGGATCGAGCCCACCACTTTGCAGCATCAGGCGCATCTGGGCAGCCCTGCCGGTTGACAGCTCCCACACAGGGTTGTCGACCTGCAGGACAGACTTGGCGCTGAGGTGCCCTTCAATGGCGACACCATTGCGGACAGTTTGAAACAGCCGCGCCATGATCGCGGCAATCTCGGCGATCACAGGATTGGGGACGACCGTGTCCTCCACAAAAAGCGAGACATCAGGCAGATCAAATATCTCGATCACAAGGCCCTCATCGGTGAGGCGGGTGATGATATGGCGCAGCGCCTGATCGGACAGCATGCTTTCACCCCCCTGCCCCAGAAGTGCCGCCTCGATTTCGCGCAGTGCGGCGACTTGGGCCGCCGCCAAGGCGTCTGCCTCGGTCTCGCTTTCGCTGCGCAGTGGTTCATTGCCAACGTTTGGTTGGCTGACGCCAGTGCCGCTTTGCGCCAGGGTATCTTCGGTAAAGATATTGTCGCCACCAAAGGCGCCGGACCCGCCGCCTGAAATGCGGTTGATGGGAATTGTTGGCGAAAAGTAATCCGCCAGCCCTTTGCGCTGCTGTTCGGTTGTGGCGTTGAGCAACCACATCAGCATAAAAAACGCCATCATCGCCGTGACGAAATCGGCGTATGCGACCTTCCAGGCACCACCATGATGCCCCCCACCAGCGATTACCTTCTTGCGTTTGATAATTGTTGGTGCGTTTGGTCCTTTGCTCATCTCACTACCTCATGTTGTCACCCGGTACAGGCATAGATGGGCAGAAGTGAAAGCAGGCTTAACGGGACAATTCGATGAAAACCACACACGTTTGGCAGGACTAGCAGGCGCGCCAGGGCGGCTGCCCCGCCAGGTGACAAGATGGCGCAGTGTCAACTGACCTTTACACTTGCCCAAATACCATATGTCACATTAAACTGACAGAATGAGTGTAACGTCAGATTTACAGATTGAACCCGCCATACGCCGCTGGCCCGAGCCTCGCGCGATGCTGCGGCTGATCAAGCCTGTGACCTGGTTTCCCCCGATGTGGGCCTATCTCTGTGGCGTTGTTTCATCGGGCGTAAGCCCCTCTGGCCAATGGTTTTTCGTGGTCTTGGGTGTCGTGCTTGCCGGCCCGATCGTCTGCGGTATGTCGCAGGCAGCGAATGATTGGTGTGACCGCCACGTTGATGCGATCAACGAACCTGACCGCCCGATTCCTTCAGGGCGCATTCCCGGGAGGTGGGGCCTTTATATCGCACTCGCGATGACGGTTTTGGGGCTAGCGGTTGGGTATCAACTGGGGCCTTGGGGTTTTGGTGCCACTATATTGGCCGTTGCAGCGGCTTGGGCCTATTCGGCCGAGCCGATCCGCGCCAAAAAATCCGGCTGGTGGGGGCCGGGGCTTTGCGGTCTCGCGTACGAGACCCTGCCGTGGATCACGGGGGCGGCTGTTGTGGCCGCTGGCGCACCAAGCCCGCAGGTGATCGCGATCGCCGTGCTTTACGGCATTGGCGCGCATGGCATTATGACGCTCAACGATTTCAAAGCGATCGAGGGCGACCGTGCCACCGGCCTGCGGTCGCTGCCTGTCACACTTGGGCCAGACCGCGCGGCGCGCGTCGCCTGCTGGATCATGGCGGTGCCACAGGTCATTGTCATCGGCCTGCTGGCCTATTGGGACAAACCCGGTTTCGCACTGGGCGTCATGGCGATGCTTGCGGTGCAACTGGGCGCGATGCGCGTTCTGCTGCGCGATCCCGAAGGCAAGACGCCTTGGTATCAGGGGATGGGTATTCTGTTCTACATCAGCGGCATGATGATCAGCGCCGTTGCTTTGCGGAGCATTGGAGGCTGATATGACACTTTCATGGTTCCAGATCTTCCGGCTCGGTTTTGTACAAATGGCACTGGGGGCGATTGTCGTCCTGACAACCTCGACACTGAACCGTCTGATGGTGGTCGAGCTGTCGCTGCCTGCAATCCTGCCCGGGCTTTTGGTCGGCCTGCACTACGGTATTCAACTGACACGCCCGCATTGGGGGTTCTACTCTGATACCGGCGGGCACCGGACACGCTGGATTATCGGTGGTATGGTGGCGCTTGCACTGGGCGCTTTCGCTGCGGCCTGTGGTATCTTGGCGTTCGCGCAATCCTTTGCGCTTGGTTTGACCATTTCAATCGTCGCCTATACGTTGATCGGCCTTGGCGTTGGCGCTTCTGGCACATCATTGCTGGCGCTTCTGGCCACGACGACGGCACCGCACCGGCGTGCGGCCGCCGCCACGATTACATGGCTGATGATGATCTTCGGCATCGCAATGACCGCAGGGATCGTGGGGCAGTTGATTGACCCCTACACGCCCATGCGCTTGATCGAGATCGTGGGCTTCGTCGTCACCATCGCAACGCTCGTGACCTGTCTGGCCGTCTGGCGGATCGAACGCAATCTGATCGCAGTGCGTGAACCGGACCCGACACCCTTCATGGAGGGGTTGAAAGAGGTCTGGTCGGAACGCAAAGCACGCAACTTCACGATCTTCGTGTTCCTGTCGATGACCGCCTATTTCATGCAGGAACTGATCCTCGAGCCCTATGCAGGTCTCGTCTTTGATTTCACACCTGGGCAATCGACCTCGCTTTCAGGCGCGCAAAACGGCGGCGTGTTTGTCGGCATGCTTGCGGTGGGCATCTTGGCCACTGGCCTCAAGATCGGCGCATTGCGCAACTGGGTGATGACGGGCTGTGTCGGTTCCGCCGCAGCGCTGATCCTGATCACGTTCCTCGGGCCGATTGGACCAAGCGCACCGCTCGTCCCTGCTGTCGTCCTGTTGGGGTTCTTTAATGGCATGTTTGCTGTCGCCGCCATCGGTTCAATGATGGCACTTGCCGGGGCAGGCACCGCGCGCCGGGAAGGGACCCGCATGGGGCTTTGGGGTGCAGCACAGGCCATCGCCGCAGGGTTCGGCGGATTGGTCGGGGCAGGCATGGTTGATATCTTGCGCGTCAATATGACCGACACACAGGCCTTCGGGATCGTCTTCATCGTCGAAGCAGCCGTCTTTATCGCCGCTGCCGCAATGGCTGCCAAAATCATGGATCGCAAAATGCCGTCCGCCACGCTCGTTCCGGGAGAATAGCACATGCAATATGATGTCGTTGTCGTGGGCGGAGGCCCGTCAGGGGCCACCGCCGCAGAAGACCTTGCACGGTCCGGTCACAAGGTCGCTTTTATCGACCGTGACGGACGGATCAAACCGTGTGGCGGGGCCGTCCCCCCGCGCCTGATCCAAGATTTCTTTATCCCTGACGCCCAGATCGTGGCCAAAGTGAACACCGCGCGCATGATCTCGCCCACCGGACGGCAGGTCGATATTCCGATCGAGAACGGTTATGTCGGCATGGTGGATCGCGAACATTTCGACGAATTCCTCCGCAAACGGGCCAAGGACGCCGGCGCGCATCGCTACACAGGGACATTCACCAAGATCGAACGGGACGCCGATGGCACCCATGTGGTCTATCGCGACAAGGTCAGCGGCAATGAGATGAAACTGACCACGAAGCTGGTCATCGGCGCTGACGGCGCGCGCTCCAACGTGGCACGGGCCGAGATCAAAGACGGCGATAAAATCCCCTACGTCATTGCCTACCACGAGATCATCGAAGCACCGGCGGCCACTGCCACCTATGATCCGGCGCGCTGCGATGTGATCTATGATGGCCGCATCTCGCCCGATTTCTACGGCTGGGTCTTCCCCCACGGCGGACAAGCCAGCGTCGGCATGGGGTCCTTGATCAAATCGGTGGACGTTAAAAAAGCCACCGCCGATCTGCGCGCAGCATCAGGCCTGACCGATTGCAAGACGATCCGCAAAGAGGGCGCGCCGATTCCGCTCAAACCATTGGATTGCTGGGACAATGGTAAAGACGTGGTACTGGCAGGCGATGCGGCGGGCGTCGTGGCACCGTCATCGGGCGAAGGCATTTACTATGCGATGGTTGGTGGACGCGTGGCCGCGACCGCCGCAGCGGCCACTTTGGCATCAGGTCGCGCAAAAGATTTGCAACTGGCCCGCAAACTCTTCATGCGCGAACACAAACAGGTTTTCCGGGTTTTGGGCGCGATGCAAAACGCCTATTACCGCAGCGACGAACGGCGTGAGCGGTTTGTGTCCCTGTGTCATGATGTCGACGTGCAAAAGCTGACGTTTGAGGCTTATATGAACAAGAAACTGGTAAAGGCACGGCCCATGGCTCACTTGAAGATCGGCATCAAGAACCTCGCGCATCTGACGCGACTGGTATCACCGTTGCGCACATGACGATCATGATCCCGGCCTGGGAAAACGGCAAACTCAAACCGGTCGAGAAACTGGATGCGCACCTGCGCGGGCTCAAGCACAAGGCGGTCAGTGTCTTTGTGATCAACCGTGGCCGCGTCTTGATCCAGCAGCGCGCGCTGGGCAAATACCACACGCCCGGGCTTTGGGCGAACACCTGCTGTACCCACCCCGAATGGGACGAAGACCCGACCGACTGTGCGATGCGGCGTCTGGACGAAGAATTGGGGATCACGGGGCTTTACCCATCGCACCGTGACCAGATCGAGTACCGGGCCGATGTGGGTGGCGGATTGATCGAACATGAGGTTGTCGAGGTCTTCGTCGCGGACGCCCCCAATAATCTGGTGGTCAAACCCAACCCCGACGAGGTGATGGATACCCGCTGGGTCGATTTTTATGAACTCTCTGCCGATGTGGCGCGGCACCCTGCGCAATACACACCCTGGCTGCGGATTTACCTGCAAGATCACACCACTGCGATCTTTGGCGACCTGCTCCGCGCGGTCTAGTTCCGTTTCCTTCAAACCGGTGTTATGGGCATGTCCAAGGAAGGGACACGCACTATGGCACTTTGGGTTTTCGGATATGGTTCACTTTTGTGGAACCCCGGTTTTAGACCGGTGCGGCAGGTCAAGGCGCGACTGCCCGACTATCACCGCAGTTTTTGCATGCTCAGCATCCACCACCGCGGCACCGAGGATGACCCCGGCCTTGTACTTGCGCTTGATGCGCAAGCGGGCGGGCAATGTACCGGCGTGGCCTTTCAGGTGGCCGAAGATGAGACCGACACCGTTCTTGCGCAACTGCGCGAACGCGAATTAATCTCGTCTGCTTATTACGAAGAAACCGTTAATCTGATCGACGACCAAGGCGCACCATTGCAGGCACTGACCTATGTGGTTGACCGCGATCATGTGCAGTACTGCCAGTTCGACCTTGAAAGGCAGGCTCAGATGATTGCACGTGCGGTCGGCGGGCGCGGGCCGAACACGGAATATCTCTTCAATACGGCCAACCACCTGGTGGAGCTCGGGATCACTGACGCCGATATGGACTGGCTGGTTGCCCGTGTGCGTGCTTTGACAGCAACAAAGTAAAACCTCGAATTTGTTTGGGTTTGCGCAACTTCAGCCATATGCTGTTATGCGAGCGAAGCAGTCACACAATATGAGGCGCCCATCCGTGTTGGACAAACGGGAACCCAAACCACAACCGCAGTTTACACTGCCCATTCGTCAGCTCCTGTTCATGCTGACCGTGATCGGGCTGGTTGGCGCGGGCTTTTACCTTGGGCTAGAACAGATCACAGGGATCTATCAAACAAACCCCTACCTGAACGGGGTCATCGTCGGGGTCTTCGTGCTGGGCGTGCTGTCCTGCTTTAACCAAGTCTTTGTGTTGATGAATTCGGTGCGCTGGATCGAACGGTTCGCACGGGAACAAGGCGGACATTCCTATAGCGCGGCCCCGTCGCTCCTTGCACCGCTTGCTACGCTCTTACGCTCACGCGGGGCGCGCACGCAGGTATCATCGACCTCTGGCCGGTCGATCCTTGATTCCGTTGCACAGCGGATCGACGAAGACCGCGAAATCACGCGCTATATAGGCAATGTCCTGATTTTCCTTGGCCTTTTGGGCACATTCTATGGTCTGGCCACGACCGTGCCCGCACTTGTTGAAACCATCAGCTCGCTCAACCCCGGCGAAGGGGAAAGCGGCGCTGATATTTTTGCCCGCCTGCAATCTGGCCTCGAGGCGCAGTTGGGCGGCATGGGCACGGCTTTCTCAAGCTCGCTTCTGGGGCTTGCCGGGTCTTTGATTGTCGGCCTGTTGGAACTCTTTGCAGGCCACGGTCAAAACCGGTTCTACCGCGAACTTGAAGAATGGCTGTCAACGATCACCCGCGTGGGCATTGATGGCGAAGAGGGTGCCCTTGGTGCCGACCTCAGCGCGATGGGCCCCTTTGTGGAACAATTGGGCGAGCTGATGGACACCATCCAGATGATGATGGGGCAGACAGACACGGACCGCGAAGAAAACGACAAGAAATTCAACGCGCTGGCCACAGCGATCGAAAGGATGGCACAAAGCACTACGGCCAATGCGACATCGGAGATGCTTGAACGTGTTGCCATTGGCCAGGAAGCGCTGATCCAGAAACTGGACGACAGCGGGATGGAAGGCATTGATGCCGAAAGCCGGATGCGCTTGCGATCCATCGACGTGCAATTGCTACGGATTCTGGAAGAAATGTCGGCAGGCCGCCAGGAGAGTGTCGGCGACCTGCGCAGCGAAATCGCCAATCTGGCAAGTGCGATCAGGGACAGAGGCTGATCCATGGCGCTGAGCCGCAGATCATCGAACCGTTTTCAAAACGCGATCTGGCCGGGTTTCGTGGATGCGATGACCGGGCTTTTGCTGGTCCTGATGTTCGTGCTGACGATCTTTATGGTGATCCAGTTTGTGCTGCGCCAACAGATCACTGGCCAAGAGACAGAGTTGGGCGCGCTCACCAACGAAGTCGCAGCACTAACCGCCACGCTTGGGCTTGCACGCGATACCAATGCGGCGCTGACCGCCGATCTTGATGCCGCCAACGCAGAGGCCACGCGGCAGGCAGGAAGGATTGCCGCCCTGATCGCAGAACGGGACGCACAGGATCAGGCACTGGCCCAGGCACAAACCCAAATCACCCAATTCGAGGCACAGGTCGCTGGGCTTCTCAGCGAACGCCGCGACGCGCTTGCCAATATTGCAGGGCTGGAAGCCGCGCAGGAGCGATTGTTGACACAGCAAGAAGCGCTCAACCTCGCCCTTGCGCAGGCCCGCACTGAAATCGACGAAGGCGCAGAGGCCGCGCGCCTTGCCGCCGCCCGCCGCGAAGCGCTGGAAGCACTGATAGCCGATCTGGAAAGCGAGAATGACGCCAATACTGCACGCATCACGGCACTTGAGGCCGATCAGCTGACCAGTGCCGCCGCCGCCGAAGCACTCCGCGAACGGCTGGCGAATGCCGACACCGAACTGACGGCGATGACCCTCAACCTTGAGCGGCAGCGGCAAGAAGCAGAGAACACGCTGACCCTGCTGGCCGCCGCACGCGCAGCACAGGCCGAACTTGACGCGCGGAACGCAACGCTGACCAGCGAGCTAGAAGAACTACAGGGCGATCTTGGCGAAGAGACAAGCGAAGCAGAACGGCAAGCGGCCCTTCTCGCCCTCGCGAATGAGGAACTTGCGGCGCAAGAAGCCATATCTGCCGAGAGCCAGCGTCAGGTGGCTTTACTGAACGAACAGATCACCGAATTGCGCACACAGGTGGGCAACCTGCAGTCGCTGCTCAACCTCGCAGAAGAGGCCGACCGCGAAGCGCAGGTCCAGATCGAAACCTTGGGCGCTCAGCTGAACACTGCCCTTGCCCGCGTCTTGTCAGAAGAGCGCCGCAGACGCGCGCTGGAAGAGGCGGAACGCAACAGGCTTGAGGCAGAGGCCGCGCGACTGGAGGAAGAAGCCGAGCGGTTGGCCGCCGAGGCCGAGAACCTGTCACGCTTTAAATCCGACTTCTTTGGCGAATTGCGCCAGATCCTCGAAGGTCAGGACAGGATCCGCATCGAAGGCGATCGCTTCATCTTTGCGTCCGAGGTGCTTTTTGAACCAGGAAGTGCCGATCTCTCGCCGGCAGGTGAAACGGAAATTGCCAATATCGCCGATATTTTGCGTAGCATTGCTGATGATATTCCCGAAGGCATTGACTGGATTATCCGTGTGGATGGCCATACCGATGATATCCCTCTCAATCCCGGCGCGCGCTTTGCCGATAACTGGGAACTTAGTCAGGCGCGTGCGCTGTCGGTTGTGCGCTTTATGAACACCGACTTGGGGATTGATCCACGCCGTCTCGCTGCGAACGGGTTTGGTGAATATCAACCGCTGAACCCCGCCGACACGCCAGAGGCGCGCGCCCAGAACCGCCGGATCGAGCTGAAGCTTACCGAGCGTTAGACGCAACGTAGCGTGCAAAATATCCCGACAGGTCCAACTGTGCGCCCAACTGGCTGGCCAGTAAGAACATTCCCCCGAACTTGCGTTGCAACAGCAAGACATCAATCGGCAAAGGCGGCGGGACAAACCCGTCTTCAGCCAAGGCTATCCCCGCATTCTGCATCGCGCGCGGCAGGGTCTTGTCGGTGAAATCAAACGGTCCGTCCGCGCGCAAGGCGGTAAAGGCCATCTGCATCATGTCCATAATCGCCATGCGGTGACGGTCGGCTGTATCGGGTGCAATAAACCCGATCTCTTGCGCAATCCGCGCGAGTGCTGCGCGATCGTCAATCAGGCCTGCGGCCAGCAACGCACGGTATTGTGCCACGATCATCGGGTTCAATTCACAGGTCGCGCCGAAATCCAGCAGGATGATCCGGCCGGTCTGTGGGTCATAGCGATAATTGGCGAAATTCGGATCAGACTGCATAAGCCCCTCGTCGAATAGCTCGCGCAGGGTCAGCCCGATCAGCGCATCCGCAATCCGCAGTCTTTCCGCCTCTGGCTGGGTGAAGGCCGCTTCAATCGGCACACTTTCCACATAGGACATCGCCAAGATCTGCGGCGTGCTCCATTCAGGGACATACGCCGGTACCGTAAAACCGGGTGCATCCGCCAGAAGCGCGCCAAACCGTGCCAGATACTGCCCTTCGCGGGTATAATCCGTTTCCTGATGAAGCTGCTTGCGCGCCTCTTCCAGATAAGGCGCAAGCGCGACCCCCTTGGGGATCAGCCCCGACATGCGCAACAGCGCGCCGACATTGGCCACATCGCTGTCAATACTGTCTGCCACGCCAGGGTATTGCACCTTGATCGCAAGATCTCTGCCATCCTTGAGCCGCGCGCGATGCACCTGTCCGATCGAGGCTGCCGCAATGGGCCGCACATCGAACTTTGCAAATTGACCAAGCCAGTTCTTCGGCCACTGCGTATCGAGAACCCGCCGTAACTGCGCGGGCGGCATCGTATGGGCATTGTCCCGCAACCGCGACATGATCTGCGCCATTTCCGGCGGCAGGAATTCGCCCGTATCCATCGACATAAGCTGCCCGATTTTCATCGCTGCTCCGCGCATCTGGGCAAGCTTTTCGGTGATCCGCGTGATGTTCTGCGGGGTGATCAGCAAATCGCGCATTGCGGGCCTCTGGCCTTGCGCCAATTGGGCGATCCCGTTGACGGCCATGTTGCCCGCAACGCCAGCCGTCATGGCACTCAAACGGCCAAACCGCGACATGCGGCCAGAGGGCACGGCAAGCGCGCGCACATTGGGGTGTTTCTCACTCATGCGCATGAAGTAGGCGCGCCGCGCCACATTGCCAGCTATTTATAATGCGCCCGCCTGTCC